>JBDRKX010000132.1:0-7808 GCA_043813605.1 Elusimicrobiota bacterium | reverse complement strand
CGGGCTCGATGCAAATAGCAATGCGGTAAATGGAACGCCAAGAGTGCGAAACTCAGTAACTTCCGATACAACTACACCCGCTGCTGTGACTGATCTTGTAGCATATTCTACACAGACTGTTCAGGGCATACTATTAAACTGGACATCGCCAAGCGAAGACCATGATAATTTAGCAAATAATACTGGCGGACATTATATAGTCAGATTTGCCACATATTCAATTGCGGCATTATCAAATAATACAACAGACTGGTGGAACAGTATAACAGCGTCTTACGGTGACAGATATAGAGGTGAACGGAATATACCAAATCCTGCAAACGCCGGTGTTACTGAATCAAAAGTGATATCAGAACTTTACCCTAATAATACATACTGGTTTGCTATAAAGGTTTATGATGCTGCTGGTAACGTGTCCTTGTATGACGATAATTCGTTTAGTGCTATTACGCAGGCTTCCGCCACTGTTGTTAATAAGACGCCGGCAGCAATTGCAGGTCTGGCTGTACCGGCGATGGTCTCTTCCTCCATACAGGTCACATGGACAGCGAATACTGAAATAGATGTGAATAAATACTGGCTCTACAGGAGCGCTTCCGCATCGGCCGCGCCTACGACTAACGCTTTTACAGTCGTTTACGCGACAGTGACCGGGACAAATTCCTGTACGGACAGCATAACGGATGTGTCACTCTATTACAGTTACTGGATAAAAGCTGTAGACGATTTCGGACTGTTGAGCACTGCAGCCGGACCGGTCTCTGCGACACCCGATAACCAGCCGCCTGTTATAACGCATACTCCGATCACGCAGAGGGACCTGGGTAAAGACACTGTGGTTTTCAGTATATCGGTAACGGACAATATAAAAGTATCAGGTATTACGGTTTACTGTAAAAGTATTCCCGAAGGAGAAGAACTGACCGTAAACTATACTCCTCCGGTTGAAACAGCGTCAGTCAGTGCGGATATAGAAGTATCCAACAGTACTATCATGGAAATGATAGGCAAACAGGGACTGAAATACCAGATCTCCGCTGCGGACAGCATCAATACGGCATTGACAGACTGGTACGAAGTTACAATACCGCTGGATGAACCTGAACAGAAGTTCATGACACCGTCAAATCCCGAGGTGATATTCGGCAGTGAAGCGGAAGAAGTAGTTATAACGGATGTGCGCGGCAACAGGGTTTTCAGCAAGAAAAAGGACGGCAGCCCTTTTATTGTCTGGAACCCTTCTGAAGGCGGAAAGATAAAGATAGAATCGGGACTTTATATATACAGGATAAAGACAGCTGACGGTGAAAAATACGGACCGGTGATCATAGCAAAATGAAGTTAAAGAAACTACTTATACTGATACTGATCGTAAGTTCCGGCGCTTATTCTTCGCTGCAGGGCGCGTTCATAGATCCCGGCTGGGGTACAAGGGGAGCCGGCAAGGGCGGAGCGTTTGTGGCAACTGCAGACGATGCTTCGACAGTGGTCTGGAACCCGGCGGCGCTTTCGCAGATATATATGAGAGAAGGGATATTCTCTTACCACAGGCCGTATGCCGGACTTGACGGTATAAAAATGGGTATGGGATACGGTGCTGTTGTCTGGCCCGTATACGGGATAGCTAATTTTGGCGTGTCTGTTTCCATGTACAGTGTCAATTCGATTTACATTGAGAATATATACCAGATAACGGCTGCCAGGGAATTGTCAGAGGTCATACCGCAGATAGATCCCATGAAACTGGCTCTCGGGATGAATATAAAATATCTTTCGCATAAATATACCTGGGACGATGAACTGCTGGCGCTTAACGACCCGATTACCGAGAAGGATTCAGCCGGCGCGTTCACAATGGATCTGGGTGTGCTGTTTCAGCCGGTATACGAAGTTCCTGTAGGGATAAACATAAAGAACATAATCCCTGCTGATGTCGGGCTGGTTAATAAGGATATTGTGCCGCTTGAAGCGGAAATAGGCGCTGCCTACAGGCTGGGAACACTGGGAAAATTCGAGGAAGTAACGCCTGAACTTAAGCTGGGATACAGGGACCAGGAATACGGCAATAAAACCGCGTATGCCGCCGGAGTAGAGACCTGGCTTAATGTGCATACGGTCGGATTGAGATGCGGATTCAATAGTAATGAAATAACATTCGGGGCAAGTTTTGAGAAATTTGCAGGGAATATAGGATTCAGGATAGATTATGCTCTGGCGGTTTCCCTGACTATAGGGGATAATATGGGAAGTCACAGGATATCTACTGCTGTCAAATTCTGATTCGGTTTTATATCTGGTTCGGTTTTATAGTTGTTGTATATTGAAAGTGAGGAGATGATGAAAAAACTCGTATATATTCTGCTGTTAACCATGCTGGCGCCGGCGAAAGCGTTTGCCGGCGATATATCTATTACGGAAGTGGAAGTTATGGGGAATACCGCCCGTGTTGTAATAAACGGCGTACTGGAGATAAAAGAGATAGAGCTAAAAGACGGCGATATGATCTTTCCCCGGTATATATCGCAATCCGGTAAAGTGTTCCCGCAGGTCAAATTCCTTACGCAGGCCGCAAAACAGGTTGTTGCCGATGCTGTCATGAATAAAAAACCCAGTAAGGAAACGGTCAAAAAGATCAATTATAAAGTGACCAAAATGTCGCCTTACTCCAAAGAAGGGTCTTCGCTCAAGGCTTTTGCGGCAGTTACTTTTAACGGAGTAGTGGAAGTCGAATGCAAGATGATGAAATCGAGCAAGGAAGAGGGGGAATACTGGATCGCCTGGCCGGCGCGCCCGCCGGACCGTAATAAAGGCGAAAAAAGATGGGTGGATCAGATCACAATAGTAAACAAGAAAGTCCGTGAAATAGTCGAAAAAGAGCTTAAGGATAAAGCAAAGAACGCTTCCAGCGGCGGAACGATGATGACAGAAACCGATGTGGATATAATGAGCGGATTGGTCAATGCCCCGGTAACTGTTACTGCTGTAAAGGTAAGAAAAATGGAAGGTAACGGCCCGATTGCGCTGGCAGAAGTGGATATAAACTACTCGTTCAGGATATCGGATATAGAGGTGTACCAGAAAGACAAGGAGATATTCCTTAAATTCCCCGTTTATATGTCTCCGCAGGGCAAGGAATACGAACAGATGAAGATCTTTTCCAGGAAACTCCGCGCAGAAATAAGGGAATGTATCCGGACGGGGAAACCTTCAAAAGATCCGTCGAACAAACTCGGATTTGAGATAACAAAATTCGAAGCGTTCGGGAAGGAGGACAGCAGCCTGAAATGTTTCTGCGCAGTGACATTAAACGGAGCGATCGAAGTTGAATGTAAAATACTCGACAGTTCAAAATATAAGCCTTTCGTAGGGTGGCCGTCATCACAGGAAGGCGGCGCCTATGCAGATAAAATGGTTCCATGCAACAAGGAAGTAAAGGAAGTAATAGAAAAGGCCCTGCTTGACAGGTACCGGGAAGAGTCCGGCGCTAAAAAATAGGCCCGGGATTCCATAAATGACCAGAAAGATCCTGATTTTATGTTCTCTTTTTTATTTATTGCCGGTACCGGAGATGAGGGCTGCGGATGCTACGGACTATATCAAGGTATTTTTTAATCAGCCTGAATCGGCGCTTTCCCCGTCAAAATCCGAAATAGCCAATCCCACAACAGGTATAGACGATGCGTTGGCGGATTTCCTGGAAACCGCGCGGTCGGGAGATAAAGTCTACCTTTGTTTTTATGATATGGATAATACGAAGGTTATCAATGCTGTGAACACTTCCCTGGTTGCGGTCGGTAATGCTAATATGTATATGATTTACGAATCAACGAAAAGTACTTCGATAAATAATGTATTGGAAAACCTTAATATAACAAAAATAATAACTGATGGAACAACCAATAGTCCTCTGATGCATAATAAATTTGCAGTGATCATAGATGCTGCCAATAGTACGGGAAGGGTCTGGACAGGGTCCTATAACCCGACAGATAACGGGACAACAGCCAACAACAACAACGCTGTCTGGATAGAATCATATTCACTTGCCCAGATATACGAAGCGGAGTTCCTGTATATGTACAACTCCGGTACAGGTAAATTCTCTACTCATAAATCTACATCGGCCAACACGGCAAAGAGCATAACAGCCGGAAATGACCGCATAGATGTTTATTTTTCGCCCTATACGGGAAACAGTAATACTGATACCTCCATGGTTCTTGAAGGATTGATCGATAATGCGACGCATTCGGTTTTTTTCAGTATGTTTGAATTCTCTAACAGCGAGAGCAGGCTGAAAACCGCTGTGAAAGAGGCCCATCAGAACGGGCTGGAAGTCAAGGGAATTGTAGAGGCTGCTAATGCGGCTGATCTTCAGAGTGAACTCAGCCTGCTCGGCCTCGATGTGGTCCTTGACGCGAATGACGGATTGATGCATCACAAGTTCTGCGTGATCGATTACGGTACCGATCATCCGAAACTGATCACGGGTTCATATAACTGGACACCGTCCGCGCGGGATACTAATGACGAGAATTTTTTGGTTATCCATTCGGCTCAAGTCGCAAAACTTTTCTGGGAAGAGTTTCAGAAAAACTATTCACTTGCAAGAGGCGGTACAGCCGCGCCGGGACAGGAAGCGGTTGACGGGGTCATCGTCTATCCTTCTCCTGTAAAAGACAGCGCTTCCGCGACAGTAGGTTATGAGCTGTCTCCTTCGGTTTCTGATGTGAAGATAACGTTCTATACGCTCGATGGCGCCAAAGTGTTTATGGTCGAACCGGATTTTTATCCGGGCACATATAACGAACAGTCGTGGGGACTTTTAAATGATGACGGGGAAAAAGCTGCATCCGGGCTCTATGTGGTCAAAGTTGAAGCAGAAACAGGGGACGGCGTGTTCTTTGATACGGCGAAATTCGCAGTCATAAGATGAAAAGATTTTTACCGGTATTATTATTTTTTGTGTGTACAGTATCTTCTGTTTTGTATGCCGGGAGCGGTACGACTTTTGCTTCTTTTATGAAGTTACCCCTGGGTAACCGCGCCGCCGCTATGGGCAGGAGCTATACCGCTCTTTCTGAAGGCCCGGCATCGCTTTACTGGAACCCGGCCGGTTTGGCAAAAGGCGTATTTAATGAAGGCAGGCTGGCTTACAGCCGGTGGATAGAAGGGATATATTACGGTTACGCCGGTTACCGCCATAGCGTAAAATACGGCGGCATAGGCCTTTCGGTATTATATCTTGATTCCGGATCGATACCTAAAAGAGGAAACGGGAGAGAGGAACTCGGTACAGATTACAGTTTAAATGATATTTCAGTGGATGCGGGATTCGGCATGAAGATAACTGAAGGATTAAATGCCGGTATCGCGGTAAAATATTTCGGTGAATCTGCGGATACGGAGACTGCTTACGGGTTTTCCGGCGGCCTGGGCATACAATATATGAAAAGGTATGGCCAGCATTATCTTAATACGGGGATGTCTCTTATGAACCTCGGGCAGGACAGCGGGTATGATGAGAAGTTCCCGCTGCCTGCCGTACTGCGCATAGGTATAGGCGATGAACTGATGAGCGGCAGGATATACGGAGCGGCTGAACTGGATTATTATCTTAACGAAACAGAGATCGTCGGGGGAGTAGGTATGGAACTGCGCGCTACGCCGTTTCTCGATCTAAGGTGCGGTTACAGGTTCGGGTATGAAGACATAGATATCCCGTACGGCCTTACAGCCGGATTTGGGCTGAAATATGTTGAAAATGTCGAATATATTTTTGATTACAGTATAGGTTCACTGGGAGATCTTGGTTTTATCAACAGACTGGGTATGGGAATAAGGTTTTAAAATGAACAAGATGAAAAAGTTTATTTTGATTATATTGCTTCTTTTGTCAGCACATACATTGCTGACAGCAGGCGGCCGCCGGCCGGCTCAGGATCCCCTTATAGCAAGACGCGTATCACCAACGCAGTATAAGAAATCTTCTTCAGATATGGTGGTCACCTATATAGACGTGGGGCAGGGTAACGCTGTCCTGGTAGAATCACCTACGGGCGTGACTTTACTGTATGATGCCGGCGGTACTCCGGAGTGGTCACAATCCTCCTGGGATCCCGGGATAGAAATAGTAGTGCCGTTTTTGAAGAAAAGAGGGATAGAGAAACTGGATTATGCCATTATGTCCCATGCGCACGGCGACCACATAGGCGGTTATAAAGCGGTCTTGTATAATTTTGAGGTCGGAAAATTCCTTGATCCCGGTTATGTGTATCCTAGTGCGATATACGAGGAACTTCTGACTGCTGTGAAAAAAAAGAAGATCAAGTATGAACTTGTAAAAGCCGGTTATGATGATAAGATAAAACTCGGTTCAGAGATAACATGCCGCGTGTTCAGTCCTCCCCCGGATCATTATCACCAGGGTACCAATTCAGACTGTAATAACAGTTCTGTTCTGCTCAAGATATCGTACGGAGAAGTAGCTTTCCTGTTCCCAGGTGACCTGGAGAGTGAAGGCGAGATATACTGCGCAAAAAAATACGGGCACGAGCTTGAAGCGAATATACTGCAGGTCGGCCATCACGGATCAGCTACATCCTCAACAAGGCCTTTTCTTGAAATGGTCATGCCGGAAGTAGCTGTGATCCCGGTAGGAAAGAACAATACTTTCGGTCATCCGAATCCGGCGGCGCTCAGTAACCTGGAGGCCATAGGCGCCGAGATATACAGGACCGATTATGACGGCAATGTAGTCATATATAGTGACGGCAGAAAATTTATTGTAGAGATAGGCAACTGAATATACGGGAGTAATACGATATGAAGACAGGAAAATATATAATCCTAATGGCATTTTTATTATTAACAGCTTTTCCGGCGGGACTGCGGGCTGAGTTCAGCGGCTGGATCACGGAAATATCATATGATGAAACAGGAGGGCAAGATTGGATAGAACTGTATATCATTGAAAATGGTGATGTGCAAGGGGCTAAAGTTTTTCATTCGTATTATCAAAAAGAATCGACATGTGTTAAAGTATTACCTCAAATTACTGCAAACAAAGGTGAGTATATTGTAGTACATTTAAATGATAGTTCATCGACTCCAGATGAAACTAGTTCTACAGGAGATAAGAATGCTAATGGATATTGGGATGTGTATTCACCTTTCAAAAGGGGTGACTACGGTATCTCGGGAACTGCTGGCGCATTTTGGGTAACAAAGACCGATGGAATTTCTTGGGCGGATTTTGTTATTTATGCTGATCAGAATGAATCGAGTTACTGGGGACCGGGAGGTGATGCAAGAATAGTATATAGTAGTGCTACTTACTACAACCAATGGAATCCAGATGAAAGCGGTAGCTGGGATACCAGTATGTATGAAAGTAATGCATTTGATTCTACTGGATATGATAAAGGTGGATTATCTTTTCAGCGTAAAGGCGGCGCCGACGGGAATCCGGAAGACACTGATACAAAAGCTGACTGGGAAATGGCCGCCACATCTAAAGGCGAGGGATATTTTATCCCTCAGGTCATATCCGGCCGGCTGAAAATAACTAACAGCCCGTTTTTCCCGCACGGCGATAATACTTCTCAGGCGTCGGTAGGGAGCATAACTTATAAACTTGACAGCGTAAACTATAACGTGACTATAGCCGTCTATGACATCAACGGCTATGTTGTTAAATACCTGCTTCACGATTATCCTGTAACTTCAGGTGAAGGAGGCCTTACATGGAACGGGTACGATGAGATGGGTAATGTCGTGCCCACAGGTATCTATATCGTGCAATTGAG
>JBDRKX010000131.1:0-39925 GCA_043813605.1 Elusimicrobiota bacterium | reverse complement strand
GGCGTCCGTAGTGAAGAAGATAATAGAGACGGCGGCGGTATTTACGGAATCCGACCGTGAAGAGATGGCGTCAGAAGGATTGAGCGGATACCTTAAGGGACTGATAGAGTCAAAAGACGAGAGATGGCCCTTGTTTATGGGAGACAGTCTTCAGGCGGAGAATGTCGAGCTCGGGATAAACGTTCGTGATGCGTCCCGGATAGCGAAACTGCAGGAACTGCTGAAGGGCGGGGATATACTGCAGGATACGCTGAAGATAGCCGAAAAACCTGTTAAGAAAAATTTCCTGTCGAGATACCGTGTATTATTGATAACCGGCGCGGGTGTAATCGGAGCGGGTATATCGGCTGTTCTGCTGGTTAGCGCCGGCCCGCTGGCAGCGGCAATAGCGGTGATCGTGTCGGCCGGGATAGTATTCACGCTGAACGTACTGGGCAGGGAGAAAGTCCGTAAAGTGCGTGTGATACAGCAAAAGAAAACCAAAACTCCTCCAGTACCGGCGGAAATGGATATTGAAACCGGCAAAGAATCAGAAACCGTATCCGAAGTCATTCCTGCAGATCTTGCATATAAAAGTGAACCTGTTGGTAGAAAGTTTATCAGGGAAACACTGGAAGAAACAAGGCCCGGAATAACTGAAGATAAGATAATCGTTTCCGGTAAGGCCGTTGTGGAAAAAAACGGATTCATAGATATTGAAAAAGACATAAGTTTAGCAATAGCCACCAGGATAAATATAGAAAGAGAAAAAGAGAAGACTATAGGTATTATGTCAGGGGAACCAACCCTGAATTTCGATGATGATATCGATAACCTGCATTTTGCTTTCAGCCGCCAGAAGAGGTTTACCAAAAAGAGATTGAGCAAAAAAGAAGTTAGAGATCTCATTAATCTGTATATGGATTCTAAAAAATTGCTGCGTGTGAGTGACAGCAGGTATATATCCGAATATTCACCCACTTATTTCATAGAGAATATCGAGCTAATGGCAAAATTGGTTGAATCGACAGAAAAAATCACGGGTGTAACAGAAAAAGATTCTTTTGAACTGTTTAAGACATTGCTGGAAGAGATATTTTCAGATCCGTTGAGTTTTGAAGTAACTTCTGAAATTATTTCTAATCCGCTTAAGATCCAGGAATATCTGTCTACGCATAAATCAAGCAGTATCAGGAGAATTGCAGCGGTTATATATGAAAAACCCGAAATAATTGTAGAAACAGATAAAGGGTTTACACCTGAAAAGGCATATGGTGACCTGGAAAAAAGAACTTCAATAGCACTGGAAAGATATTCGAATATACACAGGGGCAGCGGCCGGCATTCGATTATATCTACCGAACTTTATGAAGAAGCCAGGAAGGAAGTCCTTGATTACTTAGGCCTCAATGCAAAATATACGGTTATTTTCGGTAAATCAAGTATTCTGGAAACAATCAACAATATGTTGAGTTCTCCTGCGGCTGCCCGCAAGCATTCGGTACTGGTATCCAAGAAAGTCTACAGTAATGATATAGGGCTGCCGCTGGGTATCGGAGCGCTTGCTGTAAGAACAGACCTGTTGCCCAAGGGTATCCCTCCATATGTTGGCGGCGGAAACGCCAAAATGGTGTCAAAAAATACTGTCATATACGCAGATGCGCCGGACAGGTTCGAAGCGGGAACACCGAATATTACCGGTGCCGTGATATTTGCCGGCGCATTGAGTATGATAAGAGAGACCGGAGACGATACTCTGTTTACAGGTAAAGGAGAAAGTGTTTCAGTTGATTCAATATTGTACGATGATGAATTCAAGGAGCTCACCGGAGAAAAACTGCTGGAAGCGCTGCGGGAATCCCTGTTGGGAAAAGACGCTCTTGTACCGACATCGGAGGGTTTGAGCCCGTATGTTAATCTTGATAATGGGGCGAGTAATCCGACATTCCGTCCGATTTGGGAAACAGTGAAAAAAGTAATCGGGCAGCCTGCCGGAACGATAAAAGCCGTTACGGACGAAGTGAAAGAGATAATAGCCGGATTCTTCGGCGCTCCCACCGGGATATATACTCCGATATTTACATTGAATACGACCGATGCGACAAACATTGTGGCCGATAGCCTGAAAATACATTCTTTACAGGGAGAAGAACCCGTAATACTGAATACAGTGCTGGAGCATAATTCCAATGAGCTTCCCTGGAGGAATATTCCGGGCTTTTCACTTGCAAGACTGGATGTTGATGAAGAAGGTTTCGTAAATCTTAAAGAACTTGAAAAGGTACTTAGAGAATACAATGTTGAAAACAAACACGGCCGGAAAAGAATAAGACTCTTTGCTGTCACAGGCGCGTCCAATGTGCTGGGCACTTTTAATAATATGGCCGCTATGAGCAGTATGGCGCATAAATATGGAGCAAAGATACTTATTGATGCGGCTCAGCTTGCAGCACATAAGAATATAAATATGTCCGGAGATAATATTGATTACCTGGTTTTTTCCGGACACAAGATGTATGCACCGTTCGGAACTGGGGCACTGGTAATTAAGAATGAACTTTTAGCCGGGTTTGACAGCCGGTTCCTTGCAGAAATTGTTAGCTCAGGGGAAGAGAATGCAGTTGGAATAACCGCGCTCGGTAAATCCATGGTTCTGTTAAACCGCATAGGCATGGATGTCGTTGAAGACGCAGAAAGCAAGTTAACTGTCCGGTTGCTCGATGGTCTTGCAGGAATTGCCGGTGTGAAGGTCTACGGCGTGGAAAACGCCAAATCCGAGAGATTCAGAGACCGGGGGCCGGTCGTTTCATTCAGTATGAAAAATATGCCCCATAACCTGGTTGCGGACATGCTCGCGAACAAAGCCGGCATAGGTGTGAGAAGCGGCTGTTTCTGCGCGCACCTGCTTGTAAAGAAACTGCTGGATATAGGGATAATAGGCAATACGCTGGCTTACCTGGGATTCAAGACGATGCCGAAGCTGACTTCAAAACTCATGCCTGGCCTTGTCCGTGTGAGTTTAGGACTCGAAAATACGCAGGAAGAAGTAGATCTGCTGATAGAAACATTAAAAGAGATAAAAAATTCCAGGATCTCGATAATCAACAAAATCCTCGGGATGCTCGGACTGGGGACACCGTTCCTTCCAGAAAACCGGACAATAACGAAGACCGGCGAGCGCCTTCTGGACAGGCTCCTCAACAAAATATACAACAGGCCCTATGCTATAAAACCGGTTGAAATGCCTGAAGCCGGATCCGATCTTTCCACTTTTATGCCGGAAGATATTGAGCTGCTTTATGAAATAGCTGAGAAAAAACTGAATGCCGATCTGAAACAGATAATCGACTTGCCGGTATTTGAGAGGACTTTCGAAAATACTGTAGGAGCCATCGACAGGGCATGGCTGGAGTTTTCTGAATATTCCAGTTCTCTCGACAGCTGGGCGGAACTTCTGGGCGCTGTTTCCCCACATAGGAAAATAAGAAGGATATTTATGGAAATGGCGGCAAAAAGCGACGCAACAGTAGTAGATATATATATGCGGCGCGATCTCTATGAGGCAGTGGTCGAATATCTCGGCAGGGAAGAGAGAATGGATGAGGAGCAGGAAAGAACACTCGAAAAGATAATGCAAAGGTTTGTTGCCAATGGAATGGAGATCACAGATAAAGACCTTCTTGAAGAGTTGAAAAAAGTAAAAAACAGTATTTCGAAACTTAACCTTGAGTTTAATAAAAATCTTGCTGAGTATAAGAACAGCCTTGAAGTAGAGGAGTCACAGCTAAAAGGGCTTCCCGAAAATTTTATTAAAAACTTTGATAAAACAGAAACAGGCAAATATATATTGCCGCTGGACAGATCGGTTTACGGCAGGGTGATGACGCTTGCCGAAGACGAGAGTCTGCGTAAAGAACTCGAATTCAGGTACAAGACTCGTGCGCCGGAAAACCTGGAAGTTGTGGAAAAACTCCGGGCAAACCGTCAGCGTCTGGCGGAAATACTGCTTGAAGGAAAAGAAGAAGACAAGACATACGCCCGCTATATGTTTAAACAGAATCTTGCCGGTACACCCGAAAACGTTGCGGAGTTCCATAGCCACATGGCGGAAAAAGTAGCTGAAGCCGCCAAGGAAGACGAGAAAAGGCTGCTTGAAAGAAAACGCCAGGACCATCCGGATGCGGAACGCGTTGAAAGCTGGGAACAGTCATACTATTCCAATAAACTGAAAAAGGACCTGTATGATCTTGACTCGGAAGAAGTCCGCGAACTCTTCCCTGTGGATAATGTTATTAACGGTACTTTTGATATACTCCAGGAGATCCTCGGTTTAAAATTCACTGAAGTACCCACCAGTGCATGGGCAGGCGATGTGCGCCTTATAGAGATAAGCGATAGGGACACGGGCAGGAAAATGGGTCATTTCTATCTTGACCTTTACCCGCGCAAAGACAAGTTCCCGCATGTGGCCGCGTTCAGTGTCAGAAGAGGGATAACATTTGCCGACGGCACACGCAGGAAATCTATAGCGTCGATGGTAGGTAATTTCACCAAACCGTCAGCCGATGCGCCGGCGCTTCTTAGTCACGGTGAAGTAGTAACTTTTTATCATGAGCTTTTTCATCTTCTGACAATGTGTCTTTCAGATACACGATACGGCCAGATCGGTGCCGGGAGCATGGATCCGGCGGTTGATTACAACGAGTTCGCTTCACAGTTCGGTGAACATTTCGCATGGAATGCCGAAGTGCTCAAAAGGATATCGGGCAATAGAGTCGATCCGGAAAGACGGGACGACCTGATAGAAAAAGTAATAGCTGCAAGAAGATTCAATGCAGCGTCAGGTACACTGGATCAGATAGCATCTGGTATATTCATGCAGGAAGTTCATTCAAATAGGCTTGAAGACAGCGAAACTCTTATGCATAAGATATTTGAGAAAGTGACCGGTACACCGGAAACTCCCGGAACGCATTTCTTCACAGGTTTGATACACCTTGCGCTTGAAAAATACGAAAGCGGATACTACGGATACCTCTGGTCAAATATATACGCTTTTGACGCATTTTCACTTTTTGAAGAGCAGGGCGTCTTTAGCAGGGAACTGGGGATGAAATTCCGACGGATGCTGGAAAAGGGCGGCAGTATTGATGAATTAACGCTGTTTACCGAATTCCTCGGGCGTGAACCCAGGGAAGAAGCTTTCCTGAGATATCTTGGTATAGGCGAACCGGCAGTTGCCGGGAAACTGGATGTAAGAATTACCGAAGAAGCGTCTGCTGCAAAGAAGCTTCCATCAGGATTCAAAGTTATAACTGCCGCAATGGGTTCGACACTTATATTTTTAGCGGCATTGATATCGTCTGCTTTCGGCGTGGAGATAGTCACGACCGGCAGTCCCTATTACCTGCTGGCGATGCCGGCTGCTATGCTGGGGATAAGTTTTTATGCTTTTTACAAACTGGTGAACGGTATTTTTCCAAAAGAAAAAGCCGCTGTAAAAACCGCAGAGGTAAAAGAGAGCGAAGTAATAGAACTATTTAGAAAAACAGCACGAGATTCAAGAAAATATATCCGCGGGCTCCTTAATGGGCAGGATCAGGGTATAGCGAGGCTGGGATACCAGGCGTCTCCCGGTTATTCCGAAGACCTTGTACGGATAGAGCAGGCTCTGACGGTGCTTGATGCCGGATATGAAGATACCAGAGACGGAAAATTCGGCGGATTTATATCGCCTGCAGGTATGCCTTCCATTAATATGATGGTGGATGCTGTGCTGGAAGATAAGGGCACGGACGCCGAGATAATAGTAATAGAACCCCCGTACGGCTGCACAAAGAACCTTTTCGAAAGCTTTCAGCGCCGTGGTTATAAGGTTATATCTCTTTCTGTCGATAATATAGAAACAGATTTGGCGGGGCTGATAAACGATAAAACCGCTGTGATCTACGCGGAAACAGTGACTAATCCTAATCTGAGGATGGTAAACACGGAAGAACTTCTCAGTATAAACTACGGCCGTGCCGCTGTGCTCGTAGACAATACGTTTGCTACGCCTGAGATGATAAAACCGTTTAAGATAACCGCTGACATCGAAGGGAAAACTTATATGGTTGATATGGTCATGACAGGTTTAACAAAAGGCCTGACCGGTTCAGGAAACATAATGGGCGGATCTATTGTCGCGAAACAGGAATGGCTGGAGAAACTTGCTGATCATAGAAATGTTATTCCCGGTGAGCTGGAGATCAAGCGGGCTATAAGGGGATTGAGACACCTGGAAATCCGTTATGAAGCGCAGAGCAGGAATACTGAAAGGTTTGCGGAATGGCTCTCAAATAAAGCCTATATAGATTTTACTGCGTATCCTGTGAGAAATGATCATATTGATTCCGGGTATGCAAAGGACAGGCTCACTGTCGGCGGACACATGCTGTACTATGTCTTTAATAAATTCAGTTATGCGACCAAGCTGATAGATTTGCTGAAGTATTTCCGCATGTACATAATGTCGGTCAGCCTCGGGCAGGTCAGGACGCTGATGGAGCGCCCGTCAGGCGGGACACATATAACGGTGGAAGCGGCGGCCCAGGAGAAAGGCGGCATAAGCCCGTCGGGTATCCGCGGCGCGGTAGGTATAGAATCATTTGAAGACCTGAAACGCGAATACGGGGCGCTCTTAAATGTGCTGGAATTATATGATGGAGAGATAAGCAAAGAAGACCTTGCCGATATGAACCTGATATTCATGGCGGATTATGTCGCGAAAGAAGGGAATGAAAAGAAAACAAAGTATATTGTGCCAAAATGGCCTACAGTAAACGCGACGATAGAAGATCTTGTTTCTGATATTGACGAAAATGACCGTGCAAGGATACTCTCCAGGTATGCTGAAGCCGGAAAGTTCAAAGAAGCCGTTGATATCATTGTGAAGGCTACTGATATCACAAAATATGATCCGGTAAGTATAGCCAACCATCACAGAATACTCTGGAACATAATATCAGGAAACCATAATTCGCCCGTGGGTTCACCGGACGAATCGACTCCGACCCAGAGACAGGACGATGCCCATATGGCCGAGACTTTTCTTTCTTTGCTGGGCATGGGACTGGATGATAGTGGCAATGTGGTTCCGAAAAAACTTGAAGGCGTACCTCCGCTGGCAAATCACGCTCTTTATTCCAGGCTGGGCCATGCAGGAGTAGTAACTCTTGAAATGCTCATGGCTGTCCTTGAAGTCGGGGTAGAAAAAGCTTTGAATTATGATTATCTGAGCGCTTCTTTTGCATCTGAGAGGATGATGCATAAGGTATTGCTTGAGACAATAGAGGAGCAGGTACTTGTTGATAAGGTGGTAGAGTACCTGAGAGACTCCGAAAATGTCGAGGGCAGAGAGCTGGCGCTGGAAGCGGCACGCAATAAAGACCCGTCATCATATGAAGGTGTTTCGGCAGATACATTTCCGACAGATGATACTTTTCTTTATAAAATGCTTGAAGATGTTAGAAGCGCGGCTGATCCCGAATCTTATATCAAGCTGACAAAACTGGTAAACAGTACACTTAAAAAGAATGAAATAATTATTATAACGCCTGAAAACACTCCTTTATATAAGGAATCCGCCAGATTTATAGATAAATCCGATACGGTCACATTTAGATTATATGCGCCCCGAAAATCAGTCTATAAAGAAGGAGAGCTGGAAGAAGAACTTTCTGAGTCCTTCTCAATTGATACGGTGCTGGCTTACCTGGATACTATAAATGTAAGGGGTATTGATCCTGTAAGCGTAAGAGATACGGCGAGACTGTATAACAAAGACGTGAAATTTGCCATTACAGATTCCTTTAATCTGGGATACACCGATCAGCGCGACCAGAGGGATTTTGATTATGTAAACCACGTGCTCTATTACGAAGGCGCGGAACTCGGTGGAGTAACGATCTGGCGTCAGCCTGAAAGCCTTTCGCAGGTGTGGAACAACCTCTGGTGGGCAAGAAAGAACCGCGGTACTGCCATGAGCGAAGATGACGCATTTTCTGCGATCTGGTATCTGCTCCCTTATTACAGGGTGTTTGATGAGCGGTTTGAGAATAATGCCGGCAGGATCTTTGAAATATTAAAAGGCAACGCTGATATGGACAGGATAGATACCCGTCATATAAAGATCGATTTTCAAAGTACTGCGGGATATTCCAATTTTATCGAGTTACTGAAAAACAGCGGTCTTTATAACGCTGATCAGAAGATGATCGACGAATGGACATCTGTCGAGATCCTGGAAGAAGGGAAATCCCTGATACTGAGAGTAGGTATAGAAAATTATACTGATATCAGAATAGAGGATTTTGAACCGGGAACAGCTCCGAAAAAATCTTTTACAAAGATGTCTTTAACCGGTAAACTGCTTTCTATTCCGATCATCGGGCTCATTGTGGGGTATGCCACTAACGCCTACTCGTTTGACATTATGGAGACCTACAGGAAACTGAATGAAACTAAGATATTTCCTTTCGGAGGATTCGGTACGGCTATTTTAAGTATTCTGGGACTCATATCTGTAACAGCCGTAATAGCTGTAACAGCCTATATATTTGAGCAGCGTAAACAAATAGACCAGGAGGAATTTGACCGGCTCATATCGCGTATTAAGAGCACATTGAAAAAAAGTGCGCTGAATAATTTTTCGCTTATGGATGCCCGCCGCCAGTTGATGACGATCGACCAGGAATTATCCGTGCTCAAGAATCGGCAAGAGCTCGTAAAAACCTCATACAGGGACCGTGCGATGAAGATGGTCAGAAAAGTGAATGCTTTTGAAGAAAAAGAGAAAGAAAAAGCCCGGAAAAAAGATAAGAAAACATTAACCGGCAAACTGCTTTCTATTCCGGTTATCGGTATTATTCTCGGGTATGCGGTGGATGCGATAAGCGCTACACATGAAGCGGCAGAACCTGTTATAGAAAGATCGTGGAGCGGCACAATAACAAAGATCGCATTGTTCGGTGTCGCGGGATATTTCCTGCTCCCGTGGGTAAAAAAGCTCGTGTCCCGGTTAAAAGAAAAGAACATCATAAGTAGTACTCTTGGCAAGATGCTGCCTTCGATCAAAGGCAAAAAGACAAAGCCGGCTGGGATAGACAATATGCCTGCCGGAGGAAAGTTAGCCGATTTGTTGACAAAATTCACTGAAGGCAAGAGTATAACCGATGCGGAAATACAGATAGGCCGGACTTTTGCCATGATTGCAATAGGTGCATTAATGTCCTACCCGGTGATAGGTTTCATACCTGCTGCTGCTGCTGCTATTGTTATTGCTTTTGTAGGATCGACACTGATAGATTTCGCCAAAAGAAGTAAAAAAGACCAGTTGACAGGGGAACGGCCATCCCTGAGACCTGAAAAGAAAGCACCGTCTGTTGAACCGGGTGATAAAGACGAATATATTGCAGATCTGGAAAAATCAGTCGAAAACCTAAAAAAACTCAATGGTGAACTTGTATCACAGTTACAGACTGCGATAACCCGTGCTGTCTGGCCCAAGAAGAAAGAATATGAACTGAGCAGGAAGATATTCTCTATTCTGTCCGGTATCAGAAAAGGATTTGAGAACATCAATGCGGCAGAACCGGTATCCGATGATGCAGCTATAGGACATCTGCTGTCTGTACGCGAAGAGCTGGGTAAAACTATGGATTATATAGATTATCTCAGTAAACAGGTGGAATCAAATGCATCTGAAACTTTCGCTGCCGACCTTGAGAAGGAGTTCTTTAATATAAGGAAGGAACTTTATAGTATATATACGGATAACAGGGAAGTGTTCGATAGTATTCTTAAGGAAGAAGAACCTGTCATTATTGACCCTGTATCCGAAAAAACGGATGAACCTGAAGATGCGGCTAAAGAACTGCCTGCGCGGCCGGTCGATCTTGAACAGACAGTAAGGGTAGTTGATTATGTAAGTAATATGCTGATATCAAAGCTGCAGTCCCTGGTATCAGCAACTATCTGGTCAAAAAGCAAGGACGATTTACTCAGCAGGGAAATTGCTTTACTCCTTAGTGAATTCAGGCGGAAATTCGAAGAACTTGACGGTGCAGTATCGGTATCTAAAAATACTGATGCGGAAAACCTGAAAATACTCCTTTCAATACTTGGTAACACAATGGACTATGCGGATTTTCTAAGTAAACAGATAGAAGCCACAATGACTGCCGATCAGAAACAGGGACTAGAAGAAGAGCTGTTAGTAGTAAGAATAAAGCTTAATGAAATATACCAGGATCATAAGGATATTTTCATAAACCTGCTGGGCAGCAAAGAAAAAGCTGTAAAAAGTATTGAAAAGATAATTGAAAAGAGCCCGGATGACAAAATAAGGCTGACAAGAAAAGGAGCTACATGCAGGATCATCCCCGGAGACCTCTTTAAGGGACAGATCACGGTTGACGAAGTGACGGAAATACTGGGATTGGAAGAATCAGGCGATTTCTATGCACGGCTTCTGAAAGAGTATGGTGTTAAATCCCTGGAAAGCAGCAGCAGGGGTATATCAGAGCAAAATCTTTCAAGAGAATCGATCAGAAATGTTGTTTTGGGCGAAGGAGAGACCCGGGCCGCTGAAACAGAAAAAGAAGTAAGTATTTTCAAAAAGGATTATAAACTGGAAATAGCGAGACTGGTGCGTGAAGCCGATGAACTTGCTGATGCATTGATGGAAAATATAGAAGAAGTGACAGCTTCACACGACCGGGTGCCTGCCCTGTTTGACGATGCCCGCAACCAGGCAAATGAACTTGGCGCCAAGATCGGCGGCGCAATCGTCCAGCTTGTGCGTTTTGCAAAAGAAAACAAAGGTGAGAGGCTTTCCGAATTCAAAGATTCGATAGAAACCCTGAACAATATAGTCAATCACAAAGTAGCGGACATGGAGGGTAATCTGAGAAGCGAAGGCGTTCCGGAGCCGTATTTCATCATAAATGTAATACTTATCAATACGTATCATGCAAGCAGGCACCATGTGAATATAATAACTGAGATAATGGATGAATGCGGAGATAAACGGGGCCCGCCACTTAAAGGTGAGGACAGAATAAATAAAATTGATTCTGTTCTTAGGATAGGTATCGGAAGTTTATTCTTTGCAAGTTCTGCTGTCCTCTTTTTTACATCGGGATTGGCTCCTGCGATAGCATTAGCTGTTATAGGATTCGGGATCATCAAGCTGTATTCATATCCGACATGGAGGGTTTTGTACAGTATCCCGATACTGCTCGGTATAACCATTATATCTTTCTGGATTATACACCTTGCTCCCGGAAGTCCCACAGATATGCTTACACAGCTTAACCCGAAAGCCTCGGCAAAGGCACTTCATGATTTTTACGGCCTGGACAGGCCGATAATGGTTCAGTACTGGGAATGGCTCAAAGGCATAATCCATCTTGATTTCGGCCGTTCGTTCATGCCCGAAGGAAGGATGGTAATGGACCTTATAAAAGAACGTCTTCCGATAACAATTTTTGTTAACTTTATTGGAATGATAATAGGAACACCCATAGCCTTTATTATGGGCATAAAGGCTGCATTAAAGAAAGACGGCCTTTTTGATAAATGGGCGACGATATTTGTCTATATAGGTTTTGCGACACCTGTCTTCTGGTTCGGGCAGGTAATGATAATGTTTTTCGGCGCAGAGCTCGGCTGGTTCCCCATCTCGGGATTCCATTCTTTCGGATATGAGGGATTGAGCTGGTTCGGACAGATCGCTGATATTGCGAACCATATGGTACTGCCTATGGTGACAGGCACTCTGCTCGGACTGGCCGGATTTTTCCAGTATACGAGGAACAATATGCTTGAAGTCCTGAAAAAGGACTATATTACAGCAGCGCGCGCTAAAGGATTGAGCGAAAAAAAGGTTATAGGAAAACATGCGCTTAAAAATATAGCTATACCTTTTATTACGATGCTGGGTCTTTCGATACCGGGTCTTTTAGGCGGTAGTGTGATATTTGAAAATGTTTTCGGTATACCCGGAATGGGACAGCTTTCTTTTAAGAGCGTTCTTTCAAGGGATTACCCTGTAATAATGGCCATGGTTGTAGTGGCTTCTTCTTTGACTTTGCTGGGTAACATGATGGCGGATATTTTCTATGGATATGCGCATCCGAAAGCAAGACGTAAATTCTACAGCCCGCTGAGAGTACTGGTCAATAAGATAATCGGCAAATTTATAAGAAAGCCGGCAGAAGAAGAGGCGGCGGGAGAAGATATAAAAGAAACCGTAACGGAATTGGACAAGGATTCTTTCGTACAAATCAGGGATCTGCGTAAGACATTCGTAAGTTCTGCCGGAGACAAGAACTATGCTGTAAAAGGGATCAGTTTTGATATAAAACGCGGGAAAACGACAGCGCTTGTAGGAGAAAGCGGTTCAGGAAAATCCACGGTCGGGAAACTTATTACAAGACTCCTTGAAGCGGACAAAGAAAGCGGCCAGATATTCTTTGACGGAAAAGACATATCAAAACTCGCTGAAAAAGAAGTGCGGCCCATGCGTGACAGGTTTCAGTTTGTTTTCCAGGATTCGGAAAAGGCCTTCAACGGCCGTCTTACTACAAAGGATATATTATCCGAAGGTATGCAGAATTACGGCTGGGATAAACAGAAGGTAGTAGAAAGGGTCGGGGAACTCCTTGAAATGGTGGATATGAGGCGGGAAGATATGAACAAGTTCCCGCATGAATTCTCCGGCGGCCAGAGGCAGCGTATAGCTATAGCAAGAGCGCTGGCCATGAACCCTGATTTTATAGTGCTCGATGAATCTGTAGCCGGCCTGGATGTACGCACTAAAAGGGATATTATCAGACTTTTAAAGAGACTGCAGAAAGAACATGATCTTACATATCTCTTTATATCCCACGAGCTTGCAGTAGTAAAGAATTTTGCCGACGATGTCCTTGTGATGTATCAAGGCAGTATCGTAGAGCGCGGTTCTGTAAAAGAGATCTATGAAAATCCGGGAGAAGATTATACAAAGAAACTCATCGGGGCATATCTTGAGCCTGACCCTACAAAATATGAGAGGAAACCTCTTGACCCCGATCGCGAGGTTATTCTTGATATAGAGGACCTCCAGACAAACTTTCACACAAGTTACGGTCTCGTAAAAGCGGTTGACGGCGCGAATTTTCAGATAAGAAAAGGCGAGGTAATGGCGCTGGTCGGAGAATCCGGAAGCGGTAAATCGATAAGCGGCATGTCCATAATGAAGCTTATCCAGGAACCCGGAAATATAGACGGCGGTAAAATAACCTTTGAAGGACAGGATATTGTCGCTATGTCCGATGCTGAAATAAGGAGCCTGCGCGGAAATCAGATATCAATGGTTTTCCAGAATCCTTCTTCCATGAACGAGGTGTATACTATCGGCAATCAGATGATAGAAGCGATAAAGACACATAATAAAGATGTAAGTGATGAAGAAGCAAAGAAACGGGCAATAGAACTGCTGGATAAGGTAAAGCTTCAGAATCCGGAGAGTATAATGGATATGTACCCGTTCCAGCTCTCCGGCGGTATGCAGCAGCGTGCGACTATTGCAATGGCGCTCAGCATGAACCCGAGGCTTCTCATAGCAGATGAGATCACAACCGCGCTCGATGTTACAACCCAGCGTGAGATACTTGATCTTCTCGAAGAGCTGAAAGATGATTTCGGGCTTTCAGTACTTCTCATAACCCATGATCTGGGTGTCGTGGCAAAACTTGCTACTCATGTGGCGGTAATGTACCAGGGAAAAATAGTTGAATATAACGATGTATACAGTTTATTTGATGATCCGCAGCATGGATATTCTAAACTCCTTTTCCAGCCGGATGTTAAAGTGGCAGAAGAATTTGATACAAGAAAGCGTGAACTGACCGGGGATGAAGGCAATCGTCCTTCAAGCACATGGCAGATATTCCTGCATAAGTTCAGAAACAACAAGCTCGCGCTTTTCGGGACCGGAATGATAGTAGTGTTGATCGCTATAGCGGCATTGGCTCCGCTCTTGGCGCCCTATGATCCGCTGTTCCAGGATACTGCAAATAAGCTTGTAGGTCCTTCAATAGAACATCTCATGGGTACCGATGAACTGGGAAGAGATGTATTAAGCCGTCTCATTTACGGATCCCGTATATCGTTGTTTATCGGATTTGTGGCCGTCTCTATTTCGACCAGTATAGGCGTCACGCTCGGAGCTGTTGCCGGTTATGTCCGTGGAAAAACAGATGCGGTGATCTCGCGGTTTATAGATATATTCTTAAGTATACCGACATTTTTTATTATACTGTCGCTGATTGCTATTCTGGGATCCAATATATGGATCATAATGGCAGTTATCGGTCTCACGGGCTGGACAGGTATTGCCAGGCTTGTGCGCGGTGAGATAATAAGGCTGCGTGAGGATGATTTTGTCAATGCGGCCAAATCGCTGGGCACAAAAACCTCCAGGATACTTAAAAGGCACATGATCCCCAATGCGCTGACACAGGTTCTTATATCAGCAAGCCTTGGTGTAGCCGGTGCTATCCTGACAGAGACCTCACTCAGTTATCTTGGTATAGGCGTAATGCCGCCGACACCTACCTGGGGCGGCCTGCTCAATGCAGGCCGGGTGGCAATGGGAAGCGCCTGGTGGCTTTCTATATATCCCGGAGTTGCAATACTTATTACAGTACTCGGGTACATACTATTAGGTAACGGGATAAGAGACGCGCTTGATTCCAAGCTTGACCTTAAGGCAGATACAAGAAAGAAAGATGTTAAGTTCTGGGTTAAAAAAGGCGTCGCAGTAGTATCAGCGCTGGCAATAGTATTGAGTTTTATTTTCCATCCTCATTTTACGGACAGGTTCCTGCCAACAACTAAAGAGCAGGTATTTAAGCTTGAAGATGAAACAGAACCATGGGGCAGAGGCCCGCCCGTATATGGCGGCACGAAATACGGCTACAATGCACAACCTTCCACATATAATCCTCCGCTTGCCAGTGATTCGGCTTCCCACGGTATAATAGGATATATCTATAGTTCCCTTATAGGCATGAACTATAAAGATGAGATCATTCCTTCACTTGCCGAGAGCTGGGATGTTACTAAAAACGATGACGGCGGTTTCAGTATAACATTTAAGCTTAAGAAAGGCACAAAATGGCATCCTGTAACCGCAACGGACTATGCAAAACAGGACATTGAGATTACATCGGCCGGCCTTGATGAAATATTTGCATACAGCAAGGTTAAAGATATCAATGAGCTTGCGGAATCAGTAAAAAATCAGGATCTCTCACGTCTTGCAGGAAAAGAAAAAGTGCAGTCGTTTACGGTTGTGTCTGATCCTAATGTTTTTTATGTCAGGTTCCCATCGGGATACAGTCCGGGCCAGATAAAGACAGATTATTCAAGAATACTCGCTGAAGCTGATACAAAAGGGATAGATAGTATCAATACGGATACGGCCTCAGTTAATGAGAATATCAGCGGGATTGTTAAAAAACTCAATGAGGCCGTAAATGAACAGGGTGACAGTAACGGCTATAAAAAGAAAACTCTGCTGGATAAGCTTGTTGTGATCAGTGAAGCCGGTATTATTCCTCAAAAAAATATGGTTTCAATAGCAAAAGCTGTTAAAGCGAAGAGGAACCTTGGACGATTCGGGGTGCTTATAGATTCATTACTCGAAAATATTGAGAATCTGAATAACTTAAGAAATATGGCTTCATTGATCAAGGAGAGCAAGAATATTTCGGATATACAGCAGGTATCTGATAATACTCTAAAGATTGTATATACAGAAGGAGTAACCGGCGCTGATATCAGCTCTATACTGAATATAGTTCCGGAAAAATTCCGATCCGCCATTCTAACTGTAAAAAAGCCATTATCAATGCAGCTTATCTTTAACAGGGGAAAGAAACTTTATGAGAATATCGAACTGACAGCCCATGATGTCATGTTCTCATATAAGGTAATGATAGATCCCAAGACTCCTACTTCTTATGCAGGGGATTACCTGCTCATAGACAGCGCAGAGATACTCGATGATTATACGATACGGTTTAACTATAAGGAAGTATTCAGTCCGGCAATAAACAGTTTCACCAGCCTCAACATACTTCCTAAACACATACTCGGAGCTGAGCTTGAAGCAGGCATGCCGATACAGGACTCCATGTTGGGCCGGTTCCCGGTAGGTACAGGACCCTATAAGTTTGTGAGGCAGGTTCCGAATCAGTATATCGAGCTGGTGGCAAACCCGGATTATTTTAAAGGTACTCCGTTGATCGAGAGGATAGTAGTAAGGATAATAGCTGACGAAACTACTGCGTTTCTGGAAGCAAAATACGGCGACTACCTTGATACTGTGGGCCTGAGCGCCTTCCAGAAAGTGAAAAAGACTCAAGACAGCAGGTTCACTGATAATTTTAATACCTACCATTATGTAACACCGGGTTATACAAGTATATTTGTGAATAATAAGGATCCGCGGTTTGAAGATCCCAGGGTGCGCAAAGCATTTGACCTGGCAGTTGATAAAGAGAAAATAGTCGATACTATTCTCTGGGGACTGGGAACAGCGGCAAACGGACCTTATATAGAATCTAACTGGGCGTATAATAAAGATATAAAGCCTGAATTCAACCTGGAAAAAGCCTCCCGGCTTATGCAGGAAGCGGGCTGGTCGAAGAACAGCAAAGGGATATGGGAAAAGAACGGAGAGGAATTCGAGATAGATCTTGTTACTAATGAATCCAGGAAAAACATAGCACTTCTTATACAGAACGATTACGAAGCTTTTGGCGCTAAGGTGAAAATCAAGATACTTGAATGGTCAGCGCTCTTGAGCCAGTGCGTCTTCAAAAGGGATTTTGAGATGCTCCTGCTGGGATTCAGCACAGGTTCTGATCCTGATCTTTTTGATCTTTTTCATTCGTCAAAAGTAAAACCGAAAGAGTTTAACCTGTCATCTTACGCTAATGAGGAAGTGGACAGACTGCTTGAGGAAGGCAGGAAAACATTCGACCAGGAAGAACGCAGGAAGATCTATTTCAGGATACAGGAGATATTCGCCGAGGATATTCCGATAATATTCCTTACAAATGCCATGAGCCTTCCGGCAATGAAAAAGAAGATCCACGGTGTTGTTCCGGATAAAGGAACCGGAAAGATAGGCCTTGATTCAGAGATAAGATGGTTTATACCGGAAGCTTTTGAAACACAACCCCGTGAAACCACGCAACTACAGCTTGAAGTACCGGCAGATGCCGAGAACATACGTTCATTGATAGAAACTCTGGAAACATTTGTAAACGACAGCGAGATCGCGGACAGGTTTAAAGACGATAAAGCGGTTAAGACATTAAAGAGCCGGATACAGGGATTAAAGGATTCTCTCAGACAGAATAGAAAAGTTACTAAAAAGGCTATCAGAGAAATTGAAAGTGCGCTTGAAAGAATAGAGCGACTCAAGATAGATGCGGGTGTAACAGATGTCGTTTCTAAATCTTCACTCGGACTTTTTCTGGCTGCTGGTGCTTTAAGAAAACGCGAAGAAGATATCGAACCTGATGACGATAAGGAAGTCGAAAGGATATCGGTATACCTTGCGGGAGATTATCTGCCAAAATTACAGGAAAAATATTTTGAAGTACTGGCAATGCTGGAAAAAGAGATCAATAAGTTTGTAAATAAAGAAATCGCAACTAATGCCGAAGAATGGGACAAAGAGGGGGCTGGGTTTGACGGGGAAGACGTATCTGTACCGGATAGTTTCAAAGATGTCATGGATAAACTTGCTGACTTGGGTGTCTTTGGTATAAACACTCCGGAAGAGTACAATGGACAGGAGCTTCTCAACTACTATTACTACCGGATACTCACGCTGCTTTCTTACGGTTCTGCCGGTCTGGCTGTGGGCCTGTTAGTTAACGGTTCGGTACAGAATACAATCAGCAAATTCGGTACAGAAGAACAGAAAAAGAATATTCTATCCAAACTTGCAACTGGAAGGCTGAGCGGCATAGCTCTTACAGAACCGGATGCGGGTTCTGATGTTATGAATATGACAACTAGCGCTGTCAAAGACGGAGATCATTATATACTTAACGGCACAAAACGATTTATCACAAGTGCAGGTATTGCTGACTGGTATCTAGTTTTTGCAGTGACTGATAGAGGAGATAAATCTCAGAAGAAACAGATAAGCGCCTTTCTTGTGAATAAGAACACAGAAGGATTTTCAGTGACAGGTATCGAAGATAAAATGGGACAGCATATATCACCTACGGGAGACCTGGCATTTGATGATTGCCGGATTCCTGCTGAAAACATGCTTGGTAATCCCGGTGAGGGTTTTAAAATCGTTTATTATATGCTTACCGGCGGCCGCATCGGTATTGCTTCACAGGGACTGGGTATATCAAAAGCGGCTTATGATAATGCCCGGGAATATACAGAGAACAGAATCCAGTTCGGAAGGCCGATAAGTGAGTTCCCGGTAACACAGAAAAAATTCTCGGATATGGGATTTGATATCGCGGCTTCCGAGGTTCTTATAAAGTATGCTTCATATCTTAAAGATATGGATTCGGATACAGTCGGTGAAAGAAACGCGCTGGTCACTCTTGCTTCAATGGCCAAACTCTATTCAAGTGAAAGCACAGTAAGGACAACCAATACCGCGCTTAATCTTTTTGGCGGCTCCGGATACATAAAAGATTACCCGATGGAAAGATTAGTCAGGGACGCAAAAGTACTGGAAACCTATGAAGGGACTTCGGATATCCAGAGACTTCTTATTGGGCGTGCAAACAACATTGCCGCGTTAATGGATGAACAGAATAAGATAGCTTCGGAAAAAATGATAGATTCGTACATTAAACAGGATCTGGATGATGAGAACTTGAGTGAGTTAAGAGACAGGATCTTAAGTATAACAGAAAATGCGAATGAAATTGTACTGAAAGCTGTAGAAAAAGCCGGTAAAGAGAAAAAAGATATTTCATATGAAATCATAGATACAGCGATAATGCGTATTATAACAAGGCTGTTCCTTTACAGGGCGATATTGCTCAGCCGGGAGCCGGAAGTATCGCAAGAGGCGATAGATGAAAACATGAAGCTTGCTCTGGAGGCGGCCAAGCGGTTAAAGCGCCTGTCCGTACTGGATAAGCTGACTGTGTACGAGAAGAAACTGGACCGGTTAGTAGAAAAAAATTCCGGGAAAGCTTTTAGTATACGCCAAACTGCTGCCGCCGCCATAGTCAGCGGGTGGCTCTCCTATAAAGGTTTCCTGTCTCTCTATAACTGGATAGCCGGATTTGATACCGTGTATTCTATACCCGATCACTGGTTTTTTGTGGCTACAACGTTTATAGGTAAAGGGATCGTCCTGATGTTCTCTTATGCCGCGCTAAAGGCGTTTTTCAGGTATTTGAGGGATTACCGCTATTCAAGGAAATTCCAGAGACAGGTACCGCGCCGGCCGGGTGAGATCAAAAAATCGAAAACTGAGATACTGGCGGTAATAGAAGGAATATACGAAAACAAATTAATACCAAACACTGAAAATATTATTGATCATAAAATAATGGATTACTACATCAATACAATACAGAGACATAATCCGGAAGCAAGGATAAATCTGGACTGGTTCGGCGAATACGCTAAAGATAAGCGTCTGGCGGTCAATGCCGGCACGACAGTATGGCTCAACCCGTGGCTTGTGGTCGATCCTGCCGATCTCTATAAATATCTTACCACAGAAGAGATAGATGCGCTCATGAAAGCGAGGAAATGGCCGCGCCGGGAGATCTATTATGCACCGTTTAATGATCTTCAAAGATCTATGGCCGTCACAGTTGCTGAACATGAATCAATGCGTACGCGGTACTGGAACCATAAGCTGCTTAAATATGCTGTCATACAGACAATATGGATATATATTACCAAACCTTTCCAGAGAAAATACAGGATAGATACAGCAAAAAAGCCGGCAGTGGATCCTGAACTGATAACAGATCCGGCTGCAAGGAAGGCTTTTGAAGAAAGTACTGGATACAAGCTTCAGGGAGACATTTCCGGCTGGAAAGAGAGCGAATTAAGGAGTAATCATTCCAAGCTGAAGGTAGTGATGAATCTACTGAGCCATTGGAAGGTAAGGATGCCCGAAGGACTGGGAAGGTTCAATGCTAAGATAAACACAAGGAAATTCCTTAAAAAAGCGAATATAGTACTGGTCGATATGGGAGAAGAATCTACAGGACTGGCAGTAAAAAGTTCAGCTGATTTAAACCATAACACCGTCTATGTAAGTATAGCGGATTTTGAAGCACAACCTGCCGAAATTATTGCTCTTGAACTGACAAGGCTTGTCATAAGGACACTGGCAAAAGAAAGAGCATTGCTGAAAAAAGAAGACTGGGATGATTCTCTGGAACAGTCGGTACGCGCGTACGCGTTGGAAAAAAGCCGTGTAAGGAAACCGACATTACTTAAAAAATACCTTAAGAGAATGTCTATAGTACTGGTTTCAGTGTCGATACTGGCTTCATTTACATGGGGAGCTGTAGTGAAATTCGTTCCTGTGCCCGTGAGGATGATGATGGTGCAGAGGATCAAGATGATGGTGTCAGGTAACCGGGGGCCGCAGATACAATTCGTGCAGAGACTGCCGGAAGTAAAAATGGACCGGCCTCTTACCAGGACAGAGGAACAGTATGTGAGCGTACTTAAACCCGCAGCGCGTATAGAAATGCTTAAAAGAGTCGATCTGAAATGGATACTTAACTTCAAGGAGAGAAGAAAACATTTTGAAAGTATCATCAACTCCATAGGTACGCGTATATTCACGGAAGAAGAGCAGGTTGCATTTATAAAGAACATGGTGCCTCAGGTGAATTTCCTTAGCGAATTTGTCAACGAGATGATGGCACAGTTCATCCGCTCGGGAGCCGGATATCTCAAGTTCGACGAATCAGGCAAGATGATCATCCCCGGCGGCGCGGAGTTCTGGAAAGAACAGCTTGGAGAAGGTTTTACGCAGGACCAATTCATGACAAGGCTGGGTAATAATAAACCAGCCAGCAGGCTGATGCATTTTATGGCGTCGAGGCATCTTGCCGATGAACAGATAAAAGTTCTTGAACCGATAAAAGAAAAACTCCTGGAGCGGATGGATTATACCGCTATACTGATGAAGATAAGAGCATATGATGAAAGGATGAAGAACGCGCAAGCAAAACCGCTGACCAGCGAAGAAAGAAAAGAGTTTGCTAAACTCAACAGGGATTACTGGGAAAGACTGTCGCTGGTAAGAAAAGTGATGGTTATGGTTTCGGATTGGCATGGCAGCCTTAAAGCGATATCAGAAGGCTTGCCCCAGGTAATAGATGGTATAGAAGACAATATATTTAAAAATCATCTGGAAACACCGTTCTTCGATGGGGTCAGAATACAGAAAGCTGAAACATTAAAACGGTATTACGATTACCTGGATGAACTGCCTCAGCTGGAAAATCCCGACAATATGCACGGTATAGAACCCAATTCTGAGATCCATATCGATTTTCAAGCGGCTGCGTATATATTCAGAGAGATCGCCAAGAACGGTCTTATTCCAGACGATAAAGTCGATGAACTCCTTCACGGCCTGATGAAAGATATCAGGACCGATACTATCATGGGAAAAGCCCCGTTCCAGCCCCTGATAGATAAGTTCAACATACTTAACAGGAAATATGTGAAAAAGACAAAATATATCGAGCATTACGGCAACTGGCTCAAAAACGAACTTGCCCCTGTTATCGCTGAAGAGCTTGACAGGCTGGGAGTTAAGACATCTTCCAATGAGGATCTTATCAGTTGGATACAGGAACAGTGGCAGAACCTTATAATAATGGGCATCGTCGGCTCTGATACATATGATAGAGAGTATAATCTTGCGGAAAGAGAAGCAGACAGGATTAAATGGATACTTGCTGATCAGAAAATAGACACGAACGATGTAGAACAGTTCCTTATAGGAATGGTCTATGCCGACGCGCTCAGGACGTTTCCCCGGGACATATACGATGTGCTGCCTAAGAGCGAGGAATACCGGCTGGCAAGAGTACACTGGATAAACCATCCCAGCGCCCAGGTATGGAGCGGCGCGCATTTTTCACCGTCCGGAGCAGGAATAATAACTCACGGCAAGGAAGACGCGCTGAAGACAGTAGATGCGCCTTATATAGCAGGATGCATGTATGCCGTACCGGCGGAAGTGGGCCACCTGTTCCATTTTCTTATATTGCAAAAACACCGGCTGGGATGGCAGAGTATCATGGTCAGGAGAGACCCTTCGGAAGGGCCTCCTTATACCCAGAATGTGGAGTATTTTGACAGGCTGGGGTATCTGATGATAACAAAGACGCTGCATGATACCGATGGTTTGTATAATGAAGCGCTCGAATACATCTACCTTACATACATGATGGGGAACGATGCGGCAGATGATACCCGCACAAAAGAAGATGCCCTGTCAAAACTCAGAAGTATAGTCACGCCTGAACGGTGGCAGGAACTTGCCGGCAATAATCTGTCACAAGTGAATGCAGCCGATCTTGATCCTGCCGAAATATTCTTTCTTGGCCAGGTCTATTCGGAAAATGATGGGTATGAATCTGCAGTAAAGGAAAAACTGGCGTTATTGAAAGAGAAACTGATAGCAGACGGAGTAGACGATGAGAAACTTAAAAGGTCGATAGACCGGATAATAGGCATACTCGCTCTTCAGAAGGAAGATACGAAGGTGTCCATATATACACTGTCGCCTGAAGAATACTGGCCGCATGGAGAATCCGGGATAGAGATGCATATTGCTGCAGAACGGATGACACTGGATACCGTTATATGGCTGGCAAAACTCTCGTATGAGAACAATGTGCCTAACGGCATGCAGCCCTATCTTGCGGCAAAAACGATGGAATATATTGCACCGAAACTTATCCAGTATCATCTGGACGACTGGCGCTCGATGCTTGAAGAGATAAAGAAAATAGATTCTGCTATGGTGAAAACCTGGATACAGGACTGGAAGATAGAGAAAGGCATTATCAAGGATACCAGGGATAAAGTGGATAAAGGCCCGGAACTGGTTTCCGAACTTGAACTGGGCAGTCTCGCGGAAAAAGTCGCAAAAGAGAAAGAAGATAAAGTTCTGGCTGAAAAATCGTCTTCCAAGCTGATGGAGATATTTTACCGAGATAAAGATTTCAGGGCATTAGGGCTTCTGATAACACTGGATATGTCGTATGGCATTAAGACAGCGCACGAAGATGTTGCGGGTATTGATCTCGATAAACTCGCAGCAATGGCTGCAGATAAAAATTACCAGATGGCCGTGAATACCCTGATAGGACTTTATTCACAGTATAAGGTGGATAAAGCGCTGGATAAAATTGTGAATATAGCAGCCGAAGGCGATACGCATATATTCAGAATGGTGCTGGAAAAAATGGCAGAAAAGGATACCAAAGTCAAAGATGCGCTGCAGGACATGAAGACAGATGCGCTTGAAATAATGGCAAAAGACAGTAAAGAAGCCGAAGAAGTCTTAAAAAGCCTGGCAGAAAAATGGGAAAACAAGAAAGCGCTGGAAGCGCTGGAAAGGTTAGGTAAAACAAAACCGGCCAGGCAGGAACCTGTCGAATCAGAATTATTATCCATGATGAAAACCGGTGTTCCCGGAGACCGTAACATGATATTCATGTCAGCCGCGCTGCTGCCTTTCCTTACGGTAAGACTGGGCAGAAGAAAACCCGAAGAAGAAGAACCGGAAGAAAAATTAAGCGATATATACGGTCTGGGACTGGAAGAACTTAAGCAAAGGATAAAAGCTGTTTTAAATGATAAGAAACTTAGAACAGCTTCCCAGACAGATGCAAGCCTTCAGAAGACACTCCGTGTATTGAACAGCAGGTACAATGGATTAAATGAACTGTCCGAAGGTAACAAACCCGGCAAAAAAGCCCTCCAAAGTATAAGTAAAGCGCTCGGCCGGATAGAACTGGTACGTACTGAAACAAAAGAGGCGGAAGAACAGGGACAGGGACTGCCTTCGGCAAAGGTAATGAGCATCGAAAGGGCGCCACCTGTAACTGAATCGGAAGTAATAGAACCTGCCGCAAAACAAGAACCAGTTGAGTTAACGCTATATAACAAATTATTATGTACTGTAGCACCTTGGGCTGTTGAACCTGATGTTAAGAGTAGAAACCGCAGTTTAATAGAGTCTTTTGCAGATGATACAATAGTCCGAAATAATATTCCTGTAGGTATCCGCTTTAGTTATAAGAAGCATGTTTATTCATCAATCCAGGACTGGAAAACCATTGATTCTACCAGGAAAATCAGAACAGGTATAAAAGAGGCAACTGAAGGATTCTATGATAATTCAGTTAAAGAAGGATTGGCCCAGAGAAATGGTAAAAAGATAAGCTATGACGCTGATATTTTTACGAAGCTTCCTACCCATACAGTCGAAAATGAGATAAAGGCTGCGTTAGAGAATGAAAAGGTGAATAGTGAACAGCGTCTTGCATCAGCCAGAAGACTTTTATCGAGAAAGGCAACCGTAATTAAAAAAACAGGGAAAGTCACCCCTAAGGCTATCAGGGAAACCCGGAAATCTCTTGAAAAAATTGAAGAATTAGTCCCCAGACCTAAACTTAACATTTTCAGGAACATGGTAGTGATATTCGTTTCAGCGCTTATGCTCACAGTGACAGCATGCATTACCATTCCAAAAGCAGTTAATGTTGTTGAGCACTACTACAATAAAAACCGTACCGAGGATCTGTACCTTAATCCTCTGGAGCCTGAAGCGCAAAAGGCGATAAAAGAGAAGATAGAACTCGAAAAGCTCCTTCCGATTACTCCTGCGGCAAAGATCTTCAAAGAGATGCTCTTCTGGATCGGTACAAAGAACGTGTCTGCTGAAAAGCAGGTGAGTTTCATCAGGAACATGATACCTGAGAAAAATATAGCAGAAGAGTTTATCAGCGCTAATTCGCTGAAACTCATTAAACAGACGGCCGGTTATTTTGAATATGACAACAAAGGAAAAATAATAGTGCCGGGCGGCCTGGATTTCTGGAAACCGTTCCTGGGTAATGATCTGACGCAGGATAATTTCCTAAGCAGGGTTATTAACAACAACAGTACAAACTGGTTGATGCGCCTCTTTGCAAGTAATCTGATGACAAAGGGTCAGATGGAAGCTATAAGACCTGCAAGTGCTCTTATTAAATCCAATATCGATGAGATATACAGGCTTGCGGCCGATAAAGCCAATATTAATGAGAACGAAAGCAGGATAAACAGTCTGGCTACGTCAGTTATAAGCGCGGTTACCATGGTCTCTTCATGGAAGGGTTCGAACGAGGCCATCTCACAGGCTTTACCTTCTGTATATACAGACATTGCATCGTATCTTACCGTGACTATGTTCCTCGATGGGCTCAAGATAGAAGAAGCTGAAACGCTAACCGGAATATTTGATGCAATAAAGAATATCCCGCCGGCGTCACCCGAATGTATGACGCTCCAGTCTCTGATGTCTCTCCTGCATGGATATTCGAGCAATAAAATTGTTCCGGAAGACAAAATAGATGAGCTTATACAGTCCCTGATGAAAAATAAGGACCTTGCGGGTTTTGAGTCCTGGATCAAAACCGGGCTTGTACCCGTGCTGGCGGAAACTCTTGACAGCTGGTATCTTAAAGCAAAATCTGAGGGAAAATCCGTAGATAATATTTCTCCCCCAGGCACAGCCGAAAGCTGGAGCAAATCAGAATGGCAGGATGTCATGATCCGCGCAATGGCAGGGATCGTATTTGAAGATTCATTATTTACTCCATCGGAAGCGGCAATAAAAAAAATCAATTATATTCTTGATGAACAGGAGATCGACCGGGATAATATAGCAGAATTTGCGCTTGGTATGGTCTATGCGGATAATCTCCGGTTTTATCCGAGAGCTGTATATGAACAATTACCCAAGGAATATAAGATCTCGAAAGTTCATGATTTTAGCTCTCCGCAATGGGATAACGCATATTTCAGTCCTTATATCAATACAGCGTTCGGGCCGGCGGAATATCCTCACCTAGGAGGGTCCATCCTGGCAAGCCCGTCAGAAAGCGGTCATTTGTTTCATTACCTGGCTTTGAAAGCAAACGGTTTGGAGTGGACGGATACTATGTATTATAAATATTTAAGCCGTTATAATATGTATCTTCAGAACCCCGAGGTCTTTGACAGGCTCGGCGCGATAATGATCCAGAGCGAAAAACCCTACCAGACCTTCGGCGATGCGCAGGAATATACGTATCTTACATATAAACTCGGCAGGGACCTGGTGAGTGATATAAAATACAGGCCTGCAGCTTTGAAAAAACTAAGGGCTGTGATAACAGATGAAAGATGGGACGAGATCATAAGAGGTATCTTCGGTGTTTATTCTTCAACCAATCTTGATCCTGCGGAACTGTATTACATAGGGCAGCTTTACAGGGATGAAAAAACATTCTCACATAAGACAAAAGACGGGATCATCGAGATACAGTCAAGATTGAAAATGGCCGGTGTAACTGAAAGATCATTTCAGAAGGAAGTTGACAGTGTAGCCGGGATAATGGTTTTTCAGAGGCAGATGAAGGCAGGTATTAAAGAGATCCAGTCGGAAGAATTCTGGGCTCACGAAGAGCGTGATGTAGAAATACATATATCTGCAGAGAGGCTGACCCTGGATCTTATGGTGTGGCTGACAAAGGTGTCGCATGAGAAAGAGCTGCCTGCGGCAATACGTCCGCTTCTTATTTCAAAGGTCATGGAGTACCTGGCGCCCAAACTTGCACAGCTCTATGTAGATGACTGGAGATCCATTGTAGAAGGATTAAAGAATATAAATTCATCTGAGATAGATAGATGGATAAATGAGTGGAAAGAAGAAGGTATGCTCAAAACCGGTAAGTCTCTGCCGGAAGAAGACAGAAAATCCATAGAACATATTTACAGAACATACGACAGTACATATATGCTTGGTTTTATTATGCCTTTCTTTACGAGAAGACTCGGCAGGAGAAAACCCGAAGAAAAAGAACCGGAAGAAAAATTAAGCGATATATACGGTCTCGGACTGGGAGAACTTAAGCAAAGGGTAAAAGCTGTTTTAAATGATAAGAAACTTAGAACAGCTTCCCAGACAGATGCAGGCCTTCAGAAGACACTCCGTGTACTGAAGAGCAGGTATAACGGATTGAATGACCTCGAAGAAGGCAAAGAGCCCGGGAAAAAAGCCTTTGAAAGCATAAAAAAAGCACTTGGCCGGATAGAACGGTACAGAGAGTCGATAGAAACGGGAACCGATATGGCAAAGGACGACATTGATACAGAAGAAAGACCTGCCCCTGGAGAAGACAGGCTCAAACATCTGGCATCAAAGCAGAACATGATGGGAATAATAAATCCCTTTGCCTTCGCACAGGTGAATTATAGCGAATATGACAAAAACGAAAAGAAAGTTACGGCAGACGGCGCAGTAAGTTTCTTTGATCATAGAAGGATCAACGAATACCTTGAATGGTCTAAACTTAACAAAAAAGGGAAAGTAGTCCGTGTGGGCAGTATTATGCCGCAGGATGAATTGTGGCCGGCAGCGGATACAGAAACAGTAGAAGAAATAAAAGAAGCGCTTGCAATGATCAACATAGGCACACTTGAAGCGCCTGTTGTAGGTGAAATCGATATAAACGAGACAAAAGAGAATGTAAATATAGTCATAATTGAAACAACAGATGACAGGGCACCGCCGAAATTCACAGCGCATTCCGGAGCAACTAATAACTGCATATACCTGAATGTAGATAATACTGAATGGCTTTCGAAAGAAGAGCTTTCGGCAGTCATTGCCAGGGAACTCATAAGGCTTGCCGCAAAAAGAAAAGCTAACAGAAGGGGTATAATGTGGAGTACGGGGCTTGCCGGAAGGGTGCGCAGATTTGCAGCGGAAAACGCGATACCTGAAGTATCTATAGACGGGAAAATCCCTTTTATTAACAGGATAAAAGAAAGATTTTCGCGTAAAAATATGGTAAGAAGATTGGCATTAGTAATCATGGCTCTTCACATGATAGTGGCGCCTGTAATGCCGTCAATATTGAGCTCAGCCAGAGCCTATATGCTGAGTGCTCCTGACATGACTTACCATAAAGAGATGATACTCAGGGATATCCCGATGCCGGACCGCCTTACATATACGCAGATAATAGACCGCCGCGTGACCGAAAAGGAAAAGAACGAGATACTGAACGAACTGTATGAAAGGTATGAGCTTGAAGACGGGGAAGAGCAGGAGAACCTCATATATATTATCTCCAATATAAAGACAAAGCTCACTGTGGATATACTTACTGAGATAATCGAGAATGAAACTGATTTTAAACTGAAGCAGGCGGCGATAGTCTCCCTGACCTCATATGTGAAGTCACTTACACTTGCCGGTAAAGTAACTAAATATTTCGACAAAGACGCAACTGACAGGCTCATACGCTTGAATATGATGGCCATCAACGGCGCTTTGATGGGTATGATGATGGGAGACCTGTCGGCATTCCCGCCGGCTATAATGACACTGAGGATACTCAAATATATAGAAACTGATAATGTAAGGGATTATCTTATGGGACTGGTTATGAATCCGGTAGCGGCCCGTGCCGAGGCTGTTGTTCTGACTGCAGCAGACGCGCTTACTCACGCCAATACTCTTCCCGATAAATACCTCAAGGACCTTCTGGCGTTTGCTGAAAATGCGCCTGCAGGCGCCAGCAGGAATGCCGCTATGCACGTGCTGTCAAAATATAGGGAATCGGCGGGGCTTCTTCAGGAAATACTGAAAAACCATTCGTTTACGGATCCGGCAGCGCAGGAGACCCATCTGTTTGCGTTGAATTCCCTTGTGCAATTATCACAGCACGGAGAGATAAGTTCCGCTGATTTCACTAAAAAGACAGTAGAAATACTGGCAGAACATATTAAAAACAACAGGGTGCAGATAGTCGGAGGGCTCAATGATCCGGCTATGAATTCACCGGTTCTATTCATAAACATAGATAATGCTGTTCTGCTCGGAAGGATAGCTTCAATGGCTATCATAGAAGGGAATACGGCTATTCTCGAGCCCCTTAAACAAGAACTTGCTGATAAACTGCTTAAAGACGAAGGCAGCCCGCGCCGGAACATACTTGATAAGCTGGAATCAGGCAAAATAAGCGAGAAAGACATCAGGGATATAATACAAGATCCTAGGCCTTTCCTCATAGCCCATGGTGCCCTGCATTCTTTTATTGAAGGGTTTCTCGGTGATGCCAGGCTTAATCCGGACCACCTTATTACATTGACAAATGATCCTGAAACTCTGCCAGGCATCACTGCTGTTGCAGAATACATGCTGAAAGAACTCGGGACGTGGCATAACTCGATAATGGATCTTGTAAAGCTGGAAAAAGAAGTTCTTGAAGGAAAAAGAGAGTATTCACTTCAATTCTGGACGAAATGGATAGACAGGAACATCACGCAGCCGTGGAACAGTTCTAAAGATCCCGACAAGCCGCAGGAATTCATAATGTCCGATATAGCGAAAAAATGGCTTGGCAAAGTCATTTTCAGGATACGCAACAGGGCTCAGTTCGACCAACTGGATATAGGAACTGGGGCTGAGCGTGACAGGTGGAACCGGCAAGCGACCTATAATACAAGAATGGTGTCCTCCGCTGCGATTGAGCAGAAAGCAGGGCAGCGGGGCGTCATGGCTTTCGTACTGCCGGAAGGGCCCGAAAGAGGCAGCATATATATACCGACGGATTTCTTAACAAGCCCGGCTGATATAGCATGTCAGATAGAAGTGATCATCCCGCACGAGAGCCTGCATTATATAAGGTTTTTTACAGACATAGGAACCGATATAGGTGATTTTTACCTGTTCGGGGCCCACGGAAGACAGTATATGGACCTTCTTTACAGGGTCATTTCAGGGAACAGTAAAGACATGCGCATATTCATAGAGAACGTAAACAAAACAATTAAAGCGGCTCCAAAATCGACGCCTGAAGAACAGATGAAATATATACTGGGAAGACTCATGAGAGAGATGTTTCCTTATGCCAACCGGGAAATAATGTCTATACACCAGAGCGTGCTGAAGGATTTTATACTGGGCATGCTGATACCGGAAAAGATAAAATCGGACATAGTGCGTGAAGCGGTGATGGATGTCTGGGGAGCAGATTATCTCTCTTATGAAGATGTTAAAGACTGGGAATGGAAGGATATAGTCGAAAAACTGAGAGTAGATACATTTAATGAGTTCGTACCGTGGTTCACTCCTACCGGTTACCAGATGCCGTGGATACAGACATATGAAAAGGCACCGCGGCTCTCCGGGCTGATCAACCGCAATGTGTCATACCCGGTAAACTATACCGGAGTGGATAATATATTCCGCTCGCTTTTTGTGCAGGGAGTACCGCCGGAAAAAGCAGTACTGATCGCACAGACGATCGGCATATTTATGAATGGCGAACACTGGGAGTTCAGAAAAGGGATCATACGGGAGATAGCTGCGAAGACCGGTGTCTCTAATGATAAAGTACTGGATGAGCTCATCCAGGCGGAGATGTATGATCGTGTAAAGAAACATGTGTTAGGAATAGATGTTAAAGCGGATGCGACTTTCAAAGAAGTGCTTAAAGAAGCACGTACATTGGCAGAAAAATTCAGCTGGCAACTCCAGGAAGAATCAGTGCAGAAAGGAATAGCGGACAAGGTAGCGGCAGACTATAAGAGCGGCAAAAAACCGCGTCTTGCCGGCAGTTTTGAAACTCTTCCCGTACCAATTTCTAGTACCAGGAACCTGAGTAAGACCGAACTCCGTGTGGAAGAGGAGTTTGTAGTTGAAGTATTAGTGAAAAAAGAAAAAGATTTTGAGCTGATCTTCACTCCGCGCACAGGAAAACTGGGTGATTTCAATATTGTTGAGATAAAAGGCCAGGAGAAGACATATGTAGGCAAAGACACAGTGGTGCTTCAGTTTGTGTTAAGTACCGGACTGAACAATAAGTTCGGAAAAACGGAAATAGCTCCTGTTTTAATAAGGACTTTCCTGCCGGGAGAAGACCAGGCAGTAATATCAAGTGTTAAGATGCCCGAAGTCACTCTTAAATCGATAATACCGGCCGGTATGCCGAAACAATCACTGAAACTGAAAAAATCGAAGACCGGGTTTGCCGGTAAACTTTCGGATTTCAATGTGTTCGGCATAATAATAAGCGCAATACTCTCGATCACCGGACTGGGATTCATAATAGGGTATATAAGGAGAAGACGGCCGGCCGGAATTTCTACTGCAAAACTGGAAGAACCGGCAGAGATAGCGTTACAGGAAATCTATAATCTCAAAGAAGATGCTGACCTGCGTATGGTCAGCCAGAATAATGTATACAGCGTGCTTGCCGAGAGCCTGAAAAAATTCGTAGTAGATCAGCTTGGATTTGCGGATAAAGCGGGCCTTACCAGGCACCAGAGGGATACCGAAAAATTCTTAAAAGACGCAAAAAAAGACAGCCGGTTGAGTGAAGACCAGATAGATTTTCTGACCAGGATACTCCGTGACAGTGATCTTGTAAGGTTTGCAGGCGCCAGCATGGAAGATACCCGTGAAGATATAGAAAATGCCGAAAAATTCATAAGATATATAGCCCTTAAACATCCGATTAATGGTAAAAATATCAAACTGTTATCAAGGGTCAGATTGTTTGCACTAACGTTCGTATTACTTGTGAGCCTTGTTACAGTAGGCAGTGCCTGGGGAGGAACGGATGCCGGCGCGATAATAGAGGGGATAAAACTGCAGGAACCGTATTTTCTTGCCGGATTTGCCGCTGTAGCCGCGGTGTTCGGTTACAGGTATTTCAGGAAAAAACGTTCATTCGAGTATTCGGACAGCTCTGTTTTCTCAAAACAGGTTTCCGGCAAGAGATTGACGAGGCTGCTGCCGGGGTTTCTCGAGTTTCTTGCAATAAGCTTCATGATACTGGCACTGGCAAAACCGATGCTCGGTGTTAAAAAACCGATCCATCATATACCGGTAGCAGACAGTGTGGTGGTTTATGATGTTTCGAGCAGCATGAGCACGAATATAGGCAAATCAGCGGAACTCACGCGTTTCGAGGTAGCGGTCAAGGCGGCGATAAAATATATAAACAGCCAGAGAGATACGAATAACCGTATAGGCCTTGTGAAATTCGGGGATTTTACCTGGGTGCTCATGAGGCTGACAAGAGATTATGACGGTCTGCTGGACATGCTCAATATGACGGAAAAGCTGGAGAGTTCTACCGCTCTGGGTGACGGAACGGTCGAAGGACTGCATCATATTCTGGAAGTTGCCGTACTCGAACATCCAAAGGTATCAGACGATATAAAACAGCTTGTTTACAGAGAGCAAGGCATGACGAAGGCGATTGAGATACTGAAAGAAGACCCGATAATATTTGAAGAGATATTAAATAAAGTGAAAGGCCAGGCAGTAGTGCTGGTAACGGATGGCCAGAGGGTCGGAGGCCATTTCACGGAAAAACAGGCGGCGGAACTTGCCCGTGATCTTGGTATAAAGATATATGCTATAGGCGCGTCGCTTTCGGGCAGCCCGGGAAGTACAGGCGTAGATGTAGATACGCTTACCGAAATGGCAAATATGACCGGCGGGCGGTTTTTTATGGCAAATGACAATTCCGAGATGATAGATGCGTTCAAAGAGATAGCTGAAATGCAGAAACGGCTGGTGCCGACACAGCGGGTTGTTCATAACGATATTATATGGATATTCGCTCTTCTGGCGCTGGGTTCATACGGTTTAAAGCTTATAGCCGAGAACAGCAGGCTGCGGTCTCTTTTTGTGCTTCTTCTGAGTTTCAGTATAGCGTTTTCCGGCGGCGGTTTGGGGCAGATAACATCGGCTTCCGCTGCTGAAGAAACATTGCTCATCGAGAAACATGAACCGGCTGCTGAGGAACAGGAAAAGAGCAATATATTCGAGACCGTGAAAGATAATATACGTAAACTGCGTGTCCTCGATGTCAAAGGAATAAAGGAACTGGAAAAAGGGAACGAATATTTTGCCGAAGGCAAGTACAAAGAAGCTCTCAGGATGTATCTTCTTGCCAGGATGCTGTATCCCGACCTGCTGGAGCCCCTGATGAACGAGGCATGTGTGTATGTAATGCTGGCTCAGAAAAATTCACAGATGAACGACAGGGCGATATCCGTTTTTCAGGAAGTGGTGGATGAAGGCAGGACAAGACTGGCTGTTCACAAAGAAGTTATAGAAAAATGGCGCAGGGGCCTTGAAATGACCGAAACTGAAAAGAAGGAACTTAAAAAAGCGGTGCCCTTAATAGACCTTGTTTCAAATGCTTACTTCAACCAGGCCAATACAAAACTGCAGATGAATAAAGTTGAAGCAGCAGTAGCGCTTTACAGGAACGCGCTCAAAGTTAATCCTGACAACAAAGACGCCCGCTGGAATCTTGAGGTACTGCTGAAGAACCGGAAAGAACAGCAGAACCAGCAGGGTGATAAGAAGAGCCAGGGGGGATCGAAGAAGAGCGGTAAGAAAGGCGGGAAAGAATCCAATAGTAAATCCGAGCAGGGAGGAAAACAGCAGGGAGATAACGACTCGGATAGCGCCGGCCGGCAGGACGGCAGCGAGGCGGCAGAAAAGGTTTCGGAACTGAATAAAAATAAAGACCGGCCTTCTGCTCCTTCAAAACAGGGGAAAGGAGTCTGGATGATCTTCATGATGCTCGGAGGTTCACTGCTTTTTAGTATGACAATGGGTACTTCGGCATCGTGGGCGGGTACAGGAATATTCGAGAAGATAACTGACGGGAGCATAATAGATTTCGCACGTGCACAGGTACTTTATATGGTTCCTGTCGCAATAGGCATAATAGCTGCTGTTACCTGGAGCAGCCTGATTCGCGGCTTCAAAAAAGCCAGAAAATGGGCGCCGAGACTGGTGCCGGAAAAACTCCGGGAATGGAAAGGGTTCAGAAGATCGATAATCAAAACGCTTGTTGAAGCGATAGCTGTAATATTGATCCTTGTAGTCGTTGCCGGACCGAGAGGAGGCGTGGAAGATACGCCATTCGGCAGTTCCGATACAATGATATTGATGGATGTTACACCCAGCATGGCCTATTCAGAAGAACGAAGGCTCGATAAAGGGGTACAGGAAGTACTGGATATAATAGAAAAATCCGAAGGAAACAACAGGCTGGGACTTATAGTCTTCGGCGGTGTTGCCAAGATGGTATCCCCTGTTTCCGGCAATTATACCGACCTGAAATATAAGCTGAACCTGGTAAGAGGCCGGCCGGAAGAGATCATGGAGAGGCTGTCACATTACAAGGAAAGCGGGAATGCTATAGCGGTAGAAAGCACTAATATTGCTTCGAGTATAAATGAAGCCATAGACAGGTTTAAGAAAACTACCGGGGTAAGAGTGGAAGACAAAAAATTCATAATGATAATATCGGATGGAGAGGATTTCGGGGCAAACGAAGATCTTGTCAAAGCTATTGAAGAAGCGAAGAAGAACAATATAACTATACTGACATACTGTGTAGGTTCTGCGGCGACTGAAATGCCTGTACTCTCTGATACAGGTGAAATAAAAACGTATATTAAGGATGAGGCGGGCCGGCGCGCTACGACAACACCGAATCCGGCTTCATTGATGCAGATAAGAGATATGAGCGGCGGCATATATGCGCATGTTGACGACGAGACAGCGGCCAGTCTCCTCAGGCGGGCCGTAGCGAGTGTCAAGGGTAAAGGTAAAAGCTATCTTGTGCGGTTCAAAGACCTGAGTTCCTATTTCATGCTTCCTGCGGCTATCCTCTACCTCTTGAATATGCTGATACGCACTAAGAGCTTTTTTATCAGGCCGGAAGAAGATCTGGAAAGTTCTCCGTCATTGAAGAAAAAACGAAGAGGTCTTACTTCTTTATTCACAAGGGGATCAAAACCGGCTGCACCCGTATCCAAAGCAGGCAAGACCACTTTGGGTACCATAATATTTACAATCCTTATGATAAGTGCCGGTGTGCTCGGTACTATATCTCCGGCAGAAGCGGCGGGGATATCCGAATACTGGAGTGAATTTGCCGGGAACATCTCTCTATATACACTGGTAGACTTCGTACCGTGGAGCATAGCAATGCTGGGCGGTTTTCTGTTGATATACTTGCAGGTAGTTATGCGCAGGCAGATAGCTGCCGGCATAGGAGATCTGCTCGACAGGCTGTTCTCAGTTACACAGAAACGTATCAGGAAAAACGTCGAAGATTTATTTGTAGATTACAGGAAACCAAAAAATAAGTCCCTTGATCTGATACCTTACAGGCAGATAAGAAAAGTGGACGCAAGGGAACTCAGCGAATTTCTCGATTCATGGATAAAACTTGATTCAGCTAAAAAGAGGCAGGAACTCATAAATACCGTTATGGAGGAAAGAAAAGCTTTATGGGTGGAGAAAGCTGTAGTAGTATATCTTTATACCGATGATGAAGATATAGAAAACGGCATAGAACTTGCCCTTATCAGGATGGAGAGCGGTCTTAATAAATACACGTGGGGAGACGTTATTAAACATCTGCTTCTTTCTGAGACCCGCCGTGAGATCACGTGGCTGGATAAACCTCAGATAATAACGAAGCTGCTGAATATATGGAATCCGGATGAAACTGATAAATCGGCCAAGTTTATACTTAACGAACTCAAAAAACATCAGGCCGAAGACATAAGAGAATACGCGGTCGAAAAGATGCCTTACGAACATTCTGCAGAAACAGGAAAAATAGCCAAATCTTCGTTCAAGAGGAGGATTATAGTGACAGTGATGAGTATCCTCATGATGCTCGTCGTTGCCCAGGGAGCCATAACCGGATACAAGTTCCTTCAGTATAAGCAAAAACAGTCAGAGGTGTCATTGCTGGGATTCCAGAGGCTTTTCGGCAAATACAGCGTAATACTTTACAGTGACTACATGGATCTTGCGATAAAAGAAAAAGTGCTGCCTGTATTGCTGACATGGTGGCAGAACGAGGTTGTCGCTTCCAAGGATCTCAAGCTCGTTAAATGGCATTCTCTGGAAGTGCCTGAAAAAGACTTAAGATGGTACGAGGCATTGGACGTGCTTAAAGATTCTCCTGATCCGAATGCAAGGCAGGTCCTTCTTGCACTGCTTGATACCGGGTCGTTACTGACTTCATCGTCGGAAACATTCCTGCGCGGAGTGATACTGGCTCTGGAAGAAAAATACACTGCCAGTAACTGGGTATACGGCACTTACATGGAAAGCAATATGAACAACATGGACTCGTTCGAGATATTCAAGATGATAATAGATTCCAGTAAGAGAATAATAGATACCCATCCTGATGATGCGCACGGTGTCGAAGCGTTTAATAATATATTCCGCGCAATCAGCCATATGGATAATAAAGTCAGCAGGTATGCCTACGGCATGATAAAGGGCCATATACTCGAAAAACCCGAATCCAGGCTTGTCGAAGGGGCTTTAGCCGAATATGAAGACAACAAAAATGTTCTCATTCAATTCGGTATTGCCATAGCAAAAGATACTGATAATGTGATGACTAAATATCAAGGTGGTGTACTGTACCTGGTAAGAGAAGATGCAGAAGCCCAGGCAGCGGTATTGATTGAATATATCAAGAAATACCAGATGTCTCAGGAAGCAGGTAAAGAACAGGTTATGAAATCTCTTTCCTTTCTTCTTTCCAGTAAAGAAAAGACGGAATTTAAAGGAAACAGAAATATCATTAACGTAAAATCGATAAACAGCAAATTGGTACCGGGCATGCTGAGGTTTATTTCGGAACTGAAACCGGAATACGCTGCCGGTCTTATGGGGAATTTCCTGATATTGGAAGACAATACGGTCCGGAAGGCTGTCTTGGCGAGTCTGATGAAATATGATGAACTGGGCAGAAAAGTGCTTGCAAATATGATACTGAAAGACGAGAACACTGAAAGGTTTACCCTGCAGCAAAATGGCGGCTATGATCCGGAACTTGCTCTTAACATAATAGAGTTCATAGTAAAAACAGATGACCTGGCAGGAAATACCTGGTATATTGAGCTGTTGTCTAAATACTATGACGCACACGAAGAAGCCGCTTTTGTCGCGCTGAAGAGCCTGAATAATCTGCAAAATGCCGAACTGATAATAAAGTTCCTGGAGAACAAACAGATAACGGTGAATAACAAGGCATTTGAATATATAAAAGGCATGAAAGAAACAGGAAGGACGGCGCTTGCGCGGGCTCTTAAAAAAGACGCGGAAAAGAGATATGTATACTATTCGAAAGTAAGTTACGTGATGATCAATCAGACATTTTCCGATGAAGATCTTGCTAAATCGATCATAAAATTCATCGGAGAAGCCGATTTGAGAACCGACAAGAAGTGTCTGGACGCGATAGTGGCTCTCGCAAGAAAACCTCTCGGTATCAAACCTGTACCGACTGCTGCCGCCATGGATATATTTGAAAGATACGGGTTAACGGAACCTGTGGTGGAATTCCTGCATAATGCCGACGCAAAAAGCCAGGCGGTAACGCTGGATTACCTTATGAAGAAGGGGCCTGCTGTCAAGGCGCTCATTAATAAAACGATACTGGAGATGTCCAAGGAATCTGTATCACCGTATGGGGGATATGACGCTGGGGATATGGATGACTACGGATACGCAGCGGAAACGAGGACAGTACCATTCGAGAACCTGCGCGGTACTTCTCTTGGATTGAAAGTAATAGATTTTATCATGGAAGGCGCAGAACTGTCTGCAGATGATATAAGAACTATAGGACTTCTCGGCAGCAGCGGTTTCATAGATGTGTTCTCCAGGGTAAAGAACATCTATAAAGAACTGGCTAACAGTAAGGATATTCCCAGGGAAATAATAATAGACGCCCTGAAACTTCTTGAAGAACACGGGTATTCCAGTTCAGAACCGGCGCATAGCGAGTTCAAGGAATTCAACAGACTGATAACTGTTTTCTTCCATAGCGAGAAAATAGAAATGCAGAAAGAAGTAATGAGGATAATGTTGGAAAGGGGTGTAATAGAATACGGGCCGAAAGAAGAGATCAAAGATCTTATCGTAAAAAGAATGATGGGCGATGCATATATCGGACATCTTTCTCAGACTGCTTACGAGAATCTCCGGGACATTATAGGTAAAGATGTATTAAGGTTTTTCGAATATATAATAGAAGACGAGAAAGAACATGATACATCAAGTAACGACCTGAAGATGCTGATACTTTTCGGTGACAGCAAAGACAGTGAGGTAGTTAAAACGGCAGCCGAGTATCTTGAAAAATTCAAGGATTATGTGTCTGCCGGAGATAAATCAAGTGAGATACTCAGTCCCATTGAAGGTAAGGAAGAATGGGACGCCGATGACGTAAAAATAGTAGAGTATTTTACAAATGACGGTAATCTGCAGGTAAAGAAACATGCCCAGAAGATCCTGAAGAAGATGAAAGTAACCGAAAAACTTTCCAGCTTATTGCCCGGTGTAAAACCCGGATCCGGCCTGTTGTTCCTAGCAGGACTACTGCCGATGTTCCTGATCGGCGGTATTGTTATACCTTCTGAAGTCGACAGAAAATATAAAAAGATAGAACCTTTTGTAAGAATGCTTGTGAACTCATTGCCCATGGGCGGATTCCGTTCTCTTTTCATGGGCCCGGACGGCGCTGAATTCGAAGATATTGTAGAGTATCAGCCCGGAGAAGATGATCCGAAAAAGATAGATCAGAAAGTATACGCAAAGACCGGGAAACTCTTCGTATGGAAGATGCGCGAAGAAAGGGATCTGCCGATAATGGTGATCCAGGATGTTAGCGCATCCGGGGACCTCGGCACGCACGGCATAACAAAGAGAGCAGTGAACGAGAATATATCGGCATCACTTGTACTGGCAGCAAACCACAACAATGAATCTGTCGGGCTAATGCGCGTTTCTGATCGTGTAGAAGAATATATTCAGCCCAAGAGCAGTACGCGTCAGGTATCGCGGCTTTTGGATGCTATCTGGAACGGGAAAAGGGACGGGCAGGGTACCGACCTCAGGAAAGGTCTTGAAGACCTTTCAAAAAGACTTAAACGCAGGTCGTTGGTCTTTGTTATATCAGATTTTATGTGCGAGGGTTACGAGGAATCTCTTCGTAAACTGAGCCGTCGGCATGAAATAGTTCCGATAGTAGTGAATGATGTAAGGGAAATGCATATCCCGGATGTCGGACTGATAAGGATAAAGGATAGCGAAACCGGTGAAGAAAGACTGCTGGATACGTCTGATGCGCGTCTTCGCGCTAAGTTCCGGCGCGAAGTGAGTAACCGCCGCGAACGAATGGAGAACGCTTTTAAAAGAAGCGGGGTAGAAGGCATATATATCACGGTCAACCGTGAAGAAGATATAGAGTATATAGAGCCGATAATAAGGTATTTCCAGAAACGGAAGCGGTCACGTCGCGCCGGACTGAAATATCTCTTAAGCCAGGGTTTACGCACGCAGTTGAAAGAAGGGTTATCCGCATTGCCTGCAGATCTTCTTGCGGAGCTTGACAGCGGGCTTAAACAGCACGGGTTATCTTCGCTTGAGGACACGGCGGAAGGGAGCGTATTGAGGATGTCGGGCTCGTTACTGGACGTGATATCCTACGTGACGGGCGAAGGCCGCGAAGATCTGGAATCTTCGTTA
>JBDRKX010000130.1:0-53584 GCA_043813605.1 Elusimicrobiota bacterium | reverse complement strand
CTCCTGTGATTCCTAAATGCAAGGTTTTTTGGGGGTACCTTGCGCTTTCCTTGCACTTATTCCTTATCTACATGTCAATATTATACTTTTTTGTCGTCTATTATTCTATACCTTTTGCTTTTTTCCAGAGGCCCTAAGTATTGCCGAGCTTTTTTGCGACGTAGAATATGGCATATTTTTCGTCGAATTCCATCTTTTATTGCAATAAATGGGATTATTTACCGGTGGGAGGGTCCTGTCTTCTGAGCATATCTGCCGCATGTTCTATAGCATCGATTATCTGGACATACCCGGTACACCTGCACAGGTTACCCGCTAGTGCCCTTCTTATCTCTTCCCTTGTCGGCGATGAAACCCTGTCCAGTAAAGCCTTTGCGGAAAGTATCATGCCGGGAGTGCAGAACCCGCATTGTATGGCGCCTTTTTCGACAAAAGCCTGCTGTATCGAATGAAGTTTTCCGGAAGACGAAAGGCCTTCAATAGTGGTAATATGAGCATCTGCGGCCTGAGCAGCGAGTACCATACACGCATTTACCGCTTCACCGTCCATAATAACAGTACATGCACCGCATTCCCCTATTTCACAACCTCTTTTTGTGCCTTTTAAACCCACAACATCCCTGATAAAATCGAGCAGTGTCAGCGCCGGTTCGCATTCTCTGGTAATACTTTCCCCGTTAATATGAAGTCTCAAAGTCATTTTCTTCATTTTGCGATCCGGGCTGCCTCCATTAAAGCTCTTCTCACCATTGCCTGTATAACCGGCATCTTGTATTCAGAAGACCATCTGCGACCGCTTTTTTTCAGCATCAATCCGGCGACTTCTCTTCCGGCTGCGTCAAATATTTCTTCCGATACGGCCTTATCTATAAGCAGGTCCTCCGCTTTTTTTATCCGGCAAGGAGCAGGCATTACACTTCCGGGAGATATCGCTGCCCGAATTATCTTCCCGTTTTCCAGTGCGATTACGACAGCTACATTCATTCTTGATATGGCAAGCGCTTTTCTTCTACCCAGTTTAAGAAAAGAATATCCTTCTGTTTTTTCCATTGAATGGACAATTATACGCGTTAATATCTCCCCTTCAGCTATATTTGTTCTTTTCGGACCGGCAATAAATGATGTAACAGGGATCTCTCTAAAACCTTTCGGACCGGTTATTTCCAGCCGAGCATCGAGCGCCACCAGGGCCGGCACTGAATCAGCTGCAGGAGATGCATTACAAATATTGCCACCGACAGTCGCCCTGTTCCTTATCTGCACACTGCCGGCGTTTTCGAGCGCCTTCTGCAGCAGGGGACACCTTTTCCTGATGATATCGGAACGCAATATGTCAGTAAACGTAACCAAGGGACCTATATATACAGTATTTTTCTCTTCAGTGATATTATCGAGTCCCGGAATAGCCGTGATATCCACCAGGTCTGTACCGGCATTTTCCATGTTCCTTAACGAAGGGATAATATCCGTACCGCCTGCTACCACTTTATGACCGCCTTTTGCCATAAGGGCAACGGCTTCTTCAATATCTTTTACTCTTGTTACATTGAATTCAGCGAGCATCTTTTGGTCCGTATTTACTCAATTTTTTTCCAAGCAGCACACGCTCAAGAGAAGCCGGCAGATCTAAAATCCTTTTCCCGGTTGCATGCGCTACGGCATTGATCACAGCCGGTGCCGAGACTTCTGTAGCGGGTTCGCCAAGTGATTTTGCGCCATACGGACCGTCTGGATCCGGCCTTTCAACTATATATCCCTGCAATTCAGGCAGGTCACATGCAGTTGGCAGCGTATAGGTATCGAAATTCAGTGATTTTATTTTACCTTCATACACCTCCAGTTCTTCCAGAAGCGCAAATCCTATTCCCATGGCAGCACCGCCGAACATCTGGCCGTAACACTGCATCGGATTAATGGCTCTCCCCATATCATGTGCTGACACAAAGTTTTCCACACTGACTTTTCCTGTTTCAGTATCCACTGTTACTTCACAGGCATTGACGGAATAAACATATGTAAAATAAGGCGCGCCATAACCTTTTTCTTCATCCCAGTGTATCTTGGGAGCCGAGTACCATCCATATTCAAATAGGGGCACCGCCTGCCGAGAGCATTCAGCAACCACCTCATCAAAAGTGACACAGGTTTCACTGTTGCGTGAATCCAGGAACAATCCCTCGCGGACAGTTACCTGCTCAGAGTCTGTCTTAAGCATCTCAGCAGCCACCCTTTTCATTCTGTGAACTATTTTTTCAGCTGCATTTTTAGCGGCATTGCCGCCCATAATCGTACCCCGCGAGGCTACTGTAGGCCCCCCGTCAGGAATAAGAGAAGTATCGGGTTCGATGTATATGATCCTGTCAAGAGATATACAAAGAACTTCCGCCACTATCTGAGAAAGGACAGTCTGTGAACCCTGTCCGTGATCTGTTATTCCCGTTGAAACTATAACGCTGCCGTCTGCCTGCACAACAACCGAGGCTGTTGATGCGTCAGCGCCTTCAGCTCCCAGGGAGACACCTCTCAGACAACAGGCTATCCCCACACCTTTCGGGTGGGATTCTTTATCTTGACCGGCATAGTCTTCTCTTTTTTTCTTCCAGCCTATCGCTTCAGCAGCTGTTCTAAGGGCTTCTTCAAGGCCGACATCATGGGTTATCTTGTGCCCGGTTGCAGTTATATCTCCCCGGTGTATTATATTTTTAAGCCTTATCTCCAGCGGATCCATGTCAAGTTTTTCTGCAAGCATATCCATCATACTCTCCATGGCAAAATGAGACTGGGGCGACCCGAATCCCCTCATCGCACCCGTATAAGGATTGTTAGTATAGACACTTACTGCATCCGCTTTCACATTAGGTATTTTATACGGACCCGCGCCCTGTACCATCCCCCTGTTTACAACGAACGGACTCATGGAGCAATACGCTCCTGAATCAGCTACAATATCGTATTCTACAGCAGTAATAATACCGCCTGTTGTCGCACCCAGCCGGTACTTCATGTAGAAAGGATTCCTTTTATGGCTCTCAATAAAAGAATCTTCCCTTGAATAAGTCGCTTTAACAGGCCTGCCCGTCTTCAATGCAAGCAAGGCCAATCTGCATCCTATTGCAGACATCTGTTCATCTTTACCTCCGAATGTGCCTCCTAAAACCGTTTTCTGTATCCTGACCCTGTTCAGCTCTATTCCAAGGAATGACGCTATTGCCCGGCGGGCAGTAAAAGGATTTTGGAACGACCCTCTCAACCGCATAATCCCGCCTTTATCAATAAACGCTATTGCACTTTCAGGCTCTAAATATGAATGCTCTACAAAAGGGGTGGAGAATTTTCCTTCTATGATCACATCAGAGTCAGCAAATCCTTTTTCTGTATCACCTTTTCTGATACGTATCGGCATCTGGATATTTGTTCCCTTTTCTTCATAAAGCAGAGGCGCATCCTTCTTCATTGCATCTCTCGGATCAAAAACTCCCGGCAACTGCTCATATTCGACTTTGATCCGTGCCGCAGCATTTCTTGCCGCACGCTCGGACTCCGCAGCTACAACACATACCACATCACCCATAAACCTTACTTTATCGTCTGCAAGAGGGCGCTGGTCTTTTATTACATTTCCATAGGAATGTTCACCTGGTATGTCTCTATAAGTAACCGCGGTGACCACTCCCGGACACCTGAGAGCCGACGAGGTATCTATAGATACCAGCCTGGCATGCGGGTAGATTGAATATACCTGGCGGGAAAACAGCATACCGGGCATCTCCAGGTCATCGCCATAAACCGCCCTGCCGCTTGCCTTATCCTCAGCATCCAGCCGGGGCGGCGATTTATTGATCCCGGAGAATCCGGTGACAGGTCTCTCCAGTATTTTCTCTTTCTTAATCATTAAGTCTTTCTCTCAAGGATCTCCCCGTACTGCCGTATCTCACTTTCAATATCTCCGCAATAACAGCTGCTGCTATCTCTGCCGGAGACCGGCCGCCAAGATCGAGTCCGACCGGAGCGTATATCCTGTCGCGATCAGCATCTTTAATACCCGGAGCTATTTTCCCGAGTATATGAGCAGTCTTTTTTACCGAGCCTATCATACCCATATAAGGCGCGGGGGTCTGAATGAGGCCACGCAATACAGCTTCGTCCCCGCTATGGCCCTGTGTTACTATCACGCAATATGTGTTTTCAGTAATGTGTAACTTCCCGGCAGCATCATCATAAGGGAGCACTTTAACTGTTTCTGCACGGGGAAATCTTTCCTCTGAGGCATACTCTTTCCTGTCATCTATGACAGTATACGATAACCCGAGAACATCGCAGAATCCGGCAAGTGCCAGTCCTATATGCCCCCCGCCGAAGATAATGATCTTTACCACGGATCTGTTGATTTCTATAAACACCTCCGCATCTCCACCGCAAATCATACCGTCTTTCTCTTCCCTGAACTCTGATTTGAATATTCTGTTCTCCCCTCTGCATAAAGCTTCCAATGCCTGGTTTATTGTATATTCTTCGAATTTACCGCCGCCGATCGTAAACTCTGTTCTCCTATCCGGAAAAATTATCATCTTTGTACCGCTTTTTCTCGGTGAACCCTTGCTCGCCGATATTATGGTAGCCACAGCAAAATCCATATCACCTGACACAAGTTCAGCTACTCTTTTTTCTACTGTTTTTTCAGACATCTATCAGTGCGAGATCCTCCGGCGTATCTAAATCCTGCTTCACAAAAACATCTTCCACACAAACTCTTTTTAGTGTATGTTTCCCGCTTTTAACTACAGCTCTTGCTCCCGCTTCTGCAGGAGCATCCATCAGATCAGAGAATACACTGTCCCGGAAAATTACAGGATGACCTCCTGAACCCATATACTCAGGTATTACTATATCGTAATCTCCGGCTTCAAACTCCTTAATAAGCTTTCTTATTGTAGAAATTTCTACCTGCGGATGATCGATAAGAAACACCATCATCGCGGCGGCAGTGTCCCCCACTTCATTTATAGCAGTTTTGAGCGAGCTTATCTGCCCATGCTCCCATTCTTTGTTTATTATAGTATTGATCCCCTCAAGCTTCAATTGTCCGCTTATGCGTTCGGCCTCTGCTCCCAGGACCGTATACACCTGCTTTATCCCGGCGGCTGATATCTTATCAAGGATCATCTTAGTGATATTCTTTCCTTTTATTTCAAGCAGCGGTTTGGGGAACTTCATCCTGGAAGATTTACCCGCTGCAAGTATAACTGCTGACAACTTTGATTTTTTAATGTTTTCCATATTTAAATGCTATAAAAAATGGATACCGGCAGTCAAATTTGACAACACTGTCGCGGTGGTATTATAATAAGGATAATGGAGGCATGTAAATGGCTTATGATTTAGTCTGCGGAACAGAAGTTACTGAAGCTCAGGATGCGGTAACGGCCGATCATAACGGCCGTACGTATTACTTCTGCTCAGAATTATGTAAACAGGATTTTGCCAGCGACCCGGACCATTTTGTCTCCAAAGCTAAACAGCCTGTCAATCTAAAGCAGATTTCAAATCTCAGCAAACTGGACAGAGATACCCGTCTTTTTATAGGCGCTCTTTTCATGGGACTGGCTCTTAAGACTGATAACCTTCCCAGGGCTGTTTTTGCGATTATAGGACTTATAAGTACATTAAGTTCTCTGATAGGATTCTGTCCCCTTTACAAGCTGCTGGATATTGATACAAACAAGTGAATCCGGAAGGATACCAGTACGGCAGAAACTCTTTAAAGTTTACATTCAATGAATTTCGCTGATATCAAAGTACTCATAAAAGGCGGCGGAGATCTGGGCAGCGGCATAGCTTTCAAACTTTTCAGGTCGGGTTTCAATACTTCAGTTGTAGACCTTCCTCAGCCCATGTGTATCAGGCGGACTGTTTCATTTTCAAGTGCTATCAAAGAAGGCGAAATAACTATTGACGGCGTCACAGGAATACTGGCACATAATATATCCGATTTTTCCCCTTCTTCAGTATCTGTTTTTACTTCTGAAAACAATACGATTATAAATGCCCTGAACCCTGCAGTCATAATAGATGCCACTTTAAAAGCGATAGACAATAGAACAACAAAAAAACAGGATGCCCCGCTGACAATAGGTTTAGGACCCGGTTTTAAGGCACCGGAAGATATTGATTGTATTATTGAGACAAACCGCGGCCATAATCTGGGAAAGGTTATCTGGAAAGGCACAGCCGAACAATACACGGGAATACCGGGTATTATCTGCGGCCATAGTCAGGAAAGATTGATCCGCGCACCCGACAACGGCATATTTGAACCTGCTGTAAAAATAGGAGATACCGTAGAAAAGGGAGACCTTCTCGGCACGGTAAACAGGAAAAGCTTTCACGCTGCTATAAGTGGTGTAATACGCGGCCTGATATCAGATACTCTGCCTGTAACAAAAAACATGAAGATCGGAGATATAGATCCGAGAGGAAACCGCGACAGCGTATATACCGTTTCCGACAAAGCCAGATGTATCGCAGGCGGCGTACTTGAAGCAATACTTTATTGGATGCATACAGGAAAAGAAAAAAGCCATGGATAATTACAAATTGACCCACGGGGTATCATGTGCCGGATGTGCTGCAAAAGTAAGTCAAAAAACGCTTGAAAAGATCCTTCACGGCCGCAAGTTCTACCGCTCTGCATCTACTGTTATCGGTATCGAGAACTTTGATGATGCCGGTGTTTACCGTTTAAAAGACGGCTCACTTTTAGTACAGTCTACAGATTTCTTTCCGCCTATAGTAGATGAGCCATACGATTTCGGACGTATTGCCACAGCAAACGCGCTGTCGGATATCTATGTCATGGGAGCCGAACCGATCACAGCATTAAACCTATGCTGTTTTCCCTCCGACAAATATCCCGAGCAGGTTTACAGTGAAATACTCGATGGATCGGCTGAGGTTCTTGAAACTGCTGAATGTACTCTTCTCGGAGGACATACGATAAAAGATACCGAGTTAAAATTCGGTATAGCAGCCACAGGCATAGCTGATGATGACAGCCTTATAACAAACAGCGCCGCCAGAGAAAATGATGTACTATTTCTGACAAAACCGCTGGGAACAGGTATAATCACGACTGCCATCAAGAAAAACATATGCCCGGACAGTTCCCGCGAACAGGCCATAAAATCGATGACAGCCCTGAATAAATCAGCACGAGACCTTATGACAGAACACGGGATAAAAGCTGCAACAGATATTACCGGTTTCGGGCTTATCGGGCATGCCCTTGAGATGTGCCGGGCGTCTGGTATAAACATGCGCATATACATGGAAACCCTCCCGGTCTTCGACGGCGTATTCGAACTTCTGGAGCTGGGCGCTTTTCCTGGCGGATCAAAGAAGAACAAAGAAGAACACTTCTCTTATGTGGATATGAATCCTGATGTATCTGCAGACATTATTTTTGACGCTCAGACTTCAGGCGGCGTGCTTATGGCAGTCCCGCCGGCTAAGGCTGAAACTGTCAGTAATTCCGGTATTGCTATCCGCATAGGAGAAGTCACCGCGCGGCAACCGGGCGAAAAGATGATTAGAATCGCATGAAGTTCTTAAGACCCTCGAGGCCGGAAGAAGCGCTTGATCTTAGAAAACTGAATCCTGACTCGTATTTCCTGGCCGGAGGGACACAATTAAATTCCGGCTATTCATCTTCGCTGAACATATCCGCCCTTATCAGCCTGGACCGCCTGCATCTTGATAAAATCACAGGAGAAAACATCGGAAGCATGGCGACACTGGAAGAGATCAGGATAAATTCATCTATGCCGCCGGCATTACGAGAATCCGCGGCGCATGTAGCCAGCAGGAATATCCGGAACTGTGCAACTATAGGCGGTAATATAGGGGCCAACAGGTCGAGTTCCGATATGATTGCAACTCTTATCGCCATGGATGCCGGTCTTGAATATATGACAGAAACAGGGAAGAAACACACAAGTATCTCGGAGTGGATAAAGAAACCTGACGGGCTGATACTCAGTGTCACTATTCCCGATAACAAAAGAACGATCTCTCAAAGCCGGTTCTCGAGGACAAAAACAGATGTACCCATTATTAAAGCTGCCGCGGGCGCGGTATTTGATGATTCCAGATACACTAATGTAAAAATTGCCATAGGATGCATTGCGGAGAAAGTGATGCTGCTTACCGGAACTTCTTCTATAATTGAAGGCCGCAGGCCCGAAGAAATAGATATTAATGAAATAAAGAAAACCGCTCAGGCCGAGATCGATCCCATTAACGACATCAGGGCATCCGCAGATTACAGAAGACACCTGGTAAACGTTTTTCTTGAAAATTTTATTACAGGGGATAACGATGGAGATTAAGTTTACGCTAAACGGCTCGTCAAGAACATTCCAGACTTCAGAAGACGAGACCCTCTTCAGCCTCCTGAAAAGGAACGGGATAAGATCGGTGAGGGACGGATGTTCAGGTGAAGGCAGCTGCGGATCATGCGCTATCCTGCTTGACGGCAAACTTGTTAATTCATGCCTTTTAAAGACGCCGCAAGTCGATGGGAAAGAGATACTTACAGTTGAAGGTCTTGCAAGGGACAGGGAACTGGATCCGGTGCAGAAAGCATTCATCGAATCGGGAATTGTGCAGTGCGGTTACTGTACACCCTCCCAGATACTGGCAGTAAAAGAACTGTTAAACCGCACTCAATCACCCACAGAATATGAAGTGAAGGACGCACTTTCGGGCAGCCTCTGCCGGTGTACCGGCTACCAGCAGATATTCGATGCCGTAGCTTCGCTTACAAAAGTGAAAAAGAGTAATACCGCCAGCTTCAGGAAAGATCTAAGGATCATCGGCAAATACGCCCCGAAGAGCGACAGCGAACAGCTTGTCAGAGCCGAAGCAGCATATGTTGAAGATCATGTCACACCCGACTCGCTTATACTTAAAATACTCAGGAGCCCCCACGCCCATGCAAAAATAAGACGAATAGATACTTCCAGGGCAGAAGCTCTCAAGGGCGTCGAACTGGTACTGACTCACATGAATGTACCGGCAAAACGATACAACACTGCCGGACAAGGATTTCCAGAACCCTCGCCATATGACAGGAGACTCATTGACGATACTGTCAGATTCGTCGGGGACCGCGTAGCTGTAATCGCTGCAGAAGATGAGAAAACAGCATACAGGGCCCTTTCCCTTATTGAAGTCGAATACGAAGTCCTTGATGCCGTGCCGGATATTGAATCCGCTTCGGCTGAAAACGCACCTCAAGTACACACGAAAGCCGACTGTTTTCATCAATTCGATATAGGCGCCGACCTTAAAAAAAATATCGCAGCTTCAAATTCGGGAAGCATAGGCGATATCGAAAAAGGGTTTAAAGAAGCAGACACCGTGATAGAAAGAGAATATACCACAAGCCGGGTCCAGTGTACTCCTGTTGAGCCCCACGCAGCGTTTACAGAGATAAAAAACGGCAGACTCATAGTTCACACCCCGACACAGGTGCCATACCATATAAGACGCATACTTGCCGGCATTCTAGAGATACCCGAAAACAAAATCCGGGTCATCAAGGAAAAGATAGGCGGAGGTTTTGGGTCAAAACAGGACATGGTGCTTGAAGAGATACCGGCATGGATATCATGGGCAACAGGTAAGCCGGCTTACATAAGATTCAGCAGACAGGAAGAATTCCTGACAAGGCCGAGATATCCGATGAAGATAAAGGTTAAAGCGGGAGCAAAAAAAGACGGCACATTGACAGCTGTCGATCTACGGCTCCAGGCTGCAGCAGGAGCATACGGTCCGCACTGCCTGACAGTGCCCATGAACTCCTGCTCAAAATCTCTGCCGATTTTCAAATGTCCCAACATGTCTTATGACGTCAAGGTATATTACACCAACAATACTCCTTCCGGAGCATACCAGGGCTACGGGGCGCCCCAGGGTACTTATGCCCTTCAGACCATAATGGCGGAACTGGCATCAGAGCTGAATATGGATCATATTGATTTTCTGAAAAAAAATGCAGTCGAAAAAGGTTATCGGCTTGAAATACTCAGATGCCTTGGTGAAGGACAGGAAGGAATACCTCAGGAAGTATCATCGTCAGGTATTCATAAGGCGCTCGAAAAAGGGAGCAAAATGATAGAATGGCCAAAAAAAAATAAATCCGCTTCAGATAACATACTGATCGGTAAAGGCGCTGCGATAGTCCAGCAGGGCTCAGGCCTGCCTGGTATAGATTCTGCAAATGCAGCTATAAAAATGCTTGGCGATGGCACTTTTATGGTTTTGTTCGGCGGGACCGATCTTGGAACAGGACTGGATACTGTAGTAGCCAAAATCGCCGCTGAGATACTATGCATTGACCTTGACAGTGTTTCTGTAACGGCGGCTGATACCGACACAACACCTTTTGATGTCGGATCATATGCATCCAGCGGCACATATTTCAGCGGCATGTCAGTCTACAGGGCAGCCGTTAACATGAAACAGCTCATCCTGAAAGCTGCTGCTGATATTACAGGTGCTGATATCAGCGGGCTCCGCCTGGATCATCCCGGTATTGTACGCTATTCTAAAAATAGCCTTAAATACAGTGATCTTGCGCATAAGACACAGAGCGGAACCGGTTCCGGCCAGATGATCTCCACCGGCTCATTCACAACCAAAGAAGCACCTATTCCCTACGGCGCGCACTTTGTGGAGGTTTCAGTAAACAAAAAAACCGGCCGCGTGCATATAAACAAATATTACGCACTTCACGATTGCGGAACACCTGTCAACCCCTTACTTGCAGCCGGCCAGATATACGGCGGGGTTATGAAAAGCATCGGTCATTCTCTTTATGAGGATCTGAAATTTGATGATCGAGGCAGATGCCTTAATGCCAGTTTCACGGACTATAAAGTGCCCATGATATGGGAATTGCCTGATGATTTTCAGGCAGAACTGGTTTACACAGAAGACCCGCTCGGGCCGTTTGGCGCTAAATCAATCGGAGAAGTGGTTACCAACGGAGCAGCTCCCGCCCTTGCTTCAGCTATACATGATGCAACAGGTGTCTGGATGAGAAGCTGGCCGTTTACACCGGAAAAACTGCTTAAAGAGCTTGAGGAACTGCAGATATGTTAAAAAAAAGGTACTACGATCACCTGCTGCATGCGCTTAAACTCCATCAGCATAAGGACATAATATCAATTGTCGGCGGTGGTGGAAAAACATCTACTCTCATAAGATTAGGTAAGGAACTGTCCAACTGCGAGAAACGTGTCATTCTATCAACTACCACGCATATGGAAAAACTAAATTTTGATCTCATCAGATTTTCCGGAAAACTGACTAATGAACTGGTCGAAAAAATAGAAACTTCCATACTGAACGAACCGGTTATCGTAGCACAAAGACTGGTACGCGGCAACAGGATAAAAGGACTGTCTATTGAACAAGTCGCTGAAATCAACAGAGAAGTAACATTTGATTATATGATAATCGAGGCTGACGGCGCTGAGAAAAAATCACTCAAAGCTCCCCATAAATATGAACCGCCCGTACCTTATGCAACCACTCTTTTTATTGTAGTCATAGGTTTCGATATACTAGGTAAAAAACTCAATATTAAGAATGTACACAGACCGCAGAACGTAGCGCGCATAACGGGAAAACCGCTTGAATCGGTGATCCAGCCATCCGATATCATATCACTTCTAAAACATCCGCACGGGCTTCTCAAGAACCGCCCGCCGGCCACCAGGACTGTGGTTATTCTTAATAAAGTTACAGACCCCCAAATAAACGAAGCTCTGAACCTTGCTGACGGTATACTTAAATACGGGCAGGGTATTAATTCGGTTATTTGCGGAGAAGTGAATAAACAGCATCAGTTACTGCTCTTTGCCTGACCTGTCCCGCCTGACAGACTATTCGGCAGGAAGCCACATACCGTCTTCGGAACGGTGATATTTTCTTATTATTATACCCTCACTGCTTATAGCCGTCACAGTTATCGTGTGCTGTCCTTTCGAAAGTACGATAGTGGTCTTAAAGTTACCACTCTGATCGATCACTGTGGGATATCCGTTTACAACGACTCTGCTGGCATTCGTCGCATAACCTGCTATTCTCATTATCCCTTCATCTTTGTTTACAATCTCGAATCCCGTCAGTTCTACGACTGCACTGGTCCTTATCTGCACCACAAAAGCGCGGGCGCGGGAAAAATCGCCCCTGAATCCATGTTTGTCTATAATCGCCGCTCTCCAGTAATACTGCCCGGGTTTGAGCCCTTCTTTTATATGATCGAGACCCAGATCAGAAGTTTCTTCTTTTTTAGCCAATATATTAAACTCCTCGTCCCCGGATACTTCGAGGTAAAAAATAAGTTCTTTATTGGAAAGGATATCTTCTTTAAATTCAAGCGCCTCTTCTCCTGCAAGAGGCAGAGCTACCGGCGATTGAGGCGCTTTACTGAACTCCACCATTGTCCTGAATCCCTGAATAACTGTCACGGTTTCACCCTGAGCTTTCACATCCACTTCTCCAAGCCTTACACTCACTTTTGTGTTCTTCTCTTTGTCTATATCTACATCGTACTGGGAATTTCCCCTGGGCAGTATCTCTGCAGCAGGTGTTATTATCTTGGCTTTATTGACATTGAGCCCCCCCTCAAGAAGAGAGGCCACCGCTGTTTTAGCTTTAGTCGGCTTAAGGTAAATAAGTGAATTTTCATTTATTTTCAGGTTGCTTCCGACAAGAAAATCTATCCTTGCAAACGATTTATCCCCTGTTAATATGCCGTCTTCAGGAAACAGCGTTTCGTTTTTTTTACCTTTATTCCAGTCGCGTTTTTCTCTTTTCTTCACCTTCACGCTGTTTAATATGCCCGTAAGGTCTCCCACCTTATCCTTAAGCATCTCTATCGGGATATTTATTATCTGGCCCGGGTATATCTTATTGGGATTTTTTATTTCTTTTTTATTTATATCATATATCTTCGGCCATTCAGACGGGTTTTTCAGGTATTTTGAAGCGAAACCATGAAGCGTATCGCCGGTTCTCACTTCAACTTCGACAAGTTTTGCATTCAGCAAAACGGGCAAGAACAAAATAATCGTCAATAGCAATGGAATCTGCCTATTCATATTGCCTATCTCTCCTATATCATTTTCACATGTCATTTTCTATGTGCTATCTGATATACTATTAACTTCCCGGGATTTAGGCAACCTTATTGTGAACTGCGTCCCGCTCTTACTGCTTGAAACATCGAGTTTCCCCCCATGAAGTTCAATGATCCGGCTGCATATTGACAATCCAAGACCGGTGCCTTTTGTCTTTGTAGTAAAAAATGGTTTAAATATGTTTTCCTCAATTTCTTCGGGTATACCGTGCCCGTTATCGGAGACACTGATACATGCCATGCCCTGTTCTTCAAAGACCTTAACTGATATTTTTCCCGTTTCCTTATCAACTGCTTCTTCGGCATTCCTGACAAGATTGACTACAACCTGCTCTATCATCCCTGCCGCTCCATAAATTACATACTCTTCGTCTAAATCGATTCTGCAATCAAGCAGTACAGAACTGCCTATCAGATTAAAATGGTAATGGTCTACAATAGTGCCGATGAATTGCCCTATCTTTATTTTACTGAAATCAACATTGCTGGCTTTTGTAATATCCCTTATATCGTTTATTATACCCAGGGCTTTATCTACTTCCTCTTTCATTATCCGGCAGTATTCTCTGACTTTTTCCGGTTTTTCACTGAAATAAGAGTCCATATTCTGCGCCATCCCGGATATTACCGAAAATGTATTTTTGATCTCATGCGCTATCCCCGCCGCAGATTCCCCTATCAACGCTCTTTTCTTAAGTTGTTCTTTTTCCTCCCGTTCTCTGGTAATTTCTGATATATCCCTGAAAATAGCTATGGCGCCGGAGATCTTTCCCGTCTTATCCCTAATAAGCGAAGTTGTACATCCTATAAGCATCTCTTTCCCTGAATCAAGGCTTTTTACTATTGCTTCTTTTCTGACTTGATTCTTTCCGGTATCCATGGTCTTACTGAAAATACTGACAAGTCCTTCAAATTCATTCAGCTCGGCCAGATTCTGCCCGGACTGCTTCAAGCGGTTGATCCCCAGCAGATTTTCGGCAAATCCGTTAGAAAAAAGTATCTCCATATTAATATCGACACCGATGATACCGCTGTCCAGAGCGCCGGTCAGGGCATTATACAGCATCTCTATCTTCTCTTTTTCATTTTTAAATCTTTTTGATTCCCCGGACATATATGCTGCAAAACCCGCAATCATAAAGAAAAAAGGCAACCGCATCAATGTAGAGAATTCTGTTATTGAAAACTTATCTGAGACACCATACACTGTCAAGAAAGCCGCGAATACGAGTATCAGAGTGAATAAAATATTATTGAAATTGAAATATACAGCGGAATTCAGAATAACTACAGCATAAAGGAGAAAAAGATCTATCTGCTGACCGCTCAGGTACATAATAATAGAGATAGATGAAATATCCAGAAGAAATATGATTTTGAGCAGCCGGCTCTTTGCTGTTATCTGCCTTCCTTTAAATCCGAGAATCAGGTTGGAAATAATGAGCATCAAAAACAAAACAGCCGGAACCCGCCCTGGACAGCCTCCGCAACAGAATACGGAATAAGCGATAAGGAAAGCTATTATCAGCCATCTGAGTATAACCAGCGGACGGTCATGAAATATTTTATTTTTTTTCACAGGAACAACTGACACAATACATTCTCCACGGCTATCTAATTGTCAATAAGACTCTCATCCGGAAGTGTAAATATAAATACCGATCCTTTGCCCAGCTCCGATTCCGCCCATATCTTTCCTCCATGTGCCTCAATGATCTCTTTGGAGACATTGAGCCCGATACCCGTCCCTCCTTTAGACTGACCTCTGATCTGCTGGAATCTGTCAAATATCTTTTCACACATATCCCGGGGCATACCTTCTCCGTTATCAATGATATATATCGAGACTCCGGACACCTCCTTTTCGACCTTCATCGTAACTGCGCCTCCTCTGGAAGTATATTTAAGTGAATTCCCGAGCAGGTTGATTACAACACGCTTTATGAGGTTTTTATCCGCATTTATTACCATAGGTTGTTCCTGAAGTACCGTCTCTATTTTAATACCTGAATTTTCTGCCTGTGCAGTAAACGCGTACTTTATCTCCGTTATTACCTGAGAAACATCGAATTTTGTTCTTACGATCTCCATTTTCCCGGCCTCGAGTTTGGCAAGACTGAGTATATCATTGATCATACCCATAAGGCGTTCCGCTTCTTGTTTCAAAACTTCAAAATATTTTTCCTCTTTTTCTTTTATCTCTTCTCCACGCATCCGCTTTAAGAGATCCGACATGCCTATTATGGCTGCCAGCGGGTTCTTAAGATCATGAGTTATGGATTGCAGGAATCTTTCCTTTATCTCTTCTATCTCTTTTTGAAGCGTTATATCCCTTATCACACGCATTTTCCCTATTTCTTTTCCGCCGGCCGTTCTTACATCCTCAGTTATAGCCCTTATGATCTTTCTCTCTCCTCCCGTAGAAAGATCTATTTCAGATTCGCTGATCTCAGAAAAGACTCTTTGAAGCTCTTCTCCTTCTATATAATCGAATATAGAAGCCCCTTCCACCGGCTCTTTTCCCATATCAAGCAATTCCTCTGCCCTTTTATTAACCAGCATGATCTTTCCTTCGAAGTCGGTAAGGACTATTCCGTCGTCAATAGAGAATATTATTGATTCAGTTTTTGTCCTCTCAGCTATTATCTTATCTATCTGCATCTCATTATATTTTTTAAGCGAGGCTACCATGTTATTGAATGTCTTTGAGAGCACATTGAGTTCATCGCGTGTCTTAACCTCTATCGTATTGCTGAAATCACCCGCAGCGACAAGCTGGGCCCCCTTAACAAGTTTCATAATAGGACCGGACAGTCCCCTGGCAAACAAATATGCTATCAATACGGCGAAAAGAACCGAAAGGACAACCCACTTGAGAGCATTTTTCTTCATCTCAATAGCCGATTCATACGCATATTCGTACGGCTGCTGAGTAACTACTCCCCAACCCATACTTTCCACCGGAGAATAAGCCCCTATCATACGGCCGTCGGCTGTATCATACTCCATACTCCCCAAACTCGCTCTTGTCAATACGGCTTCTACGGGGGGGATATTAAGTTTTTTGCCTTCTTTCGATGGATCCGGATGAGCAAGCAGCAGGCCATTTTTATCAACAAGAAAAGCTATCGCCTCTTTTCCGATTTCAGCGCTTTTTATCTCCTGCCATATCTTATCAAGCGTTATTGTTATATATACGAATTCCGTGCCTAAAGGATATATAATATCCATTCTGGGCTGAGAATTCTTTCTATATATCCCGCTGACTGCCGGGCCAGACCTTGCTTTTTGAAAAAGTTCGGTATCCGCAATTCCCTTGATCTCGGCTTCTTTCAGATAATCCGGATGATATGTCTTTACAAATTCTTCTCCCGAGTTATTTACCATTGATACAGCTATAAAATAATCAGTTGATGAAAGCAGTGCCTGGATAAGAGCCTGTTTCCCCTTAAAATCCAGCGCATTAACCGATTGGGAAGATATAAGGAACAGCAGTTTTTCTCTGAGCGCCGCGACAAAATCGTCTATTCCGCGGGCCAGAAACTTTGCCGTGGTTATATGATTATGACGTATAGACTCTTCCAGCGCAAACTTATTTATATTTATCATCTTCATACCCACGAACGACATGGGTATTACGGCGATGAAAACCATCACCAGTATAAATTTATAAAGTAGCTTCATGATCTAATCTTCTGTTTACAAGACCTGCTTATACTATTCGCATTATCTTGCATCTATCACATCATAATCTATAGGCATATCTTCCAGTACCTTCAGGAGATAGCCCCCTGTAGAAAACCTGAACTTAAAACCTTCAGGAACGACAAATCCCGGATCCACAGCTTCCATAAATCCGCTATTTATGCTGTCATAATCTCCGCTCGAAAAAAGAATAGTACTCCTTAGTCTTTCTCCGTATTTTTCTACTATGCTCTTTTGTTCGGATTCGGTTATATCCGGTACAAAAAGAAAACTAAAATCAATATACGAGAGTTTAAGCATTAAGCTGTGTTTATTGAAATCCGGAGTACCGTAAGAGACCATCTTCACAGGTGATTCAGCCTGCAGCAGATCAATTTCCATATCGGCTACGAGCTTTTTTTGAGCACCCTTTTCTATAGTTGTCCAGGCATGTCTCCTATTGTAAAAGAATGTGCAATCCATCCCGGAGGGAGTTATTATTTCCTTAACATTAAACTCTGCGACTAGCATTTTTATTGCAGTGAGATCGACATTGCGCGCCGAAGGTATTACAAGCCAGTCGACCCTTGGCTTCCAGCCCATTAGTTTCATCACATGCGCTTCATCCTTTTTAATAAGTAATTTTTCAATAGTAGAGACGATATCCCGTGCTATAATTTTCTCACCCATCAAAACCAGCATATTACCGCCGTCAGGAAATGATATATAAACTACAAGCTCGTTTATCGGAAGGACCATAACCTTCAAACGCGTACGAATATCATTTTTCCTAAGTTCATTCAGTTTCCCAAAAGCATACTTTCTGTCCGAAAAATCGTATATTCCCGAATTAACATAAACAGAATGAATTTCTTCTTCTGATTTTTCAATCTGTTCCATCCTGAATGGATTTATGTGAAATGAATACTCTCCGTATTTCACCTCCACTAGATCTTCTGCCTGCAGGTTAGCGGCTAGAGCCGCAAAAAACAATAACACGATAATAAATACAAGTCTATTCATTTTTATCCATTTTCATTATGATCTTGTTCAGCAGTTCTACGAGTTCCTGGAATTCATCCTTTGGACGTATTCTGATCTCCACGGGTTTTCCCGTATTAAGTACTTCCCTGAGAATTATTTTAATCCGGTATATCGGACCGGCTATTCTGCTTGAAAGCCGTAAACTGAGCAATCCTCCGATCATTACTGAAATACATATAACAGCCAAGAAAAGCCAGTTCATCCAGATATCGACCTCCTTGAGCCTGGATTCTGCATAAGGCCCCAGTTCAGCTGTACTTAATACCAGATGTTTTACCCCATAAAAACCCAATGCGCCCAGCAGAATAGAAATCACCAGACTTAGCGCTATCAGCCTAAAAAACTTGAACTGCAGTTTTTTTATCTCCCCGGGCACTATCCGGACTAATCTGCTCCTGCGCTCTTTATCAGTACCACTCTTATTATCCATTAAAGACCTCCTGGCGTATTAATAACATCGTATCTGCTTTATCTTCTTAAGAAAACATCTCCTGCCGGCACCCATACTTCATCATATTTTTTATGGTATTTCTTGATTATGACACCTTCCTTGCACCCTGCAACCATCGATATCCTGTTGGGCAGCAATATAAGTGCTTCCAGCTCTCCTGACTCTGTCATTGTTGCAGGATTGTTATTAATAGAGATGTCCCAGACGTTCATTGCGTAACCGTTAACTTTTAAAAGCGACCTATTATGCCCAGACTCTTCAAACTCATATAGTTCTACAAAGGGATCCGACGTTTTTATTACAAAACTCCTCGGTTTTGAAAAAGCGCCACTAAAACCATCATTATCCATTACAGCTGCTCTCCAATAGTATCTGCCAGGTGAAAGTTCCTTTTCTATATACTCCGGGCTCAGATCGTAGGCTTCTTCGTGTTTCAGTATTATCTTAAAATTATCAGACTTAGAGACCTGTAGCAGGAACTTGATTTCTTTACCTGCAGCAGCCATACCGATATTTTGCAGTGCCTTTTCTCCGGATTCAGGAAGAAGTTTTGGTGCTTCAGGTTCCTTTTCCGGTTTTACTATTGTCCTATATCCCTTTTTGATAATTACCGCTTTTTCTTCTACTTCTTTTGACCATTGCGCAACACCGGTAATTTGGGGTTTTACCTTAACTTCACCGCTGTGCACACTTACCTTTGTTTTATTATCCTCTTCGACAGCCACATCATATTCAGACTCTTCTGTCTGCGGATTTACCTCTCCCGCAGGTGTTACTACTTTTATTTTTTCTGCGTTTATCCCACCGCCCAGAAGAGAAGCCACAGCGTTCTTTTTAGCCGCATGTTTAAGAAAAACAAGTGAATGCTCGTACACTTTAAGGCTGCCCCCGGCAAGAAAATCTACTCTTGCAAAAGCTTTTTCTCCGGTCTGAATACCTTCTTCAGGGAAAAGCCTTTCTCCGAATTCACCAGGCCGCCAATCTTTTTTGATTTTTTTGATCTTTACGCTTTTTTCAAGACCCGTGAGATCGCCTACTTTTTCCTTTAGCATTTCTATGGGTACTAAGACTATCTGGCCGGGGTATATTATGTTAGGATTCTTTATCGTGGAATTATTCAATTCGTATATTTTAGGCCAGTCGGCAGCATCTTTCAGGTATTTCCTGGCAAAAGAGTGAAGTGTATCTCCTTCCCTGACTTCCACTTCTACCAATCCTGCTGATAGCCGCACCGGGGCAAAAAAGACTATTATTAACAGTATAATGAAACAACTTTTATATCCTGAATATTGCTTTTTCATCATGTGTTTTCCGGTTTTTCGCCCACAAATATCCCGCCATCTTTTGTTTTCTTCAATTCCCACGGGATCCTGAATATAATACTTGTTCCTTTATCCTCCTCGGATTCAGCCCAGATTTCCCCCAAATGCGCACGGACCACTTCCTTGCATATAAAAAGGCCGAGTCCCGTGCCGCGCCTTTTCATTTCACCCTCTACCTGCTGATATTTATCAAATATCCTATCAATATATTCAGGAGGAATTCCACTGCCCGTATCTATTATGGCAACTTCTATAAACTCTTCTTTCCCAACTGCTTTTATTGTCACAGATCCACCGCGCGGAACAAATTTCATCGCATTCCCAACGAGGTTGATCAATATCCTGTACAGCATATCCCTGTCAATAAATATTCGTCCGAATTCCCCGCTGAACTCGCTTTTCAGATCCTGGTTTCTCTCAGTGGCTTCCCACTGCATAAACATAACCACCTCTTCCACTACTTCCCTAAAATCCGTCTCTTCCAGTTCCAGCTCCAGTCTGCCGGCATCCACTTTTGCCGCATCCAGTATATCATTTGCCAGTCTTTCAAGCCGCTTCGAAGACCGCTTCACATTATTAAGGAACTCAAGCTGTTTCTCGTTAACCGGCCCCAGCATGCCGTTTGTTATTATATCGAGAGTACCTATCATACTTGATATAGGATTACGCAGATCGTGAGTTATCGAATTAATAAATGTATCTCTGACTTCTTCAATCTCTTTCTCCAGTGTAATATCCCTGATTATACGCATCTTGCCGATATTTTTTCCTTTTGTCGTCATAACATCTTTTGTTATGGCTTTTATTACCTTCCTCTTTTCTCCGCTGAAGAGCTCTATTTCCGCTTCCCTGACATCCTTAAACACCTCCACAAGTTCCTTTCCCTTTATATAATCGAATATATCATCATCTTCAGCCGGATTTTTTTCGATATCAAGGAGTTCCCTTGCCCGATCGTTCACCAGCATTATTTTTCCGTTGAAATCTGTTAATACTATGCCGTCTTCGATCGAAAAAACGATAGACTCTGTTTTGGTCTTTTCTGCAATTATCCTGTCGATCTGCATCTCATCGTAGTTCTTAAGTGAAATAACCATACTATTAAAAGTATCTGAAAGCATCTCTAATTCATCGCCGGTATTTACAATCACAGTACTATCAAAATCTCCATCAGCGACTTTACTTGCTCCTTTTATAAGTTTGAATATGGGCCCGGTCAGACCCATGGCCAGAATATAAGAGACTATTACAGCCAATACAATGGCAATTATTATCCATCTATTCGCATTATTTCTCATTTCTATTGCAGATTCATAAGCGAATCCATAAGGCTGCTGTGTAACCATGCCCCACCCCATGCTTTCTACGGGTGCATAAGCACCTACCATCCTATTTTCTTCACCTCCATATTCCATGCTGCCCAGACTTGCCCTTTCCAGTACTGCCCTGACCGGCGGTATTGCAGAAATTTCACCTTCCATAGCAGGGTCAGTATGACACAGTATTTTACCCGAACTGTCAACAAGAAATACATCTGCTTTCTTACCTATACTGGTATCCCTTATATCTTTCCAGAGCTTGGCCAGAGTACATGATACATAGACGTATTCATTATGTACCGGATATATAACATCTATTCTCGGTTCGGAAAAATTTTCATAGACATCGCCTACGGCGGCACCGCCCGCCGCCTTCTTAAAAAGTTCGCTTCCCGCCAGGTCCCTTATCTTCGCTTCTTCGACATAATCCTGATTATATGCTTTTAATATCTCCTGGCCCTCGGCATTCAGCACCGAAACTGAAATAAAATAGTCAGATGATGATAAAAGTGATTTTATCAAAGTCTCCTTTGTTCTATTATCAAGTGTCTGAATGGACTGCGCAGAAATAAGAAAAAGCAGTTTTTCCCTTAAGGCCATTACAAAACTGTCTATACCGCCTGCAAGAAACTCTGCGGTATTTGTGTGTTTATAAAGAATTGCTTCTTCCAGTGTAACCTTATTAATATTGACCATCTTAAACCCGACTATCGAAAGAGGGACTACAGATATCAGTACCAGCACGATAATGAATTTATAAAGAAGTTTTATCTTCAATTATTTTCTAGACGGTCGCCCAGTATCCCCTTTATTGTTGGAATAAGGTCGTCTCCCAGGTTTGATTTTTCAAGAAATGCTGAAGATGACACTTTTAAATGCGCCTCCAGATCCCGCCCTATGCCTCCCGCGGTATATACTATAACAGGGATCTTACCGAGGTTTTCATCATTGTTCATCTCGTCGAGCACTTCCTGCCCTGTCATCATCGGCATAGTATTATCCAGGATGACAAGATCAATTTCTGCATAATCTTCTCTCAAAATATCCAGCCCTTCTTTCCCGTCAACAGCTTCTATTATTTCCACTTTATAGGGCGAAAGATATGCCTTGACTATCAGCCGCACATACATCTCGTCATCTACTACAAGTATCTTTAACCTGTCATCTCCCATCGAGACTTCTTCCCAGGGCTTTTTCTACCGTTTTTATCAGCACTTCCTGAGTCAGAGGCTTAACAAGATAACCTGCAGCGTTCTTCTTCAGTTCGGCTTCAATATCACTGCTGAATCCCTCGGCAGTCAATACAACTATTACAGGCGGCACCGTCTCAAGTTCCCGGATTACTTCAAGTCCTGTCTTATCCGGCATTGAATAATCTATTATCAGGAGATCCGGCATCTCTCTTTCAATAATAGATTCCGCTTCCTCTCCGCTTGCAGCTTCAAGAACCTCTATGTTAAATTCCTCCAGGTATGCTTTTGTTACCAGCCGCGTAGCATACTCATCATCACATATCAGTATTTTTATTTTATCCATCAATCCCCCCCCATCACTCTTTTAACAGTTTCTATGAGTTTTTCTTCGGTCACAGGTTTTATTATATAAGCCGACGCTTGTTCTTTAAGCTCTTTTTCGGTTAATTCCGTGAATCCTTCTGAGGTCAGTACTATTGACGGCAATCTTCCGTCCAATTCCCTTATTACCTCAAGTCCTGTTTTGCCCGGCATAGAATAATCTATTATCAGGAGATCCGGTGCCTCTCTTTTTATCACTTCAAATGCCTCAAATCCATTCGCTGCTTCTACCGTATCATAGGAATGCATATCAAGGAAAGATTTTGTTATCAGTCTTGTAGCGTATTCGTCATCGCAAATAAGTATCTTCATGCTGTGTCCCCGGCATAGAATTTTTCTCTGTAAACATCAATAAAAATATCCGCTATCTCCGGATCAAACTGTTTCCCGCGGCAACGCTCTATCTCCTTTAGCGCTTTTTCTTCTGCCATTGCATCCCTGTAAATACGCTTGGATGTCATAGCATCAAAAGCATCTGCTACAGCTATTATTCTTGCTATGAGGGGTATATCCTCTCCCGCCTTTCCATCCGGGTATCCCGTGCCGTCATATCGCTCATGATGATGCCGTATCCCCGGAAGAAGCCGTTTAAATTCTTTTACAGGTTCCAGCATAGCAACCCCTTTTGCAGGATGCTGCTTCATAACATACCACTCATCATCTGTCAGCTTGGACTCTTTCATAAGTATAGATTCCGTTACCGCTATTTTCCCGACATCATGAAGCAATGCAGACAGCCTTATATCTTCTATGTCTTTTTTGTCGAGCCCCAGCTTTTTTCCTATTACCATTGAAAACATGGTAACCCTGCGCGAGTGCCCGTGTGTATACGGATCCTTTCCTTCAATTGCAGCTGCCAGCGCTTCCACCGATGAAAGGAAAAGTTTATTAATATCTCCGTACAATTTGATCTTTTCGATTGTCGCCCCTATTTCCCCGCAGACGCTTTTAACCCAGACCAGTTCGCTGCCGACAAATACTCTGTTCTTATCGTTGTTCACTGCAATAAGAACACCCGTAATCCCGCTCGCGACCGCTATAGGCGCTGCGATCATATTCAGCACCTTGTCATTATCTGTAATAGCGTCTATTTGAGCATTAAAAGTCTCATATTCATACGCATTCTGAAGCATCAGAGGACGGCCCGTTGATCTCACTTCCTGTGTTATACTTTCCCCTTCGGGAACCTCTATGTCAATCCTTGAACCGTCATCACCGTAATAAAACGACCCTGTCCTATCCCACAGCATTATACGGACTGCTTCCGCCGCCAGGTATTTCTTGAGGTAAGAACGCAGTATTTTAATAATAGGGAACACCTCCGTTGATGATGCCGTACTCTGGGACGCCATTACAACAGTGTTCATCATCATCGTATCCCGTATCAGCTTCTGTCTAAGCTGATACTGCTGTATTACAAAAGCTATATCATCACTGACCGTATCTGCAATCGCCTCTTTCTTCCCTTTGCCGAGGCAGACCACAACACCTTTTTTCTGCCGCATATTGACCAGGGGAGAGATAAAACCCCATTTATACCCCGACGGCAAATCCTTCTTCAAGAGAACTCTTTTTCCGTTTTCAAAGACTTCGCGGGATTTTTCACATATATTCTCAAGAACCTTCATCTCTGGCGGGAACTCAAGCTGTGCTGTTGATTCTACAAGCGGGATTATATTCCATTCTGTTTTCGGAATACTCTCGACAAGTGTACGGGCAACTTCCTTAAAGAAATCATTGCCCTGTTTATCTGAACCGATCAGCCTGTATAATGATGAATAAGCTCTTATACTGTCCATTCAGTTACTGACAGCCTATCCGCGCCCGGTACCCCGCGGTACGGACATCTCAGGCTTTATCATTAGATCCCAGGACATTCACTATCTTATGTTTATACAGTTCTTTTAATGCTTCCCTTGCCGGACCGAGATACTTCCGGGGATCAAACTCGGCAGGTTTTTCGGCAAAGACCTTCCTTATTGCCGCTGTCATGGCAAGCCGGCCGTCCGAATCAATATTTATCTTACATACAGCTGAAGCCGCAGCTTTCCGGAGCTGTTCTTCGGGTATACCTACCGCATCCTTGATATTTCCGCCATTGGCATTAATAGTCGCGACAATATCCATAGGCACCGACGATGAACCGTGCAGGACTATAGGGAACCCGGGGAGCTGTTTTTCTATTTCCTCAAGTATATCGAACCTGAGTTCCGGCGGTATAAATACGCCGTCTGCATTCTTTGTGCACTGCTCGGGTTTGAACTTATTTGCACCGTGTGACGTGCCTATAGAGATAGCCAGCGAATCCACCCCGGTCTTTCCCGTAAAATCTATTACTTCCTCAGGCTGTGTATATGTTGATTTTGCAGCCACTACATCATCTTCTATACCGGCAAGGACTCCAAGCTCTCCTTCTACGGTAATATCGTGCTGATGGGCATATTCGACTACCTGTTTTGTCAGTTCGATATTTTTTTCATACGGGTGATGGGAACCGTCTATCATCACTGAAGAAAAACCCAGATCTATACAGCTTTTACACAGTTCAAAAGTATCCCCGTGATCAAGATGCAGCGCTATCGGTATATTGCCGCCCATTTCCTTTGCATATTCGACCGCTCCCTCAGCCATATAGCGCAGCAGTGTCTGGTTCGCATACTTGCGTGCGCCCGAAGACACTTGAAGAATTACCGGAGAATTTGTTTCTACACAGGCAGATATGATTGCCTGTAATTGCTCCATGTTGTTAAAATTATACGCAGGGATCGCATAGCCTCCGTCTACTGCTTTAGCGAACATCTCCCGTGTGTTGACGAGCCCAAGGTCTTTGTAACTGATTGTCATGATCTCACTTCCTTTCTGGTATCCTTTACTTAATAATTTTAATTATTACGCCAATTTACCAAATATGCATATATAAGTCAACAAGTAAGATGGAGCCCGCAAGCAGTCTTTTTTGTATCTTTTATACTGTTGTAACTCTTAACTGCTTCTTCGGTTTTCAGAGCGATGAGTTCTATATTACATTTTGCGCATTCGGATGCCACTTCACCGGCCAGCTCCATTGCGCCGGGAACTCCTTTACCGATAATTAGCACCTCAGGACAGTACTCCCATACTTCTTTCAGGTCTCTTACCTGAAGAAGATGCCCCTCTTTCCTCCACCAGCTGATCACCCTTTCCCCTATTATCAGGACATCACTGGAATACTTCTTTCCATCGATGACCACCATACCGAAACCATACGAATCTATATGCATAAACTCCTATTTAACCTTATTTTTTAGATTTGATTTAAACCCGAGTTTATAGTTTCAGCCTGCTGTAGGCGGATTCAAGTGACTCTGATACCACTTTCTGATCACTTATCACGGGCATGAAATTGGTATCACCGTTCCATCTTGGCACTATATGTATATGCAGGTGGTCTTCTATGCCGGCGCCGGCTGTACGGCCGAGGTTCATCCCTATATTAAAACCCTGCGGCTGCATCTCATCTGTTATTTTACCGACAAACTTCTGTATGGTGTCCTGCATCTCATGGAGTATGCCGGGTTCAATATCTATCAGGTTCCCGGTATGAGCATAGGGGGCTATCATCATATGTCCGTTATTATAGGGATATATGTTCAAAAGGGCGAACACATTCTCCCCTCTGTAAAGGATAAAATTCTTCTCGTCTTCACTGCTCTCTGCTTTATTGCAGAATATACAGCCTTCCGCTTCAGGGGCTGTAACATAACCTATCCTCCAGGGAGCCCAGAGTATATCTTTTTTCTTATCCTTCATTTCTCCCCTTTCCATAATCCGACCGCTATAATTATCCAGCCGGAGACGAGCAGAAACGGCGCGGCAAAACCCGCCCAGTTATCCGCCATGCGGTTAGCCCTGGAAAGGACGAAGAACCCGACAATAAGCAGCCCTATCCCTGTACCGATAAGTATTGACGGTAACTTATCTTTTTCGGTTAACTTAGCCGGGGCCGACTGGGTTTTAGTCTCTTTATTTTTCGACATTTTTTACAGTAAATGTATGCTTCTTTTTTCCGTATTCTATTTTAACGGAACCTTTTCCGACCTTCAATTCACAGGAAATATCGGTTATCTTTTCACCATCAACTTTCACGGAACCGCTCTTAATGAGCGTTTTTATAGCATTCCCCGATAGTTTTTCGTCAAAATGCAAACTTCCTTCCCATTTAATAATATCTTTCAGTTTCATATTCGCTTTTAGCTGATGAACAGCCGTTATCATAGGTTTATCTTTGGAAAACTTATCTTCAAATCTTTTTCTTTCATATTTTGCGGTTTGCTCACTGTAATATTTTTTAATAATAACTTCCCCGAGTTTTTTCTTTGCTTCCATAGGATGCATTGCACGGATCTCGCCGACATCCTCCATTGTAAGCAGTTCATAATACCTGTACATCATATCATCCGATATAGACATTATCTTGCCGAATATCTGCTCGGGATCTTCGTCTATACCTATATGGTTTCCGTAGCTCTTTGACATCTTCTTCACGCCGTCGGTACCTTCAAGAAGCGGCATAGTGAGTATCGCCTGCGGTTCCTGGCCCCAATCCTTCTGCAGATCTCTTCCCATCAGGAGGTTGAATTTCTGGTCGGTACCGCCGATCTCTATATCAGATTTAAGATGAACGGAATCATACCCCTGGAGCAGCGGATAGAGAAACTCTGTTATCGAGATGGGGTTGCCTTCTTTGTACCGCTTTTCAAAATCATTCCTCTCGAGCATCCGGGCGACTGTGTAGTGGGTTGCCAGCCGGATTATACCCTCGGCTCCTAAAGGTTCCAGCCATTCGGAATTCCTGACAATCTCTATATTATCCCGGCCCAGCACCTTGAATATCTGTTCTTCATATCCTTTTACGCTCTCTTCTATCTCTTCTTTCGTAAGCACCGGCCTTTCGCTGGTTCTTCCGGAAGGATCGCCTATCAATGCCGTAAAATCGCCTATAAGAAAGAGTATTTTGTGCCCCTGTTTCTGGAAAACACGGAGTTTTTCCATGACCACGGTATGCCCGAGATGGAGATCTGGCGCTGTCGGATCAGCCCCGAACTTAACCCTCAGTTTTTTACCCCCGACAAGCTTTTTTCTGAGTTCCCCGGCCCCTATTATCTCTTCAGAGCCCCTTGCTATTTCTTCCCAGTCTTTTTCTATGTTTTTCTGACTCATAATGTATGTAAGTTTAATAAAAATAGTTCATATTATCAAGACAAGAAAGTTTTACCAAAAAAGATGATACCGGCAGGTTTACAAAAACATGAACAGGTCAATAGTTTATGTAACTAATTAACAGTATAGTCGCCGCTGTTAAAGACAGCTGATAATAGTACCGATACTATAATAATTGTCCTGTTTATCATACAAATACGGTTCTTTAGGATTATTATATTTTTTTGACACATATACAAAATAGCCGCTGCCTTTTGATAACGCAGTTTTTTTTGTATAATTAATCCACAATGAAAAAAATCAGATTAATTATACCGGGATTTGTCCTTTTTATTTTCATATCCGTCATCGGCATATGGCTGATGCTGCTTTCTTTTTCACGTAACCTGCCTTCAACGGCATCACTGATACAATACCGCCCGAACCTTGTTACCAAGATATTCGACATCAATGGCATCCTCATAGATGAACTCTTCATGGAAAGAAGGACTCTTGTTCCTCTGCGCGAGATACCGGTAGACCTTCAGAACGCCGTGCTCGCCATAGAAGACACAAATTTCTTCAATCACTGGGGAATGGATATAATGGGTGTCATCCGCGCATTTATAATGAATTTTAAGGCCGGCCATGTAGTACAAGGGGGCAGCACCATAACACAACAACTCGCTAAAGTCATGTTTCTGACCCCTGAGAAGAGCATTAAAAGGAAGATAAAAGAACTTCTGCTGGCTATGCATATAGAGCGGGAATTCTCCAAGGAAGAGATACTTCAGCTATACCTCAACCAGATATATTTCGGCGAAGGGGCATACGGCGTAGAATCTGCCAGCAAAGTATATTTCAACAAGAAGGTCAGAGACCTCAACCTTTCCGAATGTGCCATGCTGGCAGGTCTCCCGAGAGCTCCAAGCGCGTATTCTCCGGAGAACAACATACATCTGGCATACAGAAGACGCGCTATAGTACTACGAAGGATGTCCGTAGTCGGATTCATAGATCCTAACGAAGAAACAGAAGCCAACTGTGTCCCGCTTCCAATAAAAACATATAAAAAAGAAGTTAAACCCGGTTCTTACTTCGTTGAACATATCCGGAAAAACCTTCTGCCGGAATTCGGGATGAACAAGCTCTACAAGGGCGGCCTGCAGATATACACCACTCTTGATCTTAAGATGCAGAAAATAGCCGAAGAGACCATGGTCACATCACTCGAGATGTTCGATGAGATAAAGCAGCGCGAAGTCAAAGAAGAGATAATGAAGGAACAGCGGCTTGACAGCACTGAAGGCATAGTGCTCTCTACAGCTGTCTATACTGATATCCAGGGCGCACTTGTGGCGATCGACCCCAGAACAGGACAGATACGCGCCATGGTAGGCGGCCGAGACTTTGCTGAAAGTGAGTTCAACAGGGTTGTACAGGCAAGGCGTCAGCCCGGTTCAGCCTTTAAACCGTTTATCTATACGGCTGCGATCGATCTGGGACTTACTCCGGCCACCATACTGCATGACGAACCCAGGGTGTATTATAATGACGGATTCAACTGGAAACTCCTGGCTGACACTACGAACCTGCAGCAGCTCAATATTGATTTTTCCGAGTTGAGCGAACTGAAAGAAGAGATAAGCGAATCTAACCAGAGTACCATGACCATCCAGACAGCAGAATTCAAAGAGATACTGGCTAAAGCGGAGAATCTGGAAAAAATCAAAGAAAAAATATGGGCACCGCAGAACTACTATAATAAATTCCGCGGAGAGATTACTTTACGCAATGGAATTGTAAATTCCATAAACCTTGCTACTATCGACCTTATAGACAGGATAAGGCCGATGACTGCACTTTATTATGCCCGCAAGATGGGAATACACAGTCCGCTTCCGCAGACACTTTCACTGGCACTTGGTTCCGGCGACCTTGCACCGCTTGAACTTGCTTCAGCATACTGTGTATTTGCAAACCAGGGCATAAGAACAACACCTTATACAATAATCAGGATAGAAGATTATGCCGGGAATACAATCAGGGAGAATGCCCCTCAGGAAAAACAGGTACTGTCACCCCAGACAAACTATATGATGGTAAACCTCATGCAGCAGGTATGCAAATACGGTACCGGCTGGTATACAAAACGCCTCAAAAGGCCCCATGCAGGCAAAACAGGGACTACAAACGATTTCTCTGATGCATGGTTCACAGGATACGTGCCGAACCTCGTTGTGTCCGTATGGGTCGGATACGACGACCACAGGACCCTGGGCAAAAAAAAAGCAGGCGGGGTTGTTGCTGCGCCTATATGGACACGATTCATGCAGAAGGCGCTCGAACATACGCCTGAACTGGATTTCCCGGTACCGGACAATATTGTGTTTGTCAATTTTGATCCGGATACGGGTAAACTGGCTACTGCCCTTTCTGAAAATGCCGTGCTCCAGCCTTTTATCAAAGGAACGGAGCCGCAGGAATATTTCTGACGGAGGATAAGATGGAAAAACTTGACGACTCATTAAAAAGCATTGCAGGTTTCATGTCACTGGCAGCAAGAACGGCCCCTAAAGCCCGGGGAAAAGACAATCTGGTCATGAAGATCTTTGAAAAAGAAGAACTCGACGGGCTTGCCGACATTATGATCAGCACCGGTAAAGAGACATCACGGCCCCAGACTTTTTCAAGAGATGCGGAATCTGTCAGAAAATCCGGCTGCCTGCTTGTAATTGCGACAAAAAACAGCCCGCTTGATCTGGACTGCGGGTTCTGCGGTGCCGCCACCTGTGAAGAAGCACGCAAAAAGAACATCACCTGCGCCTATAATTCCGGCGACCTCGGTATTGCCGTAGGCTCAGCTGTAGCAACTGCAGCCTGTTTTCATGCTGATAACCGTCTTATGTATACCGTAGGATTTACTGTTATAAAGCATGATCTTATGGGTGACGGTATCGTCATGGCGCTCGGGATACCGCTCTCGGCAACAGGTAAAAATCCGTTTTTTGACCGCTGACAGATTTTCTATTATCACCGGCCAATAACTCTATTTCACATAACAATAGAAAAATTCGTCATTTTGTATTAATATCTTATTATTAAGGGTGAAATATTAATGCAGGAAACACGCTTAAAAAAAGAACTTAATCTTATTGATGTCTTCTGTCTTGCTGCGGGAGCAATGATAAGTTCAGGTATTTTTATATTACCCGGCCTGGCATTTGCATGCTCGGGTCCGGCGGTGATACTGGCATATATCCTGGCTTCGATCCTGGTAATACCGGCAGTATTGAGTACAGCAGAACTGGTTACAGCTATGCCCAAGGCCGGCGGTGTATACTTTTTTATAGACAGGAGTTTCGGCCCGGCAATAGGCACACTCGGCGGGATATCCTCCTGGTTTTCGCTCAGCTTCAAAAGTGCTTTTGCTTTAACCGGCATGAGCTATTTTTCAATACTGCTTTTCCCGGACATATCTGCTTTTCACATAAAGCTCATCGCCGTTTTTCTCTGTATCCTATTTACGGGCATAAACCTTGTGAGTGTTAAATCGGCTGGCAGGCTCCAGGTATTCATGGTACTCGGATTGCTGGCCCTTATTGTCCTGTATATACTCAAGGGACTGCCCCATATAGATGTACATCGATATTCACCTTTTATACCATATGGCGCGAAATCGATATTTCTTACAGCCGGACTGGTATTCGTTTCTTTCGGGGGACTGACCAAAGTTGCATGTATTGCGGAAGAGATAAAAAATCCGGGAAGGAATATTCCCCTTGGCATGTTTCTCTCATTTCTCATTGTAAGTCTTTTATACGCACTAACTATATTTGTAACAGTTGGCATCCTTGAGCCGTCAGTACTCGCTAATACGAAAACTCCCATTTCAGAAGGCGCATATATTTCGATGGGGTTCTTCGGCCTGGTCGCACTCTCATTTGCCGCCATACTTGCATTTATTTCCACCGCTAATGCCGGCATAATGACTGCATCCCGGGACCCTATGGCAATCAGCAGAGATGACCTCCTGCCCGGATTTTTTTCCCGTATCAACAAAAGATTCAGGACACCTCATTATTCGATAATTACCACCGGACTTTTCATGACGATCGTTGTACTTTTTTTAAGCCTTGAGAGCCTGGTTAAGGTTGCATCTACACTTAAAATATTGCTTTTCATACTGGCAAACCTGTCTTTAATAAGCATGCGGGAAAGCAAAATAGCTAACTACAGGCCCACGTTCAAATCTCCGCTTTATCCATGGATACAGATTATGGGTATCGCAGGCTGCAGTTTCCTGCTATATCATCTGGGCATCATATCCATTCTCACAACTCTTCTGCTTCTGGCGGTCTGTTTTGCCGTTTACTGGTTCTATGGCCGTAAAAGAGTGGACAGGGAGTATGCCCTGATACACCTGGTTGAGCGTATAATGGACAGAAAACTCGCCCGGAACATACTTGAATCGGAATTAAAAGACATAATATATGAACGGGACGAGATAACAAAAGACAGGTTTGACAGGATAATAGAAGAATGCCATATAATGGATATTGAAAAAAGGATGGTTCTTGAAGAATTTCTTATGACAGCTTCTGAGCGCATTGCCAGCGATATAGGAGAACAGCCGGAAGATATATATAAAGCGCTACTGGAGCGCGAAAAGGATACCAGTACAGTACTGAGCTCTTTTCTTGCTATTCCGCATATAATACTGGAGGGAGAAAATGAGTTTGATATCCTTGTTGCAAGATGTAAAGAAGGCATCCTTTTTTCTAACGAAGAAAAATACGTTAAAGCCGTGTTCATTCTCGTCGGTACCGCTGATGAACGGAATTTTCATCTAAAGGCACTTTCCGCTATCGCGCAGATAGTCCAGAACCGTAAATTTGAAGAACAGTGGATGAAAGCACATAATGTGAATAATCTTCGCGATATTATCCTTTTGGGAAAACGGAGCAGGCTTGAATAAATAAATGAATAAAAGTAACCGCATCTACGATATGCTCTGCAATGAGTATCCCCGCGCAAAAACAGCCTTAAGATTTAGGACTCCATGGCAGATGCTTGTTGCGACTATCCTGTCTGCACAGTGTACCGATAAGCGCGTAAACGAAGTCACAGCTTTACTATTTGAAAAGCATCCCTCAATTGCGGATTATCTGGATATGCCGCAGGATAAACTTATCTCATTCATAAAACCTGCCGGATTTTTCAACAATAAATCAAAAAACATCCTTGCAGCCGCAAAAAAGATCTCAAGTGAATTCAAAGGAAAAGTTCCCAGGACAATAGACGACTTGATATCAATACCCGGAGTTGCAAGAAAGACTGCCAATGTAGTGCTGGGTAACGCATATGGAATCACTGAAGGCATAGCAGTCGACACACATGTTAAACGGCTTTCTTACAGGATCGGACTATCCCGGCAGAAAGTCCCCGAAAAGATCGAACAGGACCTGATGAAAATATATCCAAAAGAAAAATGGATCAACCTTACTTATATCCTGATTGAACACGGGCGCGCAGTCTGTAAAGCACCCACTCCGATCTGTTCAAAATGTTCATTAGCCGCCCTGTGCGATAAGAACAGTATCATCAAGTCCACCTGATACATTTTCTGCTTATTAATCAGCAAAAACATTATATTTATTTGATTTGAATAGAGAGCGGCCCCGATAACTACCCTACCCTTAAGGATAAAAAAAGCCCGCCCTTTATATTAAATCAATATAAGGGGCGGAACTTTTTAAGAATTGTTTCTTTTTATTTTTTTTCGAGTGATGCCTGTGCCGCGGCAAGCCTGGCTATCGGCACCCTGTACGGCGAGCATGAGACATAGTTCAATCCTATCCTGTGACAGAATTTCACAGAAGCCGGCTCTCCGCCATGTTCCCCGCATATGCCAAGTTTTATATCCTTTCGAGTATGCCTTCCTAGCTTACACGATATCTCAAGAAGTTTGCCTATTCCACCCTGGTCAAGTACCTGGAACGGGTCACTATCATAAATGCCCATCTTAACATAATCACCGAGGAACTTGCCGGCATCGTCTCGTGAAAATCCACAGCCCATCTGGGTCAGATCATTTGTCCCGAAAGAGAAAAATTCGGCTTCCTCAGCCACTTCATCCGAAGTTACAGCGGCCCTTGGAACTTCTATCATGGTTCCTATCATATAAGAGACATAACCCCTCTTTACCTTCTTTTCTTTCAATACCTGAGTTATTACTTCCTCTGCCTGTTTCCTTGCTTCCCTGAGTTCTCTCACAGTACCTACAAGCGGTATCATTATCTCAGGCTGCACCGGAATGCCCTTCTTTTTAACGTTGATCGCGGCTTCCATTATTGCACGCACCTGCATTGCAGAGACTTCCGGATAAGTCAGTCCGAGACGGCAGCCGCGATGGCCCAGCATGGGATTGAACTCATGGAGCTGTTCGACCTTGGATTTGATGACAGCAGTACTGACTCCCATGATATCGGACATCTCTTTCTGCCCTTTTGCATCCTGCGGCAGAAATTCATGCAACGGCGGATCAAGCAGCCTTATCGTACACGGCATACCCTTTAATACTTTGAATATACCTTCAAAATCTTTTCTCTGAAGGGGAAGCAGTTCACTTAATGCCTGATTATACTGTTTGAGCGGTTTCTGCAGCTCAGCCTTGATCTTGGTTCTTTCTGACACATTTAAGGCCGCCGCAAGCTGCTCCTTGAGCAGTTTTACCGTATCGGCAACAAGTATGAGCTTTCTGAAACTTATTATGCGGTTACCTTCAAAAAACATATGCTCTGTCCTTGTCAAGCCGATGCCTTCAGCGCCGAATTTGACGGCAACTGCTGTATCTTTAGGAGTATCCGCATTTGTCCTGACGCCCAGTGTTCTGAACTCGTCCGCATATTTCATGAGTGTACCGAAATCACCTGACAGCGTAGGTTCGACCGTCTTTATCTTTCCCGGGTACACATTACCCAGAGACCCGTTAAGACTTATCCAATCGCCTTCTTTAATTACAGTATCTTTTACCTTAAACCGCTTCTTCTTATAATCCATTGATATGTCGCCAGCTCCGGCCACACAGCATTTACCCATCCCCCTTGCCACAACAGCCGCATGAGATGTCATACCGCCGCGCGCAGTCAGAATGCCCTGGGCAGCATCCATGCCGCCGATATCTTCCGGGCTGGTTTCTATACGGCAGAGTATGACGCTTTTCCCGTCTTTCGCCCATTTTTCCGCTTCATCAGCCGAAAAGACCACCTGTCCTGTTGCAGCACCGGGTGACGCCGGAAGCCCTGAAGCCACTATCTTAACCGCCTTTTCCGATTTCGGATCGAATGTGGGATGCAGTAACTGGTCAAGATCTTCCGGCTTTACTCTTAAAACTGCAGTTTTCTTATTTATAAGCCTTTCCGCGACCATATCCACTGCCATTTTCACACCGGCCTGGGCAGTACGCTTTCCTGTCCTGGTCTGAAGTATATACAGTTTCTTCTCTTCTATTGTAAATTCCAAGTCCTGCATATCCGTATAGTGTTTCTCAAGTTTTTTCCTTATAGCAAGCAGCTCTTTATATGCCTGAGGCATCTTTTTAGCCAGCGTGTTTATGGGCAAAGGGGTCCTTATACCGGCAACAACATCCTCTCCCTGCGCATTCATAAGATACTCGCCATAGAATTTATTCTCGCCGGTAGAGGGATTTCTGGTAAAGCATACTCCGGTACCGGAGGTATCCCCCATATTTCCGAAAACCATTGTCTGTATATTAACTGCTGTTCCTATAAGCCCCCTGATATTGTTAATCTTCCTGTATTTTATCGCCCTTGCATTATTCCACGAACCGAAAACCGCATCTACTGCCTTTCTCAACTGCTGGCGGGCTTCTGTAGGGAAATTCTGTTTTGTAGCTTTCTTGTAGACCTTCATATATTCGGCTACTACCTTCTTGAGGTCATCGGCAGTAAGATCGGTATCAGATTTTGCTTTTACACTCTTTTTTACCTTCTCCAGAGCATGTTCAAAATCGTGGTGAGGGACATCCATCACCACATCACCGAACATCTGTATGAACCTTCTGTACGAATCCCAACCCAGCCTGGAGTTTCCTGTCTTCTTAATCAGGGCTTCAAGTGTCTTTTCATTCAAACCCAGGTTAAGGACAGTATCCATCATGCCAGGCATAGAGACAGCAGCACCGGATCGCACCGATACCAGCAGGGGATTACTGCCAACACCGAATGTCTTGCCTGTTACTTTTTCCAGATGCCTGATAGCGGTATCGACCTGCTTATCAAGACCGGCCGGCCATTTTTTACCGGATTTATAGAAGTGCTCACAAGTTTTGGTGCTTATCGTGAATCCAGGAGGCACAGGCATACCTATATTTGTCATTTCAGCCAGGTTAGCCCCTTTGCCGCCAAGAAGCTCCTTCATCGTAGTATTACCGTCTGTTTTCTCTTTACTGAAAAAATAAACATACTTGTTCACTGCTTTTGCCATAATTTACTCCTATTCTATAGATTTTTCCGTTACTTCAATTGTTACCCGAATGTATGTATACCTTAATAAGTTTTACATTTTCTTAATTTATAGGGCTTTTGTCAAATCAACCGGCCATCCGAAAACCTAAAAACCTGTGTGCCTAAAAAGCATTTTTTTAAAATCTTCGGCGCTTATACCCGCAATTTGCAGCGTTTTAGCCCTGTTTTTCAAACCCCTGGTTATACTGATATTGGATTTCGTCACTCCCAGTTCTCCAGCAAGATATTTAATGAGTTCTTTGTTCGCCTTATTATTTTCAGGCGCTGAGCAGAGATATACTTTAACAATCCCTTCCCCTGTCACTGTTATTCGCTTTTTTGACGATGACGGCTGGACTTTTACCGCTACTTCGAGCACACTATTTTGTCTCCAGTTTTGATATATCCCCCACTGGAGCAAACAGTTCGACTATGGCTCTGAGCATGGCTAACCTGTTTTTCATAATTCCCTTGTCGGGATCCATAACCAGCACATCATTAAAGAACATATCAACAGCCGCGCGCATTGAAGCCAGGAGTTTTAGTACTGCAGCATACTCATGAGCAGAGATTTTTCTATATGCATCTTTTTTGACACGGGAAAAAATAGAATTCAGATCCTGCTCTGATCCTTCCTCCAGCATAGCCTCCTCATATGTCGGAGGAATGTCGACGCCATTCTCTTCCGCCTGTTTTATTATGTTATTGATCCGCCGAAACGCCGTTATCAGAGAATCGAAACCCTTGCTTTTTTTTATTTTCTCTACAGCGGAGGCTCTTGCTGACAACGTATAGGGATTAAGCCTGCCCGACGCCATGACACACCTGGCGATATCATGCGGAAAACTCTCTTCAAGATAATTTTTTATCTGCAGTCCCAGAAATTCCTCCAGTTTTACCATGGTCTCATCGGTAAAATCTATCTTTGTCTTTGAACCGTATTCCCTGCGGCATTGAAATACAATATTTTTCAGATCAAGATCCCACTTCTTCTCCACCATGATCCTTATGAGCCCCCTGCATGCCCGTCTCATCCCAAAGGGGTCCTGCGACCCGGTTGCTTCTACTCCCGCGCCGTAATTGCCGACCAACGTATCTACCCTGTCGGCTACCCCGACGATCGCAGCCTCGCCTGATCCGGGCACCTTATCTTCAAATGTCCTCGGCATATAATGCTGATATATTCCTTCGCTGACCTTTTTACTCTCACCGTCCATAGCGGCATATATCCTGCCTATTTTACCCTCCAGTTCCGGGAACTCGCCCACCATATGCGTAACCAGATCTGCTTTTCCCAGATCCGCTATGCGCCGGACAGTACTGATATAGTTATTATCTTTCTTGAGTATCTTCGCTACGAAGGAAGCAAGAGCTTTGCACCTCATGGTCTTATCCGCCAGTGTGCCCAGTCCGCGCGTAAATTCTATACCTGCAAGCTGTTTGGAATAATATTCGAGCGGATGCTGCCTGTCCTGTTTAAGGAAAAATTCCGCATCTTCAAGCCTGGCTATCAAAACCCTCTCATAACCCCTCCTTATCGGATCAATATGTTCCGATATGCCATCTCTTACCCCGACGAAACAATTCATCAGGTCGCCATCATCACTCTCTACAGGAAAGTATTTCTGGTGATACATAAGGCAGGCCTCTATTACTTCTCTCGGCATATCCAGGTATTTTGCCGGGAATTCCCCCTTTATACCCGTAGGGAACTCCAGCGAACTGCTTACTTCCTCAAGCAGGAATTCGTCCTTTATCGCACTTCCCGCCGAATGGCTGAGCGGCCTGTCTATCGCTTTTTTCAGATATTTCTTTCGTTCGGAAGCATCTACAAGAACATAATTCTGTTTCAAAACCTTCTCATAGTCTTTGATATCTTCAATGGCCAGGCATTTATTGGAAAAAACACGATGCCCCCTGGACGTTTTCGAACTTTTCAGCGCTCCCAGACTGAAATCAAAACTGCTCTTCCCGTATTTTACCAGGATCCATCTTATCGGACGCGGAAAACAGAGACCCCCCCCTGGCCACCTCATTGTAATGGAAAAACTGAAACTTGAAAGAAATTCAATTGTTATATCTTCAATCAATTCCTTTAACGGCTTGCCGGGGGAATTCTTTTGACAATAATAGTATTTTCCCCTGGGAGTCTCTTCTATCTGAAGGTCCGAAAAATTTGCACCAAGTTTCTTTGCAAAACCGAGCCCTGCAGGAGTCGGTTTACCATCTTTGAAAGCGACAGCGACAGGCGGGCCTTTTACTTTTTCTATAACAGTTTCCTGATGCGATGCCGTTTCATCTATTTTTACTGCTATCCTCCTGTGTGACACAAGTGCTTTCAATCCTTTACAACTGATTCTTCTGTTCCGGAGAATCTTTGATAAGTTATCGGCGGCCTGTTCTTCTATTGTGCATATCATCTCGGGCGGAAGGTCCTCGCAGCCGACCTCTATCAAAAACGGCGCGGTCTTCATTGTTTTCCCCCTTCGTCGGACATGCCTGCTTCCTGCCCTATAAACTCCACGGCAACACTTCCGGCCATTTTCCTGACCCTTTCTATATACCGGTTCCTTTCGGTAACACTGATCGCCCCCCTGGCATCCAGCAGGTTAAAACTATGGGACGCTTTCATAACAAAATCATACGCCGGCCGTACCAGTTTTTTTTCGAGCAGGGCATAACATCTTTCTTCGTATTTTTTAAAAAGCATCTTCTGAAAATCCGAATCAACCTCTTCGAAGTTGTATGCCGAGAACTGTTTCTCGTCTTCAAGATGTATATCACCGTATGTAAAATCCTGGTTCCATTTAATATCGTACACATTATCGACACCCTGCAGGAACATGGCTATTCTTTCAAGTCCGTACGTGAGTTCAACCGGGATCTCGTCCAGGTCAATACCGCCTATCTGCTGGAAATAAGTGAACTGCGTGATCTCCATCCCGTCGAGCCACACCTCCCATCCGAGACCCCACGCCCCGAGGGTGGGAGATTTCCAGTCATCTTTAACAAGCCGCAGATCATGTTTCTTAAGATCAATACTCAGACTTCTCAAACTGGCCCGGTAAAGGTTCTGTACATCATCGGGGGCCGGTTTAATGATGACCTGGTATTGATAATAATGCTGCAGCCGGTTAGGATTATCTCCGTATCTCCCGTCCGCAGGACGCCGTGACGGCTCAACATATGCGACAGAAACAGGCCGCCGCTTAAGACAATAAAGAAAAGTAGCAGGATTGAAAGTCCCTGCGCCTTTTTCTATATCGTAAGGCTGTGTTATAATACAGCCGTGCTCTCCCCAAAAAGAATTTAATCTGGCTATCAGGTCTTGAAAAAACATACTACTCCTGTCCAAGAGCTATAAGTTCAGGCGGGGTATTACCTCTTTCTTTTACTTTCCGAGCTATCCCGGTTGTCCTAAAAAGCTCTAGAAATCCCAGTGATCTCAGCTCCTTTTCAAACTGGTATTTTATAAATTTTTCCACAATAAGGCTAATCTGCTTCTCGGCCGCAGCCGCAAGAGGGTAATGCGGTGAAAGCATCCTTACAGATTTAAGTGTTTCTTCTGATACTGATATCCTGTCTTTCGCATCAGATCTGCAATCGGCACAAAGTATCCCTCCGGAAGGAGAAGAGAACACCATTTCGTCAAGCTCTTTATTCCCGCACTGACAGCATTTAAAAAGATCCAATCTGTATCCGGCGCACTTCAGCAACCTGAAAAAGAACAGCCATGCTGATGAGGCCGGTTCGCAACTCTCGATATCATCCAGCACTTCACTGAAAAACCTGTAGATCACTTGATCCGGATCTTCATCAACACACAAGAGGTCGACACCTTCAGACACAAGAGACGCGTATGCAAAGCTGGACATATTGCCCCTTATGCGCGCATGAGGATTAAGCACGTTGCAGCCTGTTACAGTATATAGTTCTGCATTCGGTTTGCGATGAAGCATAAACTGGTTTTCGGAAAGCGGTTCAAGTGACGCGCCGAATTTTGATTTGGTCTTCCTTGAGCCCCTGGCCACTGCGCGGAGTTTCCCTTTATCTTCACTAAAAATCACGACAATACGGTGGCCTTCACCGTAATCATAGCTTCTGATAACGATCCCTTCTGTTTTAATTGTGTACATTAGACCAGGACTGCCGTTGCAAGCAGGAAATAGACACTTAGGCTGATAACGTCAGTAGCTGTAGTCACCATAGGCCCGGTCGCCACGGCGGGGTCGATATTGAGTTTTTTGAATAATATCGGCAAAAAGGCACCCAGTGTAGCGGCTATTGTCATTGACAGGCATATGCCGGCGCCGGCTACGAACCCGATCATACCCATATTCGCTTCAGATGCATATTTGAACCGCGCAACAATACCCAGCAGGATTCCATAGCTCAGGCCCAGTATCAGACCGACCTGCATCTGTTTGAAAACCGTATAACCTATTTTTTTATAATCTACCTTGCCCAGAGCAAGACCCCTCACTACTATTGTAGAAGACTGCACGCCGACATTCCCACCCATTCCCATTATGACAGGCATAAACGAAGCTATAGCGACAGCCGACATAAGAGTACTTTCAAAAGCTCCGATAATAGTCATCGTAACAAGTCCGCCCAGCCATGAAGCAAAAAGCCAGGGCCAGCGTATCCTGAATATCTTAAATACCGATTTACTCAGCAGTTCTTCGCTCTCGGTTCCGGCCATCTTGGCCATATCCTCAGTAGCCTCCTGATGGATAACATCGACAATATCATCTATTGTTATTATACCGAGCAGATGATTGCCGTCATCAATGACGGGAGCGGAAAGAAGATCATAATGCGTAAATATCCGCGCTACTTCCTCCTGGTCCATATTAGCGTTAACCATGTATTTTTCCACATCCCCGGCAATATCCGCGATCCTGTCATCGGGCCGGGCAGATATGAGTCTTTGAAGCGACAGGCCGCCGATCACCCTGCCCTCTTCATCGACATGGTAAAGCGCGTATATGTTCCTTACTTCCTTAGATTTAACAGATTCCTGTAATTTGATCAGGGCTTCTTTTGCAGTCATCTCCGGCTTTAAAGCTACGAATTCCGTTGCCATCACACCGCCGGCAGTCGTTTTCCCGTACTCCATCAGGTCTTTTACATCTTCGACCTCTTTCTCCTTCATAAGGGAGAAGAGCTTCTCTACTTCTTCTTCAGGAAGATGCTCAAAAAGATCAGCCCTTTCATCAGACGCCATTTCATTGAGAATAGGCGCAAGCCGTTTTGAAGTCACATAGTCGATAACTTCTTTTTGCTGTTTAAAAGGCAGTCTTTCAAATACTTCCAGTTTTTTTTCGAAATCAAGTATTTTAAACAGGATCAACCGTTCATCGGAAGAAAACTCTTTCCATAAATCGACTATATCCACTGCGGGGAAACTTTCCATCATCGGCGGAAGTTCGTTCATCTTCATTTCCTTGATGATGTTTTTGATATGCAGAATCTGGTCAGAAGTGTTTTTCATAGCATTTAATATATCATATCCTATGTTTTATATCAATGAGACAGATACGGCGGGTTCACCTGTGATATTGCCATTTCCGGCAGCGTTTTAGCTGGCAGGAATACTGCTTTAAAGTATCATTTCATGCGGAAAAAGTATGTTTAACGTTTTTCAAGACGTACTTTCACCACTCTGTTCGGAGTAGCTTTGTGAATTACCAGTTTATATCCCTTATAATCAAGCACCTCGCCGATCTTCGGTACTCTGCCGAATTCCCCTACTATGAGCCCCCCGAGCGAATCATATTCATCTTCCGGAAATTCAAGTTCAAGCTCATCGTTTATCTTGTCGAGATCTTCGGCGGCGTTTATCTGCCATTTTCCCTCTTCTATTTTGACGATCGTATTTTTCTTAACGTCGTATTCGTCAAGTATCTCACCTGTTATCTCTTCTACAACATCCTCGATCGTAACAAGACCTGTCGAATCGCCGTATTCATCCACAACCACCGCTATATGTTCCCTGCCCTGCCTGAATTCGCGCAGCAGATCATTTATCCTTTTGGTCTCAGGTACGAAATATGGTTTCCGGAGTATTTTTTCAATATTGATATCTTTTTCATTCATAAGCGCAGGCAGAAGATCCTTTACGTAAAGTATTCCCATAATATCATCTATGCTGTCCCGGTATACCGGGATACGGGAATGCCTGAACTCGATAGCCTTACTGAGAAGTTCTTTTTTATCCTGTCTGATATTAAGGGCTTTAACGTCTATACGAGGAACCATTATCTCCCGCACGACTGTATCCTCGAATTCCATTATCTGTGACAGCATCTTTTTCTCCGTTTTAGCTATTACACCTTCCCGAACTCCCATTTCTATTAATCCTTTGAGTTCCTCAAAATTAAACAGCGGCTGTTCCTTCAGGGGTTTTCCGCCAAAAATCCTGAGTATGGCATCTGTTATAAAAGTGAAGACCATGACAAGAGGCGTGAACACAAGGTTTACGGCTCTGAGAGGGCCGATAATACTCGCAGAAACCTTTTCAGCATTTCTTCTTGCAAAAGCCTTGGGCACTATTTCCCCGAAAACAAGCACTATTATTATTACCAATGCCGTACTCACGCCTATGGCAATTAGCTCCGGCACATTGAACTTTCTGCTTATATCAAGCGCAATAGTCGCGCCCATAACCGAGATACCCACCACACAAACAGCGGTACCTATAAGCATGGTAGTAAGGAGCCTGTTCGGGTCCTTCAGCCAGGTATTGAGCTGTGCAAGTCCCTTATCTTTAATAAGCCTCTTTATCTGCGAGCGCCTCAATACGGTAAGCGATGTTTCCGATGCTGTAAAAAACACGGTCAACAGCAGCAGAAAAACAATAACAAGCAGTCTATACAGTATCAATCCTATTATCATACTCATCATATATTTCCCCTACAACTTCTTCTATTATGTCCTCTATGGTTATTATACCCATAACCCTGCCGCGCGATTTTACTACCGAACAATGCATTCTGCTGCTTCTCATCTTGTGGAAGAGATGATGGCAGTTCCTTCCGGGGTAAGTCACATGCGGCTGGCGCATTATCTCCCTGAAATCAACGCGGTGGTTCCGCACAAGCGCACCTATAACATCTTTTAAATATATAATACCCTTCAGTTCATCTATATCTTCACTATAGGCCGGTATCCTTGAATAAGGAGATTCAATCAATTTTTTCACTATCCTGCTGTAGTCCCATTCGAGATCGACGGAAAAGATGTCATCTCTGGACACCATAACCTCGCCGGCTGTCTTTTTACTGAGAAAAAGTACACGCTCCAGCATCCTTGACGAATCCCTTTCGAGCATACCTTCAGAAACAAGTTCTCCCAGCGCAACCTGCACTTCTTTTCTGGATACATTTTTTTCTTTCTTAGACTTCATAACCCTTGTGAGAGAAAAAGAGATATTGTTCAATAATCTGATCAACACTTTTGAAACTGAATAAAATTTAACAAAAGGCCCGTATAATGCCGCCACGACTCTATCCGGATGAGTAATGGCAAAGATCTTTGGCACTATCTCACCAAAGACCAGTATGATAGCTGATGAACAGATTATCGAAACGATCTCTATCCAGGAAACGGAAGACCCTGTCCTTCTCACATGATCTGCCAGAAGTACTGTGAAAATACTTGAAAATACTATATTCACAAAATTATTGCCTATCAGTATGCCGGTTATCACCCCTGCAGGTTCTTTTATCCATATTTTCAGGGGTTTTATCTTATTTTCCGACCACTTGCTTATCCTGACTTCGCCCAAGGCAAGGAGCCCCGTTTCCAGAGAAGAGAAAAAAGCCGAAAAAACAAGCAGCACGATCAGTACGACGTATATCATTTACATTATCACCTGAAACACAAGCACTGTAACGGCAACTCCAAGCAGTGCGCCGACAACGACTTCCCATAAACTGTGTATCCTGCTCTCCAGCCGGGATTGAGCCACCATCAGAGCCAGAAATACCGATAATAGCAATGCATAAAAACTGGAAGACAGGAAGTATATCAGTATTGCCAGCGAAAAAGCTATTGCCGTATGTATACTGGGCATACCTCCTTCAAACGACGGGACTTTCTGCTTAAGGCCTTTTATAAGCAGTGTGGAAAAAAGCACGAGGAATACGACCGCCGCTGAAAAGTAAGGCGGAAATACCGATATTTTTCTGAGCACAAACGATTTTTCGAATACATCCAGAATATCGGCTTTCATAAAAATGATATACCCGACAACAGCGGCACAAATAGATGAGAACAGCACTGTCCCCGCTGTCATATCCTTGATTATTTTGGCCTGCGGATGATGCTGCTCTGTTATAAGATTCACCATAAGTTCAGCCGCCGTGTTAAGCAGTTCTGTTATGAATACAAGGGCGATGGCAAATATTACGGCTATCAACTCCATGCGCGTAAGGTTAAGGAACATTGCGGCCATCAGCACCAGAATACCGATAATAACATGAATTCTCATGTTCCTTTCTGTTTTTATGGCATAGACAAGCCCTTTCAGCGCATAATCAAAACTTGCTACTATATGTGAGCTTGAACCCGGTTTTTTATCTTCTCCTGGCATTCCTTTATTTCTTCTCCCTCCGGCCATCCTGCAACATGCAGAAGACCGTGAATAAGCAAAAGCAGCATCTCATCGGACTCAGAGTTTCCGTATTCAACAGCCTGACTGCGGACTGCATCGCGGGATATTATGATCTGACCAATAAGAGGGATTTTCTCTATGGGCGTTTTTTCTCCCTCCATAAAAGAAAACACGATCACATCCGTAGGCTTATCGCGGCCGAGGTATTCCCTGTTAATAACGGTTATCTCTTCAGCGGAAACGACATTTATATCAAGTTTAAACTCAGCAGGCGCTTTTCCCGGGAACTTCCAGTGAGAACATATGACTTCATGTGATATCTTACTGACTTTCCCCGGATCCAGGTACTCGCTGTTATCTATATAATTTATTTCTGACCTTCTACTCAATTGAGTTTTCTTCTGTGTCTTCTGGATATTCTATCCTTGAATGGTAGATACTGGCGAGCGTGTTGGTAAAACTTTTCTGTATCTCTTCGAGGTTTGCCAATGTTAAATCGCAATTATTCAACTGCAGATCAATGAATTTGTTTGTGATGATCTTCCTGACCAGGTTGGATATTCTTGAAAAAGTAGGTTCCGCAAGCGTCCTGCATGCCGCCTCGACAGAGTCTGCGAGCATAAGCACGCCGGTCTCCTTGGTTTCCGGCCTGGGCCCGGGATACCTGAACTCTTTTTCATCGACATCATTATTTTCCTTATTTTCTTCAAGTACCTTTTTATAAAAATATTCTATTAGAGTATTCCCGTGATGCTGTTCTATTATATCCTTAAGCACTTTATCAAGCTTATATTCTTCCGCAAGGGCCAATCCGTCTTTAATATGTCTTTTAAGTATCAGAGTACTTATATTCGGTTTCAGGTTCTTATGTTTATCGCCGGCATGCATCTGATTTTCAATGAAGTAATGGGGATTCTTGAGTTTACCTGCATCATGATAATAAGCCCCTATCCTTGCCAGCAGTGAATTAGCTCCGATGCGTTCGCAGGCATTTTCCGCCAGATTACCGACCATAAGAGAATGATGGTATGTACCGGGCGCCTCGAGCATGAGCCTTTTCAGCAGAGGATTATTAAAGTCCCCTATTTCCAGCAGCCTTATATTAGTAGTAATGCCGAACATCCCTTCGAATATAGGCAGCATTCCACTTGCTATTATCACAGATATAAGAGCGTTGCCCGCGCCGGCCACAATGTTTACTCCCATCTGCAGGATACCGTTTTTTTCAACAAGCCCCACGGCTACAATTGTAAGAATATTGGCCGCCAGGATCACCAGTCCGCACTTATTCAGGTCCTTTCGATTTCGTATTTCCTGAGCAGAATACACTCCTGCCATGCCCCCGAAAACAGCTACAAGAAAATGCCCCATCGAAAACCCCTCCATCATACCGGCTATAACTGCTATAACAAACACATTTATCGCCGCGCTAAAGGATGAAGTCAATATTGTAAGCAGTATCGCGGCCGCTCCGATAGGGAAAAGATATCCGGATAGCCCGTCAGACGCCTTTATCAGAAATACCATTAGAAGCATAATAATGATCACTATCTTTATCAGTATTACCTTGGAGGGATCATCAAAAGTGTGGGGATGGTATTTTATAAAAAACATAAATTCCATAAAGAACATCCCTGCAATAATCAGCATAAACCCGACAAGAGTCCCTATATTTGCTCCTGAATATGTTATTACTGCACCGAGTATTAGAACAATAAGCAATACGTTTACAAGGTTTAAAAAACGGTTTTTCTTATTTTCTTTTATCTCTTTTGAACTTGTAATAGGCATCTATTATCCTTTTAACCAGTTTATGCCGTAAGACATCGGCTTTTGTAAAATAAATAAACTCTACTTCTTCTATCTCCTTAAGGACTTCCTGGATCTCTATTAGACCGCTTGTTTGACCTTTTTCCAGGTCAACCTGTGTTATATCGCCGGTTATGATCGCCTTGGAATTAAAGCCGAGTCTTGTCAGAAACATCTGCATCTGTCCGGTAGACGTATTTTGAGCCTCATCAAGTATTACAAGGGCATCATCCAGCGTCCTGCCGCGCATATATGCCAGAGGGACTATCTCTATCACTTCGTCTTTGCGGTATTTCTGAAATTTAACGGGTCCTATGAGCGCATAAAAAGCATCGTAAAGAGGCTTCAGGTACGGGTTTATCTTTTCATAAAGATCCCCCGGAAGAAATCCCAGTTTTTCGCCGGCTTCTACAACGGGCCTTGTCAGGACAACTCTTTCCACTTCTCCCCTTTCCAGGCAGTTGACCGCCTCTGCGCACGCAAGAAACGTCTTGCCTGTTCCGGCAGGCCCGATAGACACTACAAGGTCTTTTGTGCGCATTGCTTTCAGATATGCTTTTTGGTTCGCGCCCTGGGGGGTGATAGATTTTCCTGTCGGAGTACTCAACAACGCCTTAGCTGTTGGCCGGGTGTTTCTTGTTCCCTGTCTTTTTTTCAGCCTGCTCAGTTCCCTTATTGCATCCTCTACTTCTTCTTTTCTGCCAAAAACCGTTGCGGACTGGCCGCGGGCATGAATAACTACATTATTCTTTTTTTCGAGTTCTTTCAGGTTTTCATCATACTCGCCGAAAGCCGCCAGGGCTTCTTCCTGATTTTGAAAATCTATTTTCTGTTTGTATGATTGGTTATTTTCGTTCACGTATGGTTTACGCTATCCCTGATAAAAAGATATTGGATCATTGTATTTTATCACAAAATCAATATAACACAATTTGCATGGTCTTTCAAGCCGGTTTACCGGCTAAGGAAGGTTTCCCTCTCAATTCCTTGGTATCTTCAATACCTGTTTGGGATATATCAGGTCCGGATTCCTTATCTTTTCTCTGTTAGCCAGATATATTCTCTTCCATTTCCACGAATCATTGTATATCGCCTTCTTCCCGGCAATATTCCAAAGGCAATCCCGGTCTATACTCCAATTACCGACAATATATTTATCCATTTTCAGATAATCGATTATCTTCACTGCCATATCATATGCCTTATCGGCAAGTTCTATAGAAGTGCTGTAATCCTCTTCATCAAATTTTGTGTTCGATGCCGCAAGGATACTTTCAGGCTCTGTCACATCTCCGCCAAGAACACGGGCGGTTTCGATCTTTTCGGAAGCGCGTCGGATTGCCGCCTCAGCGTCCTCCCTGGTCCTTGTACCGGCAAGAGCTTCTTCTTTGAGCCGCCTGGCCAGGCGCGTTGCATTATCCGCTTCGCTCTTAGCTTTGCTGAACTTCTTGTTTATCATATAGCCTTTTGCCGAATCGAGCATCTCAACCGGTTCGGATACGTCTGCGCCGGCTTTCCGGGCATCGTCTATCTCAGCCTGAGCCCTCATCAGCGACTGTTCCGCGTCAAGTCGCGAAACATCGATATCCGGTATTTTTGTCCTCTTGGCACATCCGGTAATAAGCATAAGTCCCGTTATGCTCAATACTATCACTAATTTTACATATCGCATAATATACTCCTCATTTAAATCTACTCTTTATCCGCCGGCATGTCAACCTTGATAAAGAGTTCATCCAGTTGTTTTTTATCCACATATGACGGGGCTTCAGTGAGAGGGGAATATGCTTTTTGTGTCTTGGGAAAAGGTATTACATCTCTTATTGAATTCAAATTGAGTATTGAGGTCATCAGCCTGTCAACACCGAACGCGAAACCGCCATGCGGCGGCGCACCGTATGAAAGAGCCTTGAGCAGAAATCCGAATTTCTCTTCAGCTTCATGCTCGTCTATTTCAAGGGCTTTGAAAACTTTTTTCTGAGTTTCTATGGAATGTATACGTATACTCCCCCCGCCGATCTCCGAACCGTTCAGCACCATATCATACGCCTGGCTCCTGACTTTTTTCATATCCTCAATGCTCCCCTCAAGCAGAGATATATCTTCACTATACGGGGTAGTAAAAGGATGATGCATAGACGACAGCTTCCCGGTTTCCGGATCCTCTTCGAAAAGAGGATAGTCTTCTATCCACAGCAGTTTATACTCGTCTTCCGGCGGTTCTGTAAACCTGGTCCTCAGATAGCCCAGGCTGGCTTCTACAACATTCTTTCTGTCAGCAATAAAAAACAGCACATCTTCTTCGACAGTAGAGAACCTGCTGCTGATCGCGGCAAGTTCCTCTTCACTGAAGAATTTTGTGATCTGCGACTGCAATCCACCGGATTTATGACGCATCCATGCCAGCCCCCTTGCGCCGAAAGACCCGACCTCTTTTGTAACCTTCTCTATAACTGTCAATGAGACATCTTTGGCCGCCGATATTTTTACGCCCCTTACCACAGGTGCGCTGCTGAAGACCTTGAAACCGCAGCCTTTTGCAATATCTGTTATATCAACGATCTCTGTCGGTATCCTGAGATCCGGCTTATCCGTACCGTATTTCATCATAGCATCATGATAACTCAGTCTCTTAAAAGGCATGTCTACCTCTATCCCTTTCAGTTCTTTAAATAAATTGAATATATACTGTTCGAGTATATCCTTGATGTCGTTTTCATCTATAAATGACATTTCCAGGTCAAGCTGTGTGAATTCCGGCTGCCTGTCCTGCCTGAGATCTTCGTCCCTGAAACATTTTACTATCTGGAAATACCTCATAAACCCGCCGACCATGAGCATCTGTTTAAACAGTTGCGGAGACTGGGGGAAGAGCATAGAACTTACCCGGGTTCACTCTTGACGGCACAATATAATCCCTGGCGCCTTCCGGCGTTGAGCGGGTAAGAAAAGGGGTCTCTATTTCGTAAAATCCTTTATCTGAAAAAAATTTCCTTGTTGCCTGGAAAAACCTGTGTTTCGCTATAAGATTGTCCTTGAGCCTGCCGCCGCGCATCTCAAGGTACCTGTATTTCAGCCTGGTTTCTTCTCCCACTTCTCCCATCTTCTTAAAATCGAACGGGAGTTCAGCACAAACATTGAGTATCTCCAGTTCCTGTACTACCACTTCTATCCCCCCTGTCTCTATCTTGTCATTTTCAGACCCTTCGGGCCTGGCGGATACTACACCTTTTACCGCGATCACATACTCATTCCTGATCTTCCCTGCCCGCTCAATAAGTTCTTTCTCTTCTGAAAGACCGCTCTTTTCCCTGCCGAAGACGATCTGCGTTTTCCCATAAATATCCCTGAGATCTATAAATATAACACCCCCGTGGTCCCGCCAGCTGGCAACCCAGCCTGCCAGCGACACTTCTCTGCCGACAGCTTCTTTTCTTAGTTCATTGCAATTATTCGTTGGCTTTATCTTCATTTTTTATCCTGTCATCAATAGTTTTTGCAGCATTGTTTATATCCACTTCTTCCTGATTTCCTTTTTTTAGATCTTTTAACGTGACGCTGTTTTTTTTTGTTTCTTCTTCACCCATAAATACTACCCACCGGGCGCCTCTTTTATCCGCCATCTTTAATTTTTTCCCAAGATCCCTTTTCTCAAGATCTTCTTCGATTGAATAGCCCTTTTTTCTCAGCTCTGACGCGATCTCACGAAATTCTTTCCGCTGACCGCCTTCAATAAATGCCATATATACTCTAGGAATATTAATACCGCTCTGTGTAACACTGTTATTCCAGCTCCATTTGGAGAGCATATACAGTCTTTCCATACCAAGCGCCCACCCGCAAGCCGGCGTATCCGGGCCGCCGAGTTCTTTTACCAGGTTGTCGTACCTGCCCCCTGCAATTACAGTCAGACTGTTTTCCAGACGAAGCTCAAAGACCGGACCCGTATAATAATCCAGCCCCCTCACGATCCATCTGCTGGGCTCTACTCTTACACCTGTTCCCTCGAAGTTTTTTTCAAGTAATTCCTTATATTCATTGAACGAATCCTCACAGTTCTTACATAGATTATTCCTGTGCAATATGAATTCGCCGGTTTCAAAACCCGTTTCTATCCCGTTATCAAGCCCTATCAGCTGCCGGCACTTCACATTCTTACAGTCCAGTATTCTTAGCGTGTTTGTATCGAGCCGGCGGCGGCAGTCTTCACAGAGATCCTTTTCCTTGCCTTTCAGGAATTCCCTTATTTTTTCCCGGTATTCCCTGCGGCAATCTTCGCAGCCCACAGTATTTATTTCCAGCAAAAGATCTTCTTCTCCCCTATAGCATTCCTGAAAAACCTTGACCGCGATTTCCGCCACTTCCACATCGGCGGATATATCTTTTGACCCGTAAAATTCACAGCCCGATTGATAAAACTGGCGGTACCTGCCTTTCTGCGGCCGCTCGTACCTGAACATCGGGCCGAAATAAAAGATCTTTTCGCGACCGCTCGTCTGGAGCAGGTTATTTTCTATCATAGCCCGGACCGTCCCCGCTGTGCCCTCAGGCCTCAACGACAAACTTCTGCCTTTCCTGTCATTAAAGGGATAAGCCGAGGTAGATGTGTCTATGACATTATAAGGATTATCTAAGTGAGCAGTGTCCATGTCATCATAAAGAAAAGTGTACATCTCTTTTGACACTATATCTGTATCTGTCCCTATGCCGCGGGAAAAAAGTTCCGTATATTCAAGTACAGGAAGAAACAGTTTCCTATAGCCATAGGATTTATATATCCCTTCGGCCATAGTTATCATCTTATCCCAGGCGGCGGATTCCGGATATACTATGTCATTTATTCCCTTTATTGTTTTGAATTTTTTCATCGTTTGAGTTAATGCATAATATTCTTTGATTTCAATAGATTTTATGCTTTTTAATATGAAGTGTCAAATATAATGTCAGGGGTAATCTGGGAATAGGAAGAGACATCGTACCCCCCTTGAAAAGAAGTATAGATTAACAAAGCTGTTATGTATCGGCAGAAAGAATCGGGAAGAACTGGAAAGGCAGTTAAATAGATGCAAAAGAATTTACCGAAAAAGACCTGCTAAAACGCAAAAGGAACCAGCCCCATCATTTTGCGGATATGATTATTCTGACGAATCTTTACATGTAATCATGTCAAACTGGTATCTCGGGAAGTTTGCATCCATAAAAACCAGGAACTGCAGCGAAGATCAAATATGGGGAGAACTGTCGATAGAACAACAGATGAAATTGATAAAGATACTTAAAGGGGAATTTTAAAAAATGGCACATAAGTTAAAATACTCTCTGTCTAAGGAGGTATTCAATTATGTGCCACTACAATTATTACGATATTATGAGAAAAAGTAAAGACAATAGGACTTTGAGGTATCAGATGGTAACATATGCCGAGAAGCACGGCATAAAGCCCGCTATGCGGCATTTTAAAGCCAGCAGGAACACTGTCCGCAAATGGATCAGCAGATGGCACAGCTGTCCTTTAAAGTTTTTGCCTGCTTTTCTCTTAAAATTTTCTCTTGAAATTATTTTTCTTCTTCAACCAGCCAGATATATTCATCGCAAGGACACACTTCGGCCTCACACGGCATCGGCTCATCAAACAGTTTAAAATCTGCGTCAAATATATTCCCGACCGGCTGATGACTCAAAGGGCCGCACCGGGTTACGTTTCCATCGGCTTTTATTGACGCATAGCAGTACCCTGCGCGGCACAGTTTCCCCTTGGTCTTCTGTCCCTCAAGGTGATATTTTATACGGGCAATATCACCGAGAAACGGCGCCATCATCTTTCTCTCTTCTTCAGAATAGGACTCCGGATACTGTTTCCCGTTCCATGTTCCCCAAAAAGCAGCCAATGCGAAATTTATTCCTTTACTTTCGAATTTCTCCTTGTAATAATCTATCTTATCCATCTGCGGCGGGTAGGCCAGGTAGCAGACTCCTCCGGAAAAACCCCTGTTCTTTAAATACAGGACTTTCTTCAAAAACGGCTCCAGTCTTGATTCTAGCGGGTGAAAATTCATATCCAGAACAACTCTTTCTGGATTCAGTTTTCTGGCAAATGTGTACATGTCACATGAAAGCTGGCTTGTCACTTTTATCGTATGTATTTCAGAGAGTTGCTGCAGAAGTTCTACCAGATTAGGGTATAATCCCGGCTCGCCGCCGGTTACCATAATGTGGCATTCCCCGTATTTTTCATATATACCTTTCCACACAGCCACCATCTTGTCCAGCGGAACATATTTGTTCTGCCCATCCAGTTCTTCCCATTTCCCGTCATGCCAGCAAAACGGACACCTGAAATTACATATGTAATGTACATCCCATACGAAATTCACTTTTTCTCTTGACATATTTACCGCTTAATCTTATTTTAATACCGCCGTCGGTAAAAGCTGTTCTCTAACACAAATATCACCGCGTTAACAGCACCTGTTTTAAAAATTATTATACCTCTTTATTGCAAGCTAATCAAATTCCACCAGCTTCCGCTCTAAATATGAACATATTTGACTTTTATCCGCTGAGAAACTTAATTACACATGTAAAACATATTACTGTCCAAATTAGCCAAAGCTAAAACTCTGTTGCAATAAATCCATTGGAGAATTGCTCTTTTCATGGAATGGAGCATTCAGCCAATCCCAAAGATTTCTTCTTGTAAATAAGTTGGTCGGCAATATAGAACAAAGAGTATATATAGACCAACCGAATTTTGATTTGAACTTCAAATAACTCAATAGCAAGTATGCTATTAAGGCAATCCATAATTGGGACAGCAGCGCGTTTTTGGATGTCCCGACAAAACTTTT
>JBDRKX010000129.1:0-4574 GCA_043813605.1 Elusimicrobiota bacterium | reverse complement strand
TATATCGTGAACAAGCAGGCCGGTTTTTTCAAAGTTACCGCCATTACAAAAGTCGCATATAGAAGCGAATTGCGAACGCCCATAATACTCAAGAAAGAATTGCCTATACTGCTCTTCTGTCAATATATAAATGCTTTCTTCGGGTCTCTTAGAAGAAGTAAGTCTAGGAAGATCAAGCTTGAAGGTCTTAATGGTAGACTCTATACCCGAACATGCGCCGCGAACCTTGAAATTTTTAGTTTTTATCTTCATTATTTGTTGCTCCTTTCTTAATTGTTGCCGATATAATATCATACTACATTGCGGAAGTCAAGAACTATTTACAAATAAATGTCTGGATCATTTTAGTAACGGTGTAGACGAAAACAGAACAGGAAAACCATAATGCAAATGTTAATAATATAGGTATGCGCAGTTCCGTTGAGTATTCTTCTTCGACCAGTTTTTGAATGTCTTCCGGTAGTTTCTCTCCATACTTCAAGACCAGACAATAATAGCCGAATTTCTTTTCTATATTAATCTTCATCGAGCACCTTTTTTAATTGTTGGGACTACTATATCACAAAGTCGTCAAAAGTCAAGAAGTATTTTGAACTATTTAGAACAATCGCATTCCATTTACAATCACAGTCCTTAGCGCCGCACTTCATCTCTACAATTAAATTCTTTTCGTAGTCATAATGAGAACTTATCATTAACGTGCTATCCGATCCGCAATAAGGACAATCAGGCAGGCTTGTAATATTAAATTCATTCAGTAGCTTATCCGACGTACATATGGGCCCGTAAACAACATCATCATGCAGAATTTCTAATTTCATTTTACCCCCGTTACCGAGTTACCCCAGTTATATTTCAGTTGATTAACCGCAATTCTGTATTTTTTCGTCATGCCTTTATGTTCAGGTAGACAATCTTTAACCGGAAATAAATGCTCTCTCTGCCAACCTTCAGGCATTCCGAATACACAATGTCTGCAAAGCTCATCCAGTCCCCATGGTTGCAATTGAGGAGCGTCACGATACAGGTGTTCCAAACCGAAAATTTTAACAATTGCAATAGCGGCGGAACATGGCAGATAACCCTTGTAGTCAAAAGATTGTCCGCAACGTTTAATCATCGAGCATTTGGGTTTTGGTCCTATCTTGTATCCCATGTCTTCCGGATGCCAATAAACCGGCAGATGTTTTTTTCTTCCGTATGCCTTACCCATGAGCCTTACGTTTTTAGTGTCAAGGTCCGCCGGTAAGGGTATGGTATGATTGTAGTCTAATTTCAGAAAAGCAAATATTTTATTGTCAAGGGCGGTCTTCAAGGCATCATAGACATACCGGAAGTGTTTTGACATTAAAGGTTCTCCACCAACTAATTTTATTTTCTGGACATTCATACCTTTAATCTGCTCAATGAATTTATCTATTTGCTGGGGAGTAATATCGGTGTCTTCATGTTGGAAAATTTCCGGACAGCGGTTACAATTAGCGCATCTCTGATTGCATTTCAAAGTACAATTAACTTCAAACAGGTGTGGACGCATTTGTATTCCTCCTCATTATTCCGAAGCCAAACCTATATCTATACTTGTCTATACACTCAAAACCATTATTCTCTAACCATACTCTTGCAACCCTCCATCCCGCTTTCCTGTGATCGTAATCATGCAGTATAACCGTAACATTCTTTTTGCATAAAGGCAGAGCGTATTTCACAGCATCATCTCTAAACGGTCTTTTGGCAGTCATGGGTTTTATTCCTTCCGGCCATCCTGTTGAAGAGTCAATCAACAGCCAGTCATAATTATTCTTTGGTATAAGATCCCATGTCGAAACAATTTCGATATCCGGACAGTGTTTTTTAACCTGCATTATACATTCGGGATATTGCTCTACCGCTACTTGTATTTTTGGAGAAAGAGTTTCGCATAATATCCAGCTTGTTATTCCGCAACCGAATTCCAGAACTTTCAAATTGGGTTTTTTGTTTTTAATACACCAGCTCTCCAGCCATTCTAATTCCTGTATCGGCGGACATCTTTTAGAAAGTTGAAATGTATCCGGTATTGTCATATCATTTTATCCTCCAGCCACAGCCCGCAATCCTCAAAACAATTAACGTTTGTGAATTCCCTGTCGTTCGTTTTCCTCAGAATAGAAACAATTACCATCTGATCTTCGGGCCTTCTATCTGTCCTTCCCATATCAACTACTACACACGTTTGAATTTCCTCGTAGTCGTTATATTTGGCAAGGTTGGCGAAGAAGCCCAGATCATAATGCCAGGGAGAATGCCATGGAGCCGTATACATTGGAGGCCCTACATGAAACATTATGCCTCCGTCCCTGCACCATTTATGAACGTTCTCGAAGCCAGTGTAGATGCTTGAAACACCATAAAAGTAAGGCTTAGGAGGCTCAAGATGCTCAAGGGTTCCAGGGTTCACTACTATATCAAACTGATTGTCATATTGAGGATGCTCTTGTCTCAGATCTAATTTCTCAGCGCCATTTTTTCCGTTAATATCTATACTATGATAACGTTTTATGTTTTGCTTTAACCAATAATCTCTTGCCGAAATTTTTCTCCGAATACCTAAACATCTTTTAATAATGGTGTTGCCGACATCTATCATTTCAAGTTCGTTAATGGGTTTCTTTGTTTCGGAAATTGCTTTTAAGTATAGATCCGCCCATGCTTTTAATATCACTTTTGACCTCCGAAGGTTTTAAGTTCTTCCGGCTTATCCGGTTTTTTCAAAGACTTGACTTCCAGTTTTTCAATCAGCACGAATAATAAGTTTTGCAGAACGGCCTTGTCCTTTTCCGCTTTTTGCAGGGCTTCCATCAGATATTTTTCTCTGAACATGAACATGAACATTTGACCTCCATTTCGTTTTTTTGCCTGTACATATCCACAACTTTCTGTCTTGCGGAAGGATCTTTTAATGCATCAACCGTAAACCATATATTTCTATCTTCCAGAATTATGACCGGTTGTTTTCTCAGTTGCGCTTTTGTGAAGCCGAACTTGAGCGAGTAGGGATCCGTCTTTGACCATGATAAATTAGTGGCGATGCAATGTATTCCCGCATCATGAAAGTCTTTCTTCAGTTGTTGCAATTGTATAAAACCCTTGCCGCAACAAGCCTTCAATAAAATTAGTTTGGGAATAATCATAATAAGAAAGGCGATGGTGACCCAGAAAAAAGGTGCAAACTGGGAGCGGACGCTGTTACCTCACCATCGCCAATTACGACCTTTTGGGCTAATGTACCTTTTTCGCGCATATCACCTTTTTTTGCCCTGTTACTTGACCCTTCCTTGACCTTCATTTTATATTATATTATTTTTCATCGTTTCGGAAAAATAAATATAATATATGTGTCATGTTCATTCGACTTTTATTCGGCAATAGAGATACCAGCACCCGTTATACAAGCCGTCGAATTAAAATAGACAACGATATCAAGCTTGTAATCGGCAATTCTATTGAGCCGGTCTTCGTCTGTTATACCTTTGGCGAAGAGAACCATAAGTATCTGACCGACCTGGGTATCACTTCCAAGCTTGTTGATAAGAGACCCGTTGCATGGGACTTGACAACCGAGATGTACAGGCATAAACTGGAAGCCTTCAAGTTGGGTATCTCCGAATACGATAAAATAGTTTTTCTGGACTGGGATTGTATTGCCACAAGACCTTTGCCGGATAATTTCTGGGAAAAGCATTTGGAGAAGGATCATATACAAGCTGTTCTGAGGCAATACTTTGTGCGGAAATGCAGGGAGTGGCGAAACGTTGATATCCGGAAAATACCATGCGCAAGTTATCTGTATCTCAGGGAGGACATTGGCGATGAGTTGATAAAGATATGGGAAGGGCCTGTGCTAAAAAAGGCATGGTCCGAAGAAAGAGTACTGGCTTATTACACGGATATGCTTTACGGAGGATGGAAAGGTATAGAGTTTTACAAAGAGCATTTTGAGCCTGAGTTTTTTGCGTTGGCTAAAAAAGACCATGGTATATTCCCCGAGAAGCCCTTACAAGTCTTCCAACATTACAACTGGCATGAAGTACAATGTCTCTTGGAAAAAAGGATACGGTAGTCTGGGTATTCTTTTCTTAGTGCCGCTCTCATCTTTACCACAATCCGTCTGACATCTTTTAACGATAGGTTATAGTCCCTGCAAGTATCCAGATAGGGTTTCCCGTCTAAATAAATATTAAAATAAACATTAATTTCGGTTTTGGTATATCTCCTACCTAAAAAGTTTTTTATTTCGTTTAACAATATTTTCTGGTCAATAGTCTTCCCGTAGTCAGGAGAATACCTCTTTTGCTCTATATTCCATTTTTCCGTCAGGCTTATTGTTTTGGCAGTGTAGTGGCCCATGGCTTCCTGCGGTATGAAGATGATGAACTCCCGTTGATGAGCCATCTGAACCTCTTTGTAGATGCTGTAGTATGCCCATGTAACGAACGAACATCTACCAGGCATATCGGGGTTATAGGTCTCTAGTGCCTGTAGTACGCCTAGTTGCCCAGCCTGTACAAGATCGGCATATATAAGGGTTTTAG
>JBDRKX010000128.1:0-47307 GCA_043813605.1 Elusimicrobiota bacterium | reverse complement strand
TTCCAAGAAATTCTCTACATACGTTTCATCGATATCGCTAAAAGCGGCTCCGCGACTCGGTAAAGAATTTTTTTAATTACTCAAAAAGCGGAGAATATGTCTTCACTGAATGTAATATAAATAAAGTTTTGGAAATCGCCCTCCGCAATATCGGAAAAGAACATCTGAAAAATAATAGGATTATCAAACACTTAAATAAACCTGACATAAAGATCAAAATCAGCCGGCTGCATATTGAGAAGCTATTTGTCAATATTATTAAGAACGCGCTGGAAAGTATGGAGGGCAGCGGGACACTTACAATAACAACTGGAAAAGAACAGGACGGGATACTGATAATTTTTGCCGATACCGGAAAAGGGATAAAGGAAGAGGACTTAAAGAAGATCTTTGAACCTGATTATACCATCCATACACAGAAAGGGACCGGCCTCGGCCTGTCAAACTCTCTTCTGATTGCCGAACATCATAACGGAAAAATTGAAGCAATCAGCGAAGGGCCGGGCAAAGGCACGGAGATCCGGGTATATCTGCCTTTCAAGAAATAAACCGTATCCGGGATCATAAACAAGTTATTAGTGGTAAGTGATAAGTGGTAAGTTTTAAGCATTTCAAAAGTATATTGATAGTTATGTAAAAATAGTTATTTATTGTATATTTGTTGTTACTCATCGTTATTTATTGCTTTCCTTCGTATAAATGCGATTAATAACATCCTAATACACTACTTTATACACAATCTATAACTTCTTCAATCTGCAATCTTTAATCTTAAATCTGCAATTTCTTCAGCCTTACAACTTATCACTTATCACTATTATCTGTTATCTGCCTCCTGCTTTCTGCTCGCTGCCATCTCTCCTCAATAGACTCTCCTCAATAGACTTGACAACATCTCTCTATTATACTAATATGATTATGGGAATATTGGGAATAATAAGTATATATTATTTCCTTATTATTTTTCAACCATGCGTAAAAAACTTTTAATCATAGAAGATAATCATACCATGAGCAGGATCTTCAAAAGGGGTCTTGAAGCGAACTATTCAGTCGTTCTTTCCTCAAGTTCTACTGAAGCGCTTGAACTTTTTGAAAAAGAAAAAGGCAGGTTCGACCTTGTCATCTGCGACCTGGTACTGCCGGATTATGACGGCGTAACACTGATAAGGATGCTATCGGAAAGAAACAGGAACCTTAAATTTATTATCATCAGCGGGTACCTGGAAATCGATACTGATTCCCTGCTGAACAATAAAAGGAACATACCTTTCATTCAGAAACCTTTTTATCTATCAACACTGCGCAATAAGATCAGTGAAATACTGATGAACGCATAACCCGGCCTTATTTTAATTCCGGGAATATCAACTTAAATTCTGCGCCCTTACCTTTCCCTTCGCTGATGGCTTCTATCCGACCGCCGTGACTGTTCATTATAACCGCAGCAGCAGTTAATCCTATCCCTGTCCCTCTGAACCGTCCTTTAGTGGTAAAAAACGGCTTAAAGATCTGTTTAAGATCTTTTTTCAGTATTCCCTGCCCCGTATCCTTAAACACAACTATTACCTCATCCTGATTTTTGCAGGTACTGACTGTCAGCACGCCTTTTCCATTCATGCTGCTGACAGCATTTAGAATAATATTTATGAATGTCTCTTCAATATGATACCGGCTTATTTTTATCTTACCGATAGAATTATCGCATTCTTTTATCAACCTGATACCCATCATCTTCGCCCGCCCGATCACCTTTAAAGCTCCGTCTAAAACCCCGTTTATATCTTCATTTTCAAGCTTAAAGTCCCTTGTTCGCGCAAATCCCAGAAACCCCTTTACCGTGTTTTTTATTCTGTTTGACTGCTCAATGATCTCTTCGACATCACACCTGTGCCGGCTATCTTCATCCAGCTCTTCAATAAGCATTTCCGCTGTGGTCAGTAAAGAAGTAAGAGGGTTGTTTATCTCATGCGCTACGGCGCCCGCCAACCTGCCAAAAGTTGCCAGTTTTTCTGTTGACTCAACCTGTCTGATCAAGTCCGACCTTTCGCTGTCAGCTCTAATACGCTGCTTTTCGTCCATTTTTCTTTTATATAGCGCAATTTCTATTGCGGCTTTTACCTCTTTTCGTGTGAATGGTTTTAAAATGTACCCGTACGGTACCGTCTTTTTTGCTTTGTTTATCATGCGGTCGCTCTCATAAGCAGTAATGAATATGACAGGGATACCGTAATCCAGGCTTATCTTTCTGGCTGCCGCAATGCCGTCAATTTTTCCTCCCATTACAATATCTACCAGCGCCAAATCAGGGTTTAAATTTTTCGCCATGGTCACAGCATCTTCTCCTGTAAAAGCTTGCCCGGCTACCTTATATCCCATCTCCGTCAAATCCTTATCCAGCAGTTTGATTATCATATCATCATCGTCTGCTATCAATATCCTTGCTGCTTTAGTGTTTTTAGTCATATATATTCCCCTTACAATTTATATCAAGATATTGTAATTCTCTTGTTTTATTAAACTTTATATCTATTTTGACGAACAATTCTATGATTTCTTATCCTTTAGTCATCGGTTTTTTCATACTTTTTCAGTTTCTCGGAGATCTTTATATTGTTTTCGTCCAGAAATTTTATCAGATCTTCTTTATATACGCGGCGATGCCCGCCGGGAGTGACAAACCCCTTTATAGAACCGTTATCCACCCATCGGGCCACTGTCTTGTACTCGACATCAATGATCACGGCAATTTCTCCTGTTGTATAATTGGTGTTAGATTCCATGGTATTCCCTATTGTCTCATTTGTCCCAATCCCGCAACTAAATACTGATTAAAATTCACCGGTTTGTAAACTACCGATAAATAGCTATTTCATAACTATATACAATAGCTATCCTGAGAGAGAGAGAGAGAGAGAGAAATACGGATTTTTGATTGATTATTGGAGATTTTTAATTTTCGATCATGAATATGGAGACAATTGATACTTATGTTCTTCTGAAAGAACTAACAAAGAAACAAAGCAAAACCTTACGGCAACTGCTTCTTGATGAAATCAAGGAATCGTTCACAATCCCGCAATACCTTATCACATTCTTTTTGAAAAATAAGTCTTTCTTCATATTCCGCGATATTCTTAATGCTGAGAATTCTTGTCAGCCTGCCTGCATTCGTATCTATTTCTTTGCCGGTTTTTATTGTCTTGAATAGTTTAACGGCATCTCCATGGCTTTCTCCGGAATGACGTTTGCCCAGGAAGTAAACGCATACGGCATCACAAGCTGATATGCATGAATGGATAGCATTGATTGTTGCGGCATTCCATTCTTTAGAAGCGCAGGATGTTTTTGCAGCTTTGAAGCATTCTTCAGCTTTCTTAAGATAGTTAACATATAATGACTTTGCCACATCCTTGGTTTTATGTTTTGGAACCATAGTCTATTTTTTCCCGGGATATATTTGTACGCCTTTATCTATTTCAGAAATTATTTTTAATTCTTTTTTTTGTTTCAATTCATGCGTAGTTAAAATATAGGGAGCCAATCTATTGCCGTATATTTCCAAACATTTATTCGATAGTTTTTCGATTTCCGGTTCAAGTATTTCCTTGTCCGCCTTATTACTGACGAGGATAAAGAGATCTATGTCGCTGTCCGATTTTTCTGTCCCTTTCGATACAGAACCGAACAGAACTGCTTTTTTAACTATTTTTTCAGGAAGGTCCTGCAATATCACGTTTATTAGATCTTTTAATGGCATGCTTTTGTTTGAAATATTTTTTAGGAGGTTAGATAAAATTTTATACGAGTAACTATTGCGGTTTATCTTCCATAAGTGAGCCTTCCCAACGGTTACAAAATTTACAAGGTTAATATCGGCAAGCTCTCTCATTGTCCTGTTCACACTCATATGCGATACCTTTAAAATGGAAGCGATTTCCCGTTCGCTCATCAAAGCTTCATGGTTCAGCATGAATTCTATGATATTTACTTTTGTTTTTGAATTTAAAATATCCAAAAAAGATATATGATATTTCACCCTATTCCTCCTTGTAACATTTATGTTACAAGTGTAACATATTGTGTGATAATGTCAAACGTCTTGAATAGGCAGATGATTTTTATACTTTCAAAAAACTGACGGCTGATTACTGACAGCTGAAAACTGACTGCTGACAGCTGCCCTACTCAAGTATCGTATTGAGATACTCCTTTTTTTTAGCGCCGAGTTTCTTGCGGATATTCTTTCTTATGTTATCAACCGTATTTTTGGCTATACCGAGGCTTGCAGCTATCTCCCTTGATTTGAGGCCCCGGCTTATAAGGTAAGACACCTGACGTTCCCTTTGCGTGAGCAGCTCTCTTTTATAATGCAGCGACGGAACAACACCTGTAGATATTGCATTTATCTTGTCTACTATTATTCTTTTAAGCTTGATGTATTTATGTGTCTTTATGCCTTTTATGAGCGGTATTATCTCCCTGTCTATTTCCCGGAAGATATCGTCCCTTATCTTTTGTTTTTCCGCGCTTATCTGCGCCAGGAGCTCTTTTAACGCGATGTTCTTATGCTCCAGAATAATATTCTGATCATTGATTATTTTCTGCGAATTGGCAAGCTGAACACAAACTTGCTGCATTTTTTTATTAGACTCCGTCAGCTTTGTATTTACATCTTTCAGGCTTTTCAGATAAGCAAACTTTTCTTTGTCCAGAGTGACCAGTTTCATGCTCTTCTCTATGCTGCTTAACAAATCAACTGTCTCAAAGGGCTTCATCAGATAATCCGCAGCGCCAAGCTTTATCGCCTTGATAGGAGCGTCTTCACTGGCATATCCGGTAATTATTATGACATTACTTTGCTCATTACAGCCCTGCATTTCCCGTATTGTATTCAGCAGTTCTAATCCGTCTTGATCAGGCATCCTTATATCCATGATGATTAAACTGAAAATTTCCTTACTGATAAGCTCCAGCGCTTTTCTTCCGTTATCGATAGCTGTAATATCATAACCATAATTTGTCAGCATTTTCTCTATGCTTCTCAGCAACTGCGGATCGTCGTCAATCAGCAATATTTTGCCTTTCATAAATATTCCCCTTGTGTCATTTATTATTGTTTTAAATATTTGTAATTTTTATTAATTTTGTAAACTGGCAGTTTATAGCTATTACATAGCTATAATATATAGCCATTCTTCGCAAGAGCGGGTTTTGATGCCAAAGGCATTCAAAACGTGAAACGTGAAGCGCCAGCGACCCGACGCTTCACGCTTCACGAGATACGCAATACGCAATTCGCTTCACGCTTTACCGGATTCACACAGTGAATCATTCAGTTTTTTTATAAGATTGCGGATCATGCGGGATTCATGATCTAGTTTTTCTTCAATATCTCTGCTGGATTCTTTGTCAATATAACCCAACCTATTAGATATTTCTATAAATGTTTCCAGTTCACTACTAGAACCTAGTGCAATGTATAAAAACTGTCTGTATTCCCTATTATGAGATCTATTAAAACCTTCTGCGATGTTGGCAGGAATTGATACAGAGGCTCGTCTCATTTGATTAGTGATCCCATATATTTCTTCTTTAGGATATCTTTTTGTCATTCTATAAATATCCGTCACTATTTCCATTCCTAATTGCCATATTTTTAAATCTTTATAGTTTTCTCTTCCATCATTTTCACTCTTTACTCTTTTTCTTCTTCCGAGATACTCTTCACGAACGACGCTTCACGGGAGCTACTGCGACCCGACGCTTCACGAACTACGCTTCACTGCGGCGTAAGCCGCTATACGCTTCACGAAATACGTGAATGCCAGGCTTGGACATTAACCCCTTTTCTTTCATAGCTCTCATCACCGCCATAGATGATACTTTGAACTGTGTCTTTATCCATATTCTTCGCAAAGAAAAATAAACCCTTAAACATATCAGAACTTATTGTAGCCGCCGCTTTTGCCTCATAACAACCGAGCGTATTCCCCTCTTCGATAATAAAATCCACCTCATTTCCGTTGCTGTCCCTGAAAAAATACAGATTTTCCGGTTTCCCCGTATTATACCTGGCTTTTAAGAGTTCAGCAAACACTAATGTCTCAAACAGATTACCTCTCAGCGGATGAGACGCGATCTGATCAGCATCATTTATACCCATGAGAAACGCCGCAAGGCCTGAATCAAGAAAATATAATTTTGGTGATTTAACCAGCCTTTTTTTAATATTGACATGGTATGTAGGAAGAAGCTTTACAATAAAGCTGGCTTCAAGAAGCGTTATCCAGCTTTTTGCCGTATTATGACTTATCCCGCAATCGTTCCCGAGAGAACTGAGATTAAGCACCTGTCCGGTCCTGCCGGCGCAGAGTTTTAAAAAAGTCTCAAAACGGAGCAGATCCTGCACTTTCAGTATTGAACGGATGTCTCTTTCAACATAAGTTGAAGTATAAAATGAGCTTGCTTCTGTCGGATTCAGTTTTTTATCATGTATTCTCGGATACAAGCCCCGGTAAAGTACCTCCTCAATTTTCTGTTTTCCCGGTTCCTTATACGCTTCCTTTAAAGTAAATGGCAATAACTTGACTATTGCCATTCTCCCTGCCAGCGACTGACTTAATGAAGTCATAAGTTCAAAACTCTGGCTGCCTGTAAGTATAAACATTCCGGGCTTGTTCTTTTCATCAACAATACCCTGGATATATGAAGTGAGCTGCGGCGCCCTTTGAATCTCATCAAGTACCGCACCTTCCGGGAACTGAGCAAGAAAACCTTTCGGATCTGATGAGGCGTGATCCCGGATTTCCATAGCCTCAAGTGATGCATACTTTTTCCGGGGAAAAAGGGTTTTAGACAGCGTTGTCTTTCCCGACTGTCTCGGCCCGGTAATCGTTACTACCGGGTACTGTTTAGCGTATTTTATGACTTTTACTGAGACTTCCCTGTTGATCATAACTAAATACTACACATAATTATGTAATATGTCAATTACTTTTACATATTACATACTTTCGCCGCAATGAAAGAGTGAAGACTCTCCCTCCTCACTACCCGCCGCTTCACGCCAATTCGTATCTCGTCTCTCGTATTTCGTTTTTGTTACTCTTCACGAACTACGCTTCACGAACCGCTTCACTGCGGCGTAAGCCGCTACACGCTTCACGGGAGCTACTGCGACCCGACGCTTCACGAGATACGGAGCTACTGCTCCTATTCCAACATCGTATTCAAAAACTCCCCTTTTTTGGCACCCAGTTTCTTGCGGATATTCTTTCTTATGTTATCAACGGTAGTTTTGGCGATGCCGAGATTGGAAGCTATCTCCTTTGACTTGAGACCCCTCTTGATGAGATCAGATATTTCCCGTTCCCTTTTCGTGAGCAGTTCTCTTTTATAATGCAGCGACGGAACAACACCTGCAGATATTACATTTATCTTATCTACTATCATATCTTTGAGTTTATTATACTTTTTCGTCTTTATATCTTTTATGAGCGGGATTATTTCCCGCTCCATTTCCCGGCAGATATCATCCCTTATCTTCTGCTTTTCAGAACTTATTTGTTCCAGGAGCTCTTTTAACGCGATGTTCTTGTTGTTAATATCTTCTTCCGCCTTCTTGCGCTCGGTGATGTCACGGACTGTTGCCTGAAGGAATGCTTTATCATTGATTATCACTTTCGTTAACAAGACCGATGCCTGGAACTCTGTACCGTCAAGTTTTTTATGGGTCCATTCAAAATAGTTTGAACCGGTTTTCATTGCTTTTATTATCATTTCTTTAGCTTTATCTACTGATAATTGTCCATCCAACTGAAATTCAGGGGAATACTGCCACGGAGCCATAGATACAAATTCTGTTTCATCTTTAGCTCCAAACATTTCAATAGCTGCTATGTTTCCTGAAGTAAACAGCCAGTCCAGCGGGTTCAAAGTCATAATTTCATCCCGCGAAGTTTCAAATAATATTTCATATTTTTCTTCCGCCTTCTTGTGCTCTGTGACATCCTGGGTAAGTATTAGAATGCCTTTTGTCTTTCCCTCTGTGTCCAGTACCGGAGCCACACTGGTATCCCAGTAGGTGATTTTCTCCTGCCCGTCGTGCTTGAGTACCAGCTTGAACCCATATCTAGTATCAACTTGTTTGGTGTCTTTTACCTTCAGGAACCATTCCTCTACTTGTGGCCGGCTGCCAGATGCATAATCGAAGTAAGACATCCCCATGGCTTGCTCCGGAGTGTACGGCGTACAGATCCGAATGAGGTCAGCATAGATGTTATTGTATTTGCGTAAGATAAAATCATTATCCAGAAAGGCGATCCCGGCAGGCGTATTGGCTACAATAGAATCGCTCAACAGTTTCTCTCTATATATTGCAGCCTCCGCCTTCTTGCGCTCGGTGATATCGGTTGCCGCACCTATAAATTTCAGCGGCTTGCCTGTTTTTTCATCACTGATCACCATTATCTGGTCCAGCCAAGTCATGTATTCTCCGTCTTTCTTTCTCATCCGGTACTCTATTGAGTATTTCTCACCCGGCTTCAGCTGGTCAATACTTTGTCTATCTATCTGGGCAAGGTCTTCCGGGCATGTTCCCGCCAGTCTTTCATAGTACGGGGGTACTCATGTAAACGGAAAACAAAAAATGCACCTGCCGCGGAAAATAAAAGTGCACCACTTTGAAGGAAAAAAGTACACTCCAATGATATTGAAATACATAAATATCATAAGGAGCGTACTATGGTTAACAAAATCATGTATCAGAGAATACAGAACTTCAAAAAGCGTGGTTTCAGCAAATCTGACATTATCCGCATAACCGGGTTAAACAAGCGGACAGTAATAAAATACTTCGATATGACGGAGAAACAATATCTCCAGTATATCGAAACGGTGCGGAATCGAATCAAAGGATTGGAAGTAATCCACATGCAGAATTCGTTGTTCTCCAGCCCCTGCTTAAAATACGGTACCAGGATTTCAATCAGATCCTGTTTTGTCCGGTAGAACTGGCATAGATGTGTACCCCACGGCACTTCACCGATGATATCGATCCCTGATCTCCTTAAACCGTTTTTCATATGTAACTCTTGTTCATTCTATATATTTAGACGGATAAATTGAAAATATCTTCCATATTTATAAGTATGTCAACTATTCAATTATAATTTTAATTATATTACAAAAGAAGGAAACAACCAACCAGTAGCGAACGGACATGGATTGTATATATAAATATACATCGAGTCTACTCCAACCCGTTCCAACTCACGACAGCTTACCCTAAAGGGTACAGGCAGAGCATCCGTTTTTCCTCTGTCTATGATTTATATAGGGCACGGGACGGCGGCTCGCTGGCCACTTAAATTCTTAAGCTCCCTCTGAAATTGATGCAGTAAAATACTATTCAACTGAAGGGAAAATCAGTTCATATGATACGTTTCTACCTTTAGTCTTGTTCTGTTTTAAGACCTTTTTTTCTACTAAATCAGATATATCCCGGTAAGCTGTTGCCCTGCTTACTTTTGTCATCCCGACATATTTTCTTGTACTTAATCCTCCCTTGAAACTGTCTTCGCCTGCATCCAATAAGCGATTTATTACCTTTTGCTGGTTTTTGTTAAATATTGTCTGCGCATGCTTCTGCCAGAAAAGTGATTTCTGCATTACTTTTAATATAGCCTCTTTCGAGTCTTCTATTGCATGTATAAAGCATTCAAGAAACCACTGCAGCCAGTCTGTTATATCAAGGGATCCCTTTTGGCTCTTTTCCAGTATATCGTAGTATTCCTTTCTTTCAGCCATGATTCTGCTGGAAAGAGAGTAGTATCTTTTGTCCAGATTCTCATCCTGAGCCAGCGCCATATCAGTAAGTGCTCGGGCAATCCTCCCGTTACCGTCTTCAAACGGATGTATTGATACAAAATGAATATGTGTAATTCCTGCGCGGAGCAATCCGTCCAGATCCTTTTTTTTCTTCCACCAATCTAAAAAAAGAGTCATTTCCGATTGAACCTTATTACTGGGGGGAGCTTCATAATGGACTTTTCCCTTGGTCATAGGTCCGGATACAACCTGCATTGGATCTTTACTGCGCCATTTTCCGACATTGATCTTTGTTAAGCCGGAATATCCCGTTGGAAATAAAGCTGCCTGCCAGGATTTTATCCGGTTTAATGTGAGAACCTTATTATAATTCACAGTTGCATCAAGAATCATATCGATTAAACCTTCTGCATTTCTATCCGGCTGCTTTAAGCCTGCGGTCGGTAAACCCAGTCTTCTTGCTACAGACGACCTTACAGCTTCTTTATCAAGCCTCACCCCTTCTATAGCCGCTGTTTTGATCATTTCTTCAACCAGGATCACAGATCTTGATTCCTGGTTATGGTCAAGCCCAAGGGCAGAGATTTTGCTCAACAGTTTTCCCTGCATCAGTCGTGCCCGGCTCAAGATATTGATTAACCTGTCATTCTGCCATTTAAAATCCGGCCAAGCTTTTGATTCCCATATGTAGCTCATACCCGACCTCCTAATCGCTTCATAATCTGATATGATTATAATACAAAATCGCTTCATAATCAATAATGTTCCGATTTAAAAACATAATCCAGCGATTATTAAGCAATTTATATGCTATGAAACATTTATTGGATTAACCGCTTCAGTATCATTTACATTAACGCTTCCTGACGGCATATCGGCAACAAGCAAGGAATTAAGTTCGGCTGTTTTTACCGCTTTTAGATAGGATAAGAGAAATAAATATTATTACCTTTACGGTGCGCCCCTCATCCCAATGAAAATCCTTCCCGCCATCCATTTCCATAAATTCTTTCGGCAATTCAATTCACCGTCTTTTTTAATTTGCCGGGATCATTCCCCTTTTCATCCAGCTGCTTCCTCACTTAGCGCCTATTGAATTCTTTATCATCATACTACTCTAGTTTTTCAAAAACCTTTAGATCTTCTGTATAATAGTAACCGGTTTATATTGCTTTTTTAACTCTTTTTTATCAAGCCTAATAGTTTAAATTAATTCATACCTTCTTCAATTATTGTTTCTTTCGTTATTTCCTCTGTTAATCTTATCTCTTCAGTGATCCTTCTTTGTTTCCACGTTCCTTTGGCAAACCAGATAATCGTGATGATTGCGGCAATGATGTTGGCGATAGGGAATGCCGCCCATAGACCTGTTTCTGCCAGCGGCGTATGCTGTGACAGGATATAAGCTAACGGAAACCGCAGTGCCCATAATGAGACAACAGCCAGCACCATTGAAACCATTGTATTTCCTGACGCTCTGAATGCTCCGTTAATAACCTGCTGGATTCCAATAAAACCAAAGCTGAATGCCATGATCTTCAGGAACATTGCGCTTGCCTTTATAGTTTCTATTTCTCCCGGTATGAAAATCGTGGATATCTGTTTTGCAAATAAGAATGTGATAGCGCCGGCTATTGTTAAAACGATAAAACCGGATATAGAACTCAATTTGACTATCTTTTCCGCTCTCTCTATTTTTCCTGCGCCGATATTCTGGCCCACTAACGTTGCTGTGGCCATGGATAATCCCATTGCCGGAATGAGAATAAAACCTAATATTCTGATTCCGATACCATAGGCCGCTAAGGCAAGAGTGCCTAATGCCGCGACTAAAAAAGTCATTACGGTCATTCCCAGTGCTCTTGCCGATTGTTCAACTGATGCGGGAAAACCGAGAAAGAACATCTTCTTGATGAGAGAAAAATCCGGTTTCAAATCACTTACGTGAATCCGCAATTGATGTTTTCCTCTCAATAACAGAATCAGTCCGATCAGTGCTGCTAAGCCCTGGGTACCGATTGTTGCAGCCGCCGCCCCCGCGACTCCCAATGCCGGCAGAAACCCGTAACCGAATATAAATAATGGATCAAGAACAAGATTTAACAGGACTGTTCCCAAAACAATATACATAGGAGTTTTCACATCTCCAACGCCGCGCATTAAAGATTGGAAAACCATATAGGTAAACATAAATGTCATTCCAATAAAAGAGATTTTCATATACGAAACAGCGCTCAGGAAAACGCTCTGTTCAGTACCCATCAATTTGACAAGGGACGGGGATAATAAATAGCCGGCTGCGGATAGAATTACAGAGACGATAACCGTCATCAACAACGTTTGCGCAGTTATATGGTTGGTAGCTTTTGTGTTATTTTCTCCTTTATACTGGGCGACTAAAATCGTTCCGGCCATTGCCAATCCGCCACCCAATGAGACGATAAGGAATATAACCGGAAAGCTAATAGACACCGCTGCTACTGCAGCTGTCCCCAATCTTCCGACCCAAAACGTATCGGTCAATTGATAGGCGGTATGCAGCAAATTGGCAAATATGATAGGGATAGATAGAGCTATCAGTGATCTCCAGATCGAGCCCTCTGTTAAATTATTATCGGTTCTCATACAGAAGCTGTAAACCCGCCCCCGCTCTACTTTATGGATTTTCGAACAGCGTATCCGACTGTCTGAGCAAAAAGTACCCTTTGGTCAACGCGCAATTTTAATTTTTCCGTAAGAGCGGATCTATTGCAATTGTGGAACCAGGATGCCAGACCTTGAGAAGCCGCAAACAGAGAAACATTGCCCGCGATGAGGCCGGTATCTGCATAATAATATGATTTTTGAATTTCAGGATCCTTCAGTCCGGGTTCCTGGAAACCGGATGTATTTGAAAGTTTATCAATATCTGCGACGTACAGGAGATGGACCGGGGCTTGCCAGGCAAACCCGGGCTGGCGCGCGCTGATCATTAATTTCCGGAAGTCGCCGCCGATAACCGGGAGCAGCCTATGCCCGGCTGCGCTATATAGATAGATACCCTCTGGAAGGGCTGTATAAATGTCGATTTCCTGCGAGTTGCTTGCTGATGCGGCAGTCCTTCCGGAGATTCCAAACGGCCCTTTCTTACGGTTTACTCCACCCGCCGCCCAAAGCAAAGCTGAAAGCACCCGTAAAGAAAGTTTCTTATCACTTATCTCGCGGATAGTTTTTCTTTGCTGCAGCGCTTTTAATACTGTTTTTCCGCCTTCAAGTTTGGGTGAAGACAGCTCTATTACTGATAATGGAACTATTTTGTTTTTCATCCTTTATCGTATAAAAAGCAATTAATCATTAATCCTTCCAAATACAAACTTTTCTTTATCACTATGGGCAGCGTTATACAGATTAACAGCTTCTCCAACTGCCGCTTCATAATTATCTTCAGCAAGAGCTTTTAAAGTCTCTGTCGCTACTTCAGATGGCTGGATACCGTGTACTTCACGGTCGCTCCTTGAATCATCACGGCCCAATTCTGTTTCCACTATAGGCGGGATAATTTCAAATATTTTGATCGGGGTATCTTTTAACTGATGCCTTGTTGAAAGACAGAACGAATGTAAAGCTGCTTTTGTTGCGCAGTACACGGGCGCGATCGCCAAAGGAATAAATGCAAGCCCGGATGTTATATTTACTACTGCCGCCTCTTTTTGTTTTGATAAACTGCTCACTGCAAGATTTGTCAGATGAACCGGGGCAATGAGATTAGTGATAACTTCGCTGCTGATCCTTTCCGTTGAGTTCTCCTGCTTCATAAAGATCATCTTCTGAATACCCGCATTATTCACAAGAATATTAAATGCCGGGAATTTTTTGTTTGTCCAGTCGATAAGCTCTTTACGCTCATCGTCTTTGCTTACATCACATACCTTAATGTGGACTTTGGGAAGTTTTTCTTTTGCTTCGCTCAGTTTATCCGCGCGCCTGCCGCAGATGACAACTTCATTTCCCGCATTGATAAAATGCTCCGCCAGGGCAAATCCGATTCCTGTCGCGCCGCCTGTTATTAAAATTGTGTTACCTTTTATTCTCATATTTGGTATTCCTCCTTTAAGATTTTTCTATATAATATCGCTACCGCTCTGCTCGGGCCGCCGGAACAGCAAGGATAGATGCGCCGACAATTATTCTCTGATCCTGAGTTCTACCATCAATGGTTTTACCGCATGGCTTATTACCTTTCCTGTCTTATCAATAATAGGCACAACATTATGCGAATATCCGCCTGCCCTTCTTACTTTGAATTCAGGTTTATTATCCATTGAATTTATTCCTTATTATTTCACTCCGTTTCTCTTGTCTATTGCATAATAACTTCTATCTACCGGACCGTTTAATTTCGCATATTTTTTCATTTGAGTCGCTATATCTACAATATTTCCATAATGTTCCATTCTTTTTCTGTCAACCATAACAACGCCTATTGATAATGTCATTATTGGAAATTTCTGAGTATTGCCTGCTCTATCCTGCGATATAATATATCCATTATTTTTATCATCGTTCTCATAATAATCAGGTATTTTAGTATCAAACTCGTCAATAATATTTTGACAAATATCTTCTACTTTTTCATGGCTGCAGATAATAATAAAATCATCGCCGCCGATATGGCCTATGAAGTCGCTCTTATTTATATTGTCATGTAAAATCCTTGCAGTGAATTTAATAATCATATCTCCAAGATCAAAGCCATACTTATCATTAAAAGCCTTAAAATTGTTAATATCCGCGTAACTGAAAGCAAACCCTTTTTCTGTCCTTAGCCGTTTGGTAGCTTCGTACATGATGCTGGTATTGCCCGGTAAATGCGTCAGTGGATTAACCGATAAAAAATGTTCTGTTCGTTTTAAAAGAGTATCAATTCTTGTAATCACTTCATCTACATCAAAAGGTTTAGTGACATATTCATCTGCCCCTAATTTCAACCCTTTTATTTTATCCAGCGGCTTATCTTTCGCTGATAGTATCAATATCGGTATGAAAGAGGTTTCTTCTTTTTCTTTTAGTTTACTGCATATTTCGTACCCGCTTATTCCTGGCAGCATTAAATCTAATATAACTAAATCGGGGTTGGTCTCTTCAACTTTTTCTACAACATTTAATCCATCTGTTGAAGAAAACACATCATACCCGGAATTTTTCAGATTCACTTCTAATAAATCAATAATAGTCTGTTCATCATCAATAATTAGTATACGCCTGTTAGTCATATTTTAGACAACTCATTCATTACTTCCTTTGCATTTTTATAATTGATGGCTTTCCCAGCCGCATTAACCAATTCATTAATTGTATGTTTTTCTAATTCTTCTTTAACCAGAGGGATGGATTCCGGCTGCATAGATAAGATACGCACTCCTAATCCGATTAAAAGACAGGCAGAAATCGGATCAGAAGCGATTTCTCCGCAAACTGATACTTCTTTCTGGTGGATTTCTGCACTCATAACAATGTTTTTTATCAGTCGTAATATAACCGGATGTACCGCTTGTCGATAATTTTCCATAGTCGGTTCTTCCCGGCTGGCAGCAAAAATATATTGAGTCAAATCATTTGTGCCGATACTGATAAAATCTATTTTATCTATAAATGATTCAATATCTAAAGCTACCGATGGCGTTTCAACCATTATTCCGATACTGATGTTATCCCTGAGACATTTGTTCTTTTCGCATAAATCGTTTATTATTTCCAGTGTTTCTTCCAAATCTTCAACAATTGTAATAAAAGGCAATAATATTTTAACTTTACCAAATTCACTGGCCATAATAATACTATCCAGCTGTCGCTTCAGTATTTCTTGAAATTTCAGTAAATATCTTATTCCCCGGCAACCTAGTTGGGGATTTTCTTCAAGAGGAACTCTTAAATATGAGGGTGTTTTTTCAGTGCCTAAATCAAGCAACCTGACTGTAACAGTACGATTTTTAAACTCATTTATGATTTGCTGATAAAATTCGAGTTCCGCTTTCAATTCAGGTAATTGCTGTAAAGACATATAAAAAAATTCTGTACGCAGCAATCCTATGCTATTGGCCCCATATAAAAATGCAAGTTTTGCTTCCTGCACGGATGACACGTTCGCATCAAGTCTTATCTCTACGCCATCTTTTGTCTTACAATCATATTTTTGCGGGGATTGAAGTTTCTGCTTGGTTATTATTTCTTGCTCTTCTCTTTTTTTATGATAATATTTTATTTCATCACTTGCCGGATTTATTATAACCTTGCTACTATAAGCATCAATAATAATTGTATCTTTGCTGTTTACAATCGTACTTATTCCCGGCAATTTTATTATAGACGGGACTCCCAATGATCTTGAAATTATTGACACATGTGAAGTTGTACTCCCCTCTTCAATAATAATCCCAAGAATCTTATCAGGGTCAAACAGGGCAATATCTGACGGTATCAATTTTTCTGCAACAATAATAACAGGTTCGTCTATTCTTTTTAAGAGATTGGTTCTCACATGTTCTATTTCTAAAAGATTTCTCAATAGGCGGTGATATACATCCTGAATATCTATAAAACGTTCCCGGGTCATTTCCTGTTCAATATTAGAAAATTTATCTTGCAGTTTTTTTATCTGGTTAGCAACTATGTATTCCACATTAACTTCTTCTTTAATTAAGACATCTATAATTTCTTTTAAAAAATATTTATCTTCCAGAAAACTTATGTGCGCATTGAAAATATTGCCAATATTCTGATTCGTTTTATTCGTGATTTGACTCTGTATCTTAATTAACTGAGATCTGGTTTCGCTCACCGCTTTCTCAAGTCTTTTCTGTTCTTCTATAATATCTTCCAGAGGGAACTTATTTCCTGCTACAGCATCAAGATCTATCTGTTTTAATATATATACTTTTCCTATAGCTATACCTGTAGATATAACCATGCCGGCTATTTCCAGGCGTTTACCTTTTGTAATTTTGTCCACTTAAAAGCTTCGCAACCTCGTCAATCAAAAAATCCAAATCAAATGGTTTTGTTATATATTTATCGGCTTTAAAAACATCAATTCCTATTAACTTATCCTTATTCTTGTCTTTACCCGTTAAAAAAAGTATTTTTATATTGCTTACTCCATGATGATCCCTGATTATCTTGCAAACTTCCCACCCATCCATTCCCGGCATCATTACATCCAAAATAATCAAGTCAGGATTTTCAGTGTTTATTTTATCAAGCGCTTTATGTCCATCGGAAGCAGAAATAGTTTCGTAGCCACAAGCTTTAAGATTAACCTCCAGGAGTTCTACAATATTTAAATCGTCATCTACTATCAGTATTTTTTTATTTATCAATTATTATCCTTTCAGTATGGAATCTACAATTTTCACTAATTCCACAGGATCAAATGGCTTCGGAAAATAATAATCACAATCAGCTTCCTTTGCATTTTCATAATCTTTCTTTTGTGTTGCCGCTGAGAGAAAAACAACAGGGATTTCTTTTGTTTTTGGATTATCTTTAAGGTTTTTGCAGGCAGAGAAACCATCCATCCCGGGCATCCTGATATCTAATATAATAAGATCCGGTATCTCTGAGAAAGCCTTATTTAATCCTGACACTCCATCAAACGCTGAAATCACTATATATCCTGCGCTTTCTAAATTTACCGTTATCAGTTCAACTATATTTTCTTCATCATCAACTACTAGAATTTTCTTACTCATAATTTAGCCTTTGGCAGAATGATATTAAACAAGCTTCCATGTCCATAATCAGATTCGGCCCATATTTTTCCGTTATGTAATCGAACTATTTCTTTCGATATAGCTAAGCCTAAACCGCTTCCTCTATTCTTTTTAGAAATATCGTCATCACAACGGTAGAATTTATCAAATATTTTACTTAAATCCTCTTTTTTTATGCCAGGACCCATATCTTTTATGCTGATTTGTATTCTTTTATCTTCAATTTCTTCTGCACTTACAATGATTTTATCTTCGCCAGTAGTATATTTCACAGCATTACTCAGTAAATTTATTAAGACCTGTTTAATTTTGTCCGGATCTGCCTGCACTATTTGTTCTGTCTCAGACATATTCATATCTACATTATCAAAAGACTCAATTACTTCTTTTATAATATTTCTGATATCCGTTCTCTTGAAATGTAATTCTATATTCCCCGATTCTATTTTTGATATATCAAGAAAATCCTCCACTAATTTTCCCAGACGTTTTCCTTCCGATTCAATTATTTTTAAATACTTTTCTTTCTGTTCTTCGCTTAATTTCAGTTTCTGCAATGTGCCGGCAAACCCGATTATTCCTGTAAGAGGGGTTCTTAATTCATGTGAGACCATTGACACAAAATCTGATTTAAGACTATCCAATTCCAATAGTTTTTTATTGGTTTCTTCCAGTATTATAGTTTTTTCTATTAAATCCTTATTAGCTGTTTCATATTTTTCGGTAGCATTGTCGACTTTACTTTGCATGTTCTTATTTAGGTCATCCAGTTGCTCAGCCATATCATTGAGGGATTCTTGCAGATTCCCAATAACATCTCTTGTTTTTATGGTGAACGTCTCTGAAAAATCACCTTTTGCGAATTTTTTTGTTACTTTTGATATCTGATTCAAAGGAGATAATAGTTTTTCTGAAATATACCAGGAGCCTAATACTATCATAAACAAACCAATACAAATGATTATAAGAGACTCCTTTAATGATGATGTTAAATCGTCACTTAATTCTTTTAAGGAAAATCCTATCTGAACCAGACCGATTTCTTCTTTTTTCTTTTTTAACGGGAATGATTTAATATAGGTGTCTTTACTAACCTCAACATTATCACTATCTATGTACTTGTTAATTTCACCTTCTTTTTCTTTTTGTGAAGAAAACATAATTTTACCACCATTGTCAACTACAAGCACAAAACTTATCCTTGATTGTTGATCAGCCAGCTCAATTGTTTCACGCAAATCTGTTATTTCATTACCAACTAAATCATCTTTGATTTGTTCAGCCAATAAGTTACCTAAAGAAGTTACCCTATTTATTATTCTCTCACTCATAAGTTCTTTTAATATGTTCATTCTATTAACCGTTAGCATTACGAATGTCATAGTACTTATAATAGTGATAGAAAGAAGTAACTTCTGCCTATATCCTATGTTATATTTTTTATTTATATTACCCATTTATACTATGCATAATGTTATCATTATTTCTTAAAAAATACATCAGCCTCGTCAGAGGAGCAAGAAGCCTTGCAGGTAAATTCCTCAGTCTTTCTAATTGATTCATTTTTACAAACATATCTTTTCCTATTTCAACAGAATCCGATATATCCCTTATGAACTGTTCTTCAACTGATTATGTAATATCCCGTATATCAAGGCGGTCAGTTCATAATTAAGCTGATGACGATATACACTACTCTACTCCGGCGTTTTCAACGGAGCCGGTTCGCCCGAAAGCCCGTCAGGGTCTGCTTAATAACGATACCGGAGGCTCTGCCACAGACGCGGTCTCCGACTGGCGTGTCGCGACCACCGTATCTGCTGCTGGTTCAGCTTTCTTTGCCAGCTCCAGGCCGGGCATCTGTGCATGGGCGCTCGTGTAAGGGAAAAAGATCACGAAAAGCAGTACAGCGTGGAAGAATAGACAGCATTTTCATTTGCAATTTCCTTTCCTTTCGTTGCTCTGGCAGCCGGGGATTTGAACCAATTATTGGCCTTTTAGATATAAACATTACTCACCTTCTTGAAATTTAGTATCTACGACAAATCATTTAATTGTTTCTGTTATATTTTTTAAATTAATATTTTTCCTTGTCTGCCAATTTCTCTTGCTTTTTCTATACATTCTTTCAGTAACTATAATATCGGGGCAAGAAGCCTTGCAAGAGAATTCCTCAGCCTTGTTATATAGATCATTTCATCAAATACATCCTGCCTTATTTCAACCGAATCAGCTGAATCCTTTATAAACTGTTCTTCAACTGATTTTGTAATATCTTTATCGTATATCAATGCGGTCAATTCATAATTAAGCTGCAGGCTTCTTAAATCAAAATTGGCTGTCCCGACAGTGCAAATTCCAGAGTCCACTGTAACAGTCTTCGCATGCATAAAACCCTTCTTATAATGATATACCCGCACGCCTGTTTTAACCAGCCTCTCGATATAGGTAAAAGCGGCCCAGAACGGGAGCTTATAATCGGGGATACCGGCTATAATAAACCTGACATCTATCCCTCTCATTGCCGCATTCTCAAGAGCCATTGAAATGCTGGGCTCAAGTATCATATAAGGAGACTGTATATATATGCTGCGCTCCGCTGAGTTTATCAGCGTGAAAAACAAGTGGTTTATTGAAGGCTGCTCTGAATCCGGCCCCGATGTGACGATCTGAACAGCTTTCCCTTTTGTATATGCTTTTTCCGAATAACTGAAATATTTCTTTTCAAACAGGTCTTCTCTAGTTGTATTATACCAGTCCATCGTGAATATGCCGTTCAATATTCTTACTGACCCGCCCGTCAGCCTTAAATGCGTATCTCTCCAACTGTCAAATTTTCCACCATCTATGTATTCCATTCCCATGTTCATTCCCCCGCAATATCCTGTCCTGCCGTCAATTACCACGATTTTCCTGTGGTTTCTGTAATTGAGCGTGTGGAATTTAAACAATGACAGGAAATTTGCAAAAAGACGTATTTTTATTTTATGTTTAAGCAGTTCTTTCTTATACTTTTTCTTCATGGAAAGCCCCCCGAACCAGTCATAAAGGATACGCACTTCTACGCCTTCCCGGGCTTTCCTTATGAGTATTTCTTTTATCTGTTCTGTGATTTTGTCGCTGCGCCAGATATAATATTCCATATGTATGAATTCCCGCGCGTTCTCCAGGTCTTTAATAAGCGATTTAAACTTCTGATTGCCGCTGAAAAAAAGCTCTATGCTGTTATCGGACGTAAGCAGTGAATCGGAACTCTTATAAAGCATTTCAAAAAGCCCCTTTTTATAGGGTTCATCGCAGATAGAGTTAAGTCCCGCGCATTCCCTCTGCTGTATTTCCATTATATCGGCCAGCATTTCCTGTATCCTGTTCGTCTGGAACTGATAATTGAGATTCTTTTTTTTATTGATCCGGCGCCAGTTTCTCCCGAAAAATACATATAGAATAAAGCCGAATACCGGGAATATGATAAAAATAAATATCCAGGCAAAAGTAGAAGCCGGCTGGCGGTTATCCATGAGTATGTAAATAAGCGTAATCAGCAGATAAAGATAAAAAATCAGCATTAGATCACTTATCATGATATTTTTTTTCGGGTTTCGTCGATTATTCTTAATTCAGCCCAGACAGACAGGTGGTCATTGGCAAAAGGATATTCAATACTGCCGCTGCTTATAACCTTTAATCCTTTCGTAAAAATATGATCTACCGCAAACTTTTTATTAAACAGGTACCATTTCCTGAATGTCCAATTTAAACTATCGGTAGCGTGAATATATTCCTTATCTTTAAACAGATTGAAAATTATATCTTTTTTCGGTTTTCTGTAGCAGTTAAAATCTCCGGCCACTATAAATGCTTCTCCCGGAAGCATTGAAGAGTCAAGCAACTTGGCGATTTGAATTCCGGCATCATGAGCGTTCATAAAGACCTTCATATGCACAGAAACCACGACAATATTAATTCCGCCTGCTTCGATTCTTGCCCCCACTGCTATTCTGTTGAAATGATGCGTTTTTTCCGGATTTAATATTACTTTTATATCTCCGGTTATATTATATTTTGTAAGCACTGCATTACCGAAATCCCTGTTATGTGACGGGTGGAGAACAGCCGGATAATATACATAATTATATTCAAGCAAACTGCTTAACCTTTCTACTCCCGCATGATCCGCTTCCTGGAGGCATACTATATCCGTATCTTTTAAACACTGCTCATTCTGCAAAAAACCGATAGTTTTATCTATTTTTTTAGAGAAGTTTGTATTATATGTAACTAATTTCAATCCGGCTGTGCCATCAGATCCATTTGTGAATTCATTTTTATAATACCTGGGAGAATCCGGAAGATTATAGTTCCTGGACTCTTTAAACTTTTTATATATTTTCATTCCTAGAACTTAATATATGATACTCCTGCCAGGATATTATAAAGAGCCCTTCTATTATAGTTGAATGTCGCGGGAATATCATGATATCTTATACCGAAATTAATAATATAGTTTTCCGATAAGTTTAACTGGACTCCAATAGTATAATTATGCCCGAACCGCCAGTGCTGGTTTTCATTTTTCTCCACATTTGCGCTCTTGTAAGTGTAGCTTCTCTTATAAAAACCAGCTCCTAAGCCGATATAGGGTGCATACCTGTTCGTTTGTAAAAGGATCAGATCGCTTGATACATAGAAAGCATTCCATAAAGAACTTCCGCTAGATACAACAGCACCCTCATCATCATATGAACCGAAATTAAGCTGCCATGTATTGTAATTAATACCTGTCCTTATATTATCATTAATATAAGAACCGACCCTGAATCCCCAGAGGTTGCCGCTCTCAGCTTTTATTGACGAGGAATGCGAATCCGACCAGTTATAATACCCCACATTTATGTTACCCTCATAAACCGTTGAACCGGCAACGCAAACACTAAAAAATATGACCATAAGCTGGGCTGCAATTATTTTTATAAGTCTATTATCCATCTCATTCCTCTCTTTCATGATCCGACACATAGTACGTTATCACTCCCTGGATAAAATCTTTTTTCTTATCCGCGCCGGCCAGTGTAACTTCCATTGTGTAGCCGTCTTTTTCAGCCGATATCCATGCCAGTATACCGCTTCTTCTGTATTTAGCCTCAGAAACCCCTCCGATATTCCACCCATTTGTTTTAAACGCTTTCTTATAAAATTTGAGGATTTTCTTATACTTCGCATTGGAACTGAATTTAATAATCAGGGCGCTATCCATACTGCGGCCGTCCAGAACCTTAATCACTTCACAATCAGGATAAACAAGTTCATTTTCGTTAATTTCTTCAGGTATCTCTTCTTCACCCGGCATATCCCTGTAAATGACAGCAAGTTCTTCATCCCATATACTGTTCTTAGGCGGCATAAAGAGTCTGTCATTCAGGCCCTTGTTTATCTTAACCGAATTTACTATCAATATCTGCATGAGTTCGCCATTGCGCTTGATCTCTACCCTGTGAGGCAGATCCAGTATTTTCTTTACTTTTTTAAAATCTGAAAATATCTCTGTCGTAATATTTCCTTCCATATCATTATTTTCAGTTTTTACTACTGACAGTGTCTGTTTATCCACCCATATTTTGGTATACGCATCGTTTTCCCCGGGAATATCAACCAGGTAAAGTGTTTTATCCTGAACACGTTCAGTTCCCAGTATTTTTGTTTCATCCGATACATCTTCATGCCATTTCATCAGGTCTATTATATCCACAACATACACATCATCTTCAAACACGGGTATCCACCTGAATATTGCAGGGTCGAACTGCCACCTGTTCTGCCCGTCATCAATTGCCATTGTCTTTATCTTAAACGGTTTCTCACTTCCTTTAATCTCACCTTTATATTCAGTTGTTATTACCTCTCTTGTCTTGGCTCCTCTTCTCATGAATTTTATCCTGCTTGTTGTATTTGCTCCGCCAGGCTGTAACTCCTGAGAGGTAAGAACCATTGTTATATCCGTGACTTTCCTCTCAATCCTGTTTACCTTTCCTTCCATGAGCTGTATCAGATTTTTTAAGGTCATTTTCTCATAAGCGTTTCCGCTTTGACATACCGTAAACAATAACCCGACAATAAACCCGGTTAATAATCTCTTAGATTTAAACATAACTGTCCTCCTCTGATGTTTGCAGTTTTCCGCTATGGACTGCATATTGCCGACAACTTCCTGCGCCTTTTATGTGAATTATCTATACGCATAATTTCTCGCCGCTCTAAATCTTCCTGTTTTTTACTAAAACCATTCCTATTATAATGCCTATAGCAAGCACTATTGTTATTAGAATGATCCTTGACATGCTGAATTCCCAGAAAAGGAATTTCACTGAGACGACCTGTGTATTCTGTACCATAAATACTAATGCCGTCACAATAGAAACGATCAATGCCAACTGTTTTATTTTCATAAATTATCTCCTATGCATTTATTTTTGCACCGGTTTACCTGATAGCATTTCTACTGCAGGCCCAGGCTGTATATGAATATCATGCTGTGGAAAAGGAATCCGTATTTCTGCCTCACGGAACTCTTTGTCTATCTCATAATTGATCTGGCTTCTTATAAGAAACTGTTTCTGCGGATCATTAATCCAAACAAGCAGGTCAAAATCCAGCGAAGAGCTGCCGAACTCGAGGAACCGGACCTCAGGTTCAGGCTTTTTCAATACATCCGGGTGCCTATCCGCTACTTTAACCAGCGTCTCTCTGATAAGTGGGACATCAGACCCGTAAGCTACCCCTACTGGACAATGTATCCTTATTTTAGGATCGCCGTGCGACCAGTTGGTAACAGGATTTTCTATAAACTTCGCGTTCGGAACTATTATAGTTACATTATCTATAGTTCTTATTTCAGTAGCCCTCATGTTTACGCTTCTAACTTCACCGAATTTTTCCTCAATTGTTATAAAATCCCCGGAAGCAACCGGTCTTTCCATAAGAAGTATTATGCCTGAAATAAAATTAGAAGTAAGGTTCTGAAGTCCGAAACCTATACCGACACCTATAAAGCCGAATGCAACCGTAAGACTGCTGAGATTAAATCCCAGTGACTGAAGCGCTATTATTATACCTATAAAAATAAATGCGTAATGAAGCATCCTCTGCAGCGCATAATTCAGTCCCGGAGAAAGTTTAAGATATTTTCCCAGTTTATTATTGAGCATCTTCTGCGCTAATGATGATAGAAAAACCGTAATTAAAAAAATGAATACTGCAATAAATATGCCGCCTAATGTTATGGCTGACACACCGATTTTCAGAATCGGGAAATTTATCCATTTCATTAAATAATTAAATGAATTTATCATATCATGCTCCTTAAATATTTTGCACTTTCTTCCGGTAAAGCCGTATTAATAAACATCCCTGACCCGAGCTCAAAACCGGCCATATAATTGACACACAGATTAATACTTGATATACCGGTAAAATACATACGATTATATCTTAACTCAAACATATTATTTGAAACCCGGCAGAAGCAGCGCGAAAAACGCTAAGATCATACTGATAAAACCTATAATGGTACCGTATTTCAGCCAGGTTGTAAAACTTATTTTAATGTCTTTTTCTTTTTCAAGCATACCCAAAGCGACTATATTTGCGGTAGATCCTATTATCGTAATATTTCCGCCGAAACACGCCCCGAATAGAAGTGCCCACCATAAAGAGCCCCCAGTGGTTTCCAAATTCAGGTTTTGTATTGCGGGTATGAATGAAGCCACAACAACAGTATTATCGAGAACACTTGATAATAAACCGCTTGAAAAGAGCACAAGTCCTTTCAATAGTAAGGGGTCGGTTCCTATTATTTTTATTATTTTTACTGATACATGTCCAGCTACGCCGGATGCCTGTAGAATGCCTGCTTCAATAAACAGAAACAAAAAAAACAGAATAGCAGGCCATTCTATCTCATTTGCTATATAATATAAGGCTTTTTCATGCCTGTAAGCGAGGACAATACCAGCAAAAAATAAAGGAGTGATTATCAGCAGGCTGTTCTCATCAAGTCCAAAGAATATTTCCATTCTCCTGTGCAGCGCGATTGAAATCAGCATGCATATAAAAAATAAAACGCTTGCCTTTTCTTTTATGTTCAGAGCGGCCGGCTTTCTTAATGTTAAGCCGGAGCTTGCCTTTTTTTCAGCCAGAGCCCTGTTGAACTGCCTAAAATACTTTTTTTCAAATATTCCGATAAAACTAACAATAATTAACAATATTATCACCGAAACAGGTAAAGCGTGCGTCAGGAATTCCTCAAATGAAATCCCGCCCCTTAGCGCAATTAATATACCTATGGGGTTTCCAAACAATGTCGCCGCTGAACCTATATTTGTAGAGAACACACAGGATATTATCAGCGGCAGCGGTGATATTTCAACGGTATCGCATACGTCGAAAATTATCATCATGATCACCATAATGGAGGTAACCTCGCCCATAACGGAGGACAATAGAGCAGAAAGCAAATTCATAAACACAAAGAACTTGACCCCTGTAATATTTTTCATACTCATGATATAATGCGTGATATGCTTGAATACTCCTGTTTCTTTCATCATCCCGACAACAATCATGACGCCAATAATGAATAACAGGACATCCAGAGAAGCGAACCTGATAAAACTCTCGAAATCGACAGAGTTAACAAGAAACAGCAAGCAGCTGCCTATTATCAGAAACGACAGCCTGAATTCCCAGAAAAACATTACACCCAGAATAGATACAAAAAATATAGATACAACCAGAATCTGCTGATAAGAAAGCCCGATAAATAAAGCTGTCATAACACAACAAGAGACCATAATCAGCAGCAATAAATATTTAAAAATTTTTTTACTAAGCATATGCTCTATTTGTTAAAAACCGATAACAGGGCCGGGCAGCTAAAATTAATGCCCTAATCCCGGGATTCATTTTTCCCCCTTCCGTCGAATGGCCTTTATCAGGTTTTCAAATGATTCTGCAAATGACTCGACGCCTTCTTTCTGCAGTATTTCGCACACATTGTTCATATCAATACCTGTATCTCTAATTGACTCTAATACTTTTGTAGACTTATCAAGATCTTTTTCCAGATTAAGCCCGGGCATTCCATGATCCCGGAAAGCTTCCAGCGTTGCATTGGGAACTGTATTTACGGTACCCGGACCTATCAATTCCTCAATATACATGGTATCCCTGTATCCGGGATTCTTCACGCCTGTTGAAGCCCAAAGAGGCCGCTGCGTGGAAGCTCCTTTTACTTTTAAAGTCATAAAGTCTTCTCCCGCAAATATCTGCTTTGAAAGCTGGTAAACCTGCTTAACATAAGCTACAGCTGTTTTACCCTTAAGTCCTGCAAGTTCTTCTTTACCTGACTCATCCTTTTCTTTAGATATCTTATCTTCAAGCAGTCTGTCCACATAAGTATCTATCCTGCTGATAAATACACTCGCTACTGATCTTATCCCGCTTAAATCTCCGCCATTTTCCGACAGTTTTCCTAATCCATTAATATAGGCGCGCGCTACGTTCTCATACTGTTTCATGGAAAATATAAGCGTAACATTTATATTTATACCTTCCGAAATCAGCTGTTCTATTGCCGGTATGCCCTCTTTCGTCGCAGGCACCTTAATCATTATGTTTGGTTTATCTATCTCTTTTCTTATCCGCCGCGCCTCTATTATAGCAGCATTGGTATTATAGGCATACTTCGGCGAGACTTCAATACTGACATAACCGTCATCCATCCCTGTATTCTGATAGACTTCAGAAAGGAGATCCGCAGCCATAGATATATCTTCAACTGTCAGAATATTATATATATCCTCGGCATTTCTGTTTTCTTTAGACAATTGAATAATCTCTTCATCGTAATCCTGGTTACCTGTTATGGCTTTTTCAAATATTGTCGGATTGGAAGTTATCCCGCAGATGCCGTCCTCATCAACCATGCGTTTCAGTTCTCCCGAGACAATAAGCCCGCGCCGGATATTATCATACCACACACTCTGCCCGAACTTTTTTATTTTATATACCATGCTATTTTTCATTTCCGCGCCTCCCATTTCCAGTCCCTGATCTCAGGCATATCCACTCCGTATTTTCTGATATATTCGCCATGCTCGATCAGTTTATCGCGGATATACTGCTTGATATAACCGGCCTTCTTCTCCAGTTTCGGTACGCGGTCCACCGCATCGGCGGTAAGATGGAACCTGTCAAGATCGTTCCTGACCAGCATATCAAAAGCGGTCGTAATAGTTCCCTCTTCCTTGTATCCCCTTACATGCAGGTTCTTATGGCTGTTCCGTTTGTAGGTAAGACGGTGAATCAGCCATGGATAACCGTGATATGCGAAGATCACCGGTTTATTTACAGTAAACATATCGTCATATTCGTCATCAGAAAGGCCGTGCGGATGAGCATCCTTCGGCTGTATAGTCATCAGGTCAACTACATTTATGACTCTTATCTTCAGTTCAGGCTCGAACCCTTTCAGCATCTGAACTGCCGCAAGGATCTCCATTGATGGCACATCACCGCAGCAGGCCATTACTACATCCGGCTCACTTCCCTTATCATTGCTTGCCCATTCCCAGATACCGATACCGGAAGAGCAGTGTCTGATAGCCTGCTCCATTGTAAGCCACTGAGGCTGAAACTTCTTCCCGGCGACAATAACGTTAACATAGTCCCTGCTCCTCAGGCAGTGGTCCGTCACCGAAAGCAGAGTATTGGCATCCGGCGGAAAATATACCCTTACAATCTCGGCTTTTTTGTTAACCACATGGTCGATAAATCCCGGATCCTGGTGGCTGAACCCGTTATTATCCTGCTGCCAGACATGTGAGGATAACAGGATATTAAGCGACGCTATGGAACGGCGCCAGGGTATCTCATCCCTGGTAACCTTCAGCCACTTGGCGTGCTGATTGAACATTGAATCAACTATATGAATAAACGCCTCATAGGACGTAAAAATACCGTGACGGCCTGTAAGCAGATACCCTTCAAGCCAGCCCTGGCATGTAGTCTCGCTTAGAATCTCCATTACTCTTCCCTCGGGAGAAAGATGGTCGTCTTCAGGAATTGTCTTTTCCAGCCATGCCCTGTCGGTTACCTCAAAAAGAGCGCCCAGCCGGTTAGAGGCGACTTCGTCCGGGCCTATTACCCTGAAATTCTTCTCTTTCTCGTTTAGCTTCATCACATCCCTTAAAAATCTGCCCATAACCCGAGTGGCTTCTTCCAGAACTGCGCCGGGTTCAGGGACATCAACCGTGTAATCCCTGAAATCAGGGAGTTTCAGGTTTTTCAGAAGGATCCCTCCATTGGCATGAGGATTGGAACCCATCCGCCTGGTTCCGGAAGGAGCAAGAGAAGCCAGTTCATCAATAAGTTTTCCGGTTTCATCAAAGAGTTCTTCGGGCTTATAACTTTTCATCCAATCTTCCAGCAGTTTCAGATGTCCGGGATTAGTGTCAAGTTCTGCAAACGGCACCTGGTGAGAACGCCAGAAATCCTCCGTCTTTTTTCCGTCAACTTCCTTAGGACCCGTCCAGCCCTTGGGCGATCTTAAAACAATCATAGGCCATACTGGCCGTCCCTTAATGCCGTCGGACACTGCTTTATCCTTAATACTCTTTATTTCAGCTATAACTTTATCCAGAGTTTTCGCCATAAGTTCGTGCATTTTCATAGGGTCCGAGCCTTCTACAAAATATGGATTATAACCCATACCCTTGAAATAACATTCAAGTTCTTCATGGCTTATCCTTGAAAGAATTGTGGGATTGGCTATCTTATATCCGTTCAGGTGAAGTATAGGAAGGACCACACCGTCTCGAACCGGATTAAGAAACTTGTTTGAATGCCACGCTGCCGCAAGCGGACCGGTTTCAGCTTCACCGTCTCCCACGACACAGGCCACTATCAGATCAGGATTATCAAACGCTGCTCCGTATGCATGGGATACTGAATAACCCAGTTCTCCCCCCTCATGAATAGAGCCGGGTATCTCAGGAGAAACATGGCTCGGAATACCGCCGGGAAAAGAGAACTGTTTAAAGAGCCTTTTCATGCCGGCCTCATCCTGGCTTACATCAGGGTAAAATTCACTGAAACTCCCTTCCAGGTAAGTGTTCGCTACTATAGCAGGACCTCCATGGCCCGGGCCGATAATATAAATCATATTCTGATCATGCTCTTTTATGATCCTGTTAAGATGGACATATATAAAATTCAAGCCCGGCGTTGTACCCCAGTGCCCCAGGAGCCTGGGTTTTACATGCTCCTTTTTAAGCGGAACTTTTAAGAGCGGGTTATCCATAAGGTATATCTGCCCTACGGAAAGGTAATTTGCAGCCCTCCAGTAAGCGTTGATTTTCTCAATATCTTTTTCTGTAACTTTGCTGTTCATATTAAGACCTCCGGTCTTGTTTTAACTAATCTCCCCATCTTGCCCTGAATCCCCTGACATCCACATGCACGAACGGCCCGTGCTTCTTTGTTTTTTTATACCACCCTAATCCGCCGTGAAAAATCCTGTACCATTCTTTGCCGTACATCGAGTCGATTATGTCATATACAATTACAGCGTCATGGTAGTCTATCCTGCCGTCTTTGTTGAGGTCATCCATGTTCCCGTCCTTCGGATTTTCGTCAATAAAAATATCCGCAGCTCCGCCGTACAAGTGCCTGCTGTATTTAACATTGCCTATGGCTTTATTATAATAAGGTGTCCTGTAACCGCTCATTGTATGAATCGTATCTGTTTTATAGCCTTTCTCATTCAGTTTTTCCAGAACCATCTCCAGTTTCAATATCAGCTTTTCCTTTAAAACCATGTATTTGGGATAACCGCTCTTCTGCTTGCATATGAATTGTTTCAGTTTAAAATGCGGCGAAAGCAGTGTATCTTGATTTTCTTTTGTAACTTCAATAAATCCTTCAGGTATTTGGTATATTGCCAGACCTTTTAAGGCTATTTTTTCGTAGTACCCTATCCTGTAACCGTTCAGGTACTCCCCCTTTTTCTCTTTACGGGGCACCATCACGAAAACATTCATCAAAATACTTTTTGCTGTTCCTGTTTCTGTAATTTCTATTTCATATAAACCCTTTGATTTTGGCGCCGTCCATTTCCATGCGCCGGATGAAATATACTGCAGGTTTCCGGTAGAAGCCTTAATAGTGTATTTTAAATCAGTTTTATCTTTACCGTCAATTCTAAACTCCAGTATCTCGCCGGGCATTACAAATACTCCAGTGACATTATAGGGACATACATTATTTTTGAATTCTACGCTGAATCCGGGCCTGATACTGTGCTCCTGAGCTTTTACGCAATGTGAACTGCAAAAGACAAGAAATATATTCAAGAGAATAACGGTTGATATATTTTTTCCTGATAATATCTTATTCTTTATCATTTTTTCGGTACTCTTCTTTTAAGGTTTCGTATAATTTTCCGTCACGCATATAAATGTCCTCCCTGAAATTAAGATCACCGTTACCATCTACCCAGGCTGTCCAGTAAAGGATATGAATAGGCAAAGGCCGGGTCAGTTTTATTGTTTTATCAGTATTATATTTTAACAATTCTTCCAGTTCTTTTTCCTTCCAGCCCATCAGGTACCTTGCCAGAGCCAGCGGTTTCTCTATTCTGATACAGCCCGAGCTGAAGGTGCGTACATTTTTAATAAATAAATCCGGGGAAGACGTATCGTGAAGATAAACATTGAACTTATTAGGGAACATGAACTTCACTTTTCCCAATGCATTCATCGGCCCCGGTTCCTGCCTTAACCTGTATGGAAAATTATTTTCATTAAGCTTGTCCCATTCAATAGTACTGGGGTCTATTTCCATCGCCTCGCTTCCCAGCCCCTGAAAAACCTTCATATTCTGCTTCGATAGATATCCCTTATCATTCAGCACTTTCTGTATAATATCCTGAACAGCAATATTATCAGGCACATGCCAGTATGGATTAAGCACAAGATAAGTTATCCTGTCGCTGAACACAGGCGTACGCCTGTAATCCCTGCCTACGATAACGCGCATATCCATGATCTTTTTCTTATCATCTATAACATCCAGTTCAAAACCGGCAATATTTACAATAACATGGCTGTCTCCCAGTTCCTGAGGCAGCCAACGCCATCTTTCAAGGTTTACCAGGATCTGTTTTATCCTTTCCCCGGCACTGACACTCATTGCGTTTAATGTAGGAGCATCTACCTCCCCTGTGACTTCAAGCCCGTAACGCTTCTGAAACTCTTTAACTTCCCGTTGAAGTATTTCGTCATATATATCTATATCTTCCCTTTTTCCCCTGAAATCTTTTTCTATGCTTAACCTCTCGCATATTACCGGAACCCTCGGATCGGCTTCTCCGGGTTTAATGGTTTTCCCCGAAGGGATCTGCTGCCACCCTTCGTCCACTGAAATCTTCCTGTATTTTTTTAAGGCATCCCTGAGCCCGCGGTACCCATCGTAATCAGGCAGCAGTTCCGAAAGACTTTTCTCGATATTATTATCTTTCAGGGCTTTTTCAAGAACCTCCGTCAAATCGCGTTCTCTTTTTACCGCTATCCATTCAGAATCGATTGTCTCCGGATTTACCTTGCCTGAGACAAGATGCGATGAGTATATCAGGAACGAATCTGTCAGAAGAATATCTATTTCAACAAGAACCTTTGGTAAATTAGCTCTTGTCTTCTTTTCTAAAATATATTTTACAAACGACTCGATTTTATCAATATGATAATTTGAAGGAGTCAATCCTTCATTATAAGAATCCTTAAGAGCCTGTATCAGATCATGAGCATTTTTTGATAAAGAACCGTTATCTTCCAGCCATGCGGGCTTATAACCGCGTTTCTCATAAAAAAGCGGCAGAGCGCTCCTTGAATATATATACTCATTCCCGATCTTAATATTTCCGGAATAATCAGCGGTCTCGATCCTGTTCCTTAACAGTTCATCCAGTTTTTCCATGAATGGATATTTTTCTGCGCAGATCCCCGCAGTATTTACAGTTATCAGCAATACGGAAATAAATAATAATTTAACCATTTTAAAACATCTCCATAATGCCTCTTCTTATAATACTCACCGAAAACGCGGCAAGAAGAAGGGCAGCCAGTTTGGAAAGGGTTCTTGAGCCTGCTTTTCCGAGCAGCCTGTATATGCTTCCGGAACCCATGAATATGACACCTGCAATAGTTATATTTATCACCAATGACGCAACTGTCATAAGAGCGCCGTATTCATTTATCAATATAATTGATGTCGTAAGTACAGCAGGGCCAGCTATAAGTGGTACTCCAAGCGGCACGGCTCCAAGGCTCTCCGGATCAATCTGCCTCTGTCTTTTTTCATACGAAAGCAGGTCGCTTATTGAGATCGTGAAAAGCAGTATGCCGCCCGCGACCATGAAATCCGGCACCGTTATACCGAGTATATCAAGAAGCTTCACACCAAAATATATAAAAATAATGGATACGGCATACGCAGTCAGCACAGACTGTATAATAATCTTCCTGACTTTTAACGGATCTATTCCTTCTACAAGGCCGATGAAAATCGGGAGCACTCCCACCGCGTCTACTGCTATGAAAAGAGGTATGAAACAAAGCAAAAACTCAGTCATGATGTTTCTATCTCTTTCCCGGCATACTTATATCCGGTAAAGAATATCAACAGCTCTTTTCTATCATCTGATTTCATCTTTAAAACCGTTTAAATACCGACAATATCGCCGCATTATGGTTCAATCTTTTATCTCTCCATTCCCGTATGCCCGTAATTACTGTCCCGAAGCTTGAAGTAATATAACATTTTACACTTGAGAACACCGTATTTATCCGGATATCTGAAAAGTAATTTCCTCCATTTCTCTCAACAGACTCGTTACCGGTCGCAAACCCTGACCTGAAGGAATATTTCAATTCCTTCTCATATCCGGATGCGTGCGCTATGCAACGACGGGTTTCTTTTATACCTATTGAAAATTTATACAATCTCTTCCTTCCTGTGCATGGCCGCCGGCTGGAGCGCGAAGGTATAATACTCAAGATTTCTGTAATTCCTGTTAAACAGGATGTATAACGACAAAAGGGTTATTAAGGCCGCCCCGAAATATCCGTAACCCAGGTATTGAAACCCGGCATTGGCTGACAACTTTGTGAACAATGCGTTAAAGACAAGGAATATAAGTGATACTGCCAGTACCGGTTTTCTGAAATCGAAATAGAGCATTATTATTATACCTGAAAATATCAAGGAATGAAGAAATGCTCCGAGTACAGTTATTCTGAACAAAGGTACCTGCGTTATACTCATCCTGACAAGAGGTATCAGTTTTTCAGCAAGTATTATCATCAGCAGGCTGAACATCCCCTGGTATACAATCAATATGTTTATACTGTTTTTCAGGCTCCGTGACATCTCCCCTTTGGCTTCAGCAATATCCCTGAAAGTGCCTCTATTAAGCACCATATGATAATATGCACTGTATTTCCTGTAAAAATCGGTCTCTACCCGTATAAGAAATAGTGATAGCGCAGGAACCATCGTAAGATAAGCGAGAAAGACGGTGCTGTCATAGAACGGATGGATTTTCATTACGCCGGCGACAGCAAAAGAACCCTCGGCATGCCACATTATGAACTTATCAACCCAGACTGCGGCATTGTATATTACGCCTATCATAACCAGCGCAGGATTTTTAAGCATGTACTCCCAGAATCCCCATTCTATCAGGCTTTGAGTATCGAACTCGATCATAATCCTGAAAGAAAGGCTTATGAATATGAACATATGCCCGGCGAGATACCCCAGGAAATAGCCGGCCAACCCAAAAAACCGCCCTAACAGCACCGAAAGTATTACAGTGAGAACGCCTCCCCTGATGTATGCCGTTGAAATCGATTTATAGTCCCTGAGCGCTGTAAGAAAAATCATCGCAAGCCATATTCCGCTTACAACCACATAGATCATTACCATGAGCAGTTTTATCATAAAGGCAGTGCCTAAACTCATCACGAGCAGCCAACCTGTACAAAACTGGAAAACCACTACTATCAGCAAAGCTGAATTGTATATAGGTATAAGCGAGCGGTCGTCACCTATGTATATCCTGTCCGCCATATATCTGCTGAGCGAAAGGTAGAAAGCTCCGACAACTACGAGAGAGAAAGCGTAAATATAGATGATTCCCGCTCTGAAGAAAACTATGCCGCTGCCCCCGAGTCGAGCCGGAGCAAGCATCGTCAACAGAAAAAGTGTCAGAACGCTCAGGAGCCACGGTCCGGCCGATATCAGAGTCGAATAATAATGGGCCTTTACCGTAGAGGTATAACTATCATCTTTTAAAATATGTTCTATCCTGAAACCTATACCTGCCATATTCTATATAACCTTCCCGTCAATGTATACCGAACGGTATCTTCCTGTCATCTCATCCTTGTTATAGTACTTTTTAACTCTCTTTATACCCGCCGAAGACATATTCCTGTATGTGTCGCTTTCTTTATACAGGCGGACCATAGCCTGCGCCGTGCTTTCGGGCGCATTCTGCGGAGTTATTATTCCGCTTTGGCCAAAACTGCGGTCTTCTCCGCCCCGGCCCTCCAGCAGCTCGCGGCAGGCGCCCGCATCGGTGGCTATCACAGGTATGCCGCAGAGGTTTGCTTCAAGTATTACGAACGGCTGGCCTTCACTGATACTGGTGAGAACAACTACATCAAGTTCTTTAATATACTCATTGATGTCCACTTTGCCCTTGAAAAGTATCTTTTCCTCCAGACCGCGATCCTTTATCATTTTTTTGCATTCTTCATAATACTGCTTTTCTTCGTCGTACGGCCCGAGCATCCATGCTTCGGCTTCCGGGATCCTGCGGCAGGCAATATCGCAGGCGCGGATAAATGTCTTTACATCCTTTATCTTTACGATACGGCCTATGAACCCTATCCTGAACCGGCCTTTCTTTCTTTTAGCGGTAAAACTGCCGAACCTGTCCTGCTCTATACCGTTGGGTATGACCGATACTTTTTCGGCCGGCGCGCCTTCCGATATCTGGATACGGCTGTTCCCTTCATAGATCGAATAAATAGAATCGGCGTAGTTGTAGGCGGTAATGCTGAAAAACGAAAAAAGTTTTACCCACCACTGTTTGAAAAAATCTTCTTTGCTCGTAACTGTAATGTCTTCCGCCAGGCTTGATTTTATCCACTCCGCATGAAGTATCTCTATTTTCCTTTCCCTGGTATATATCCCGTGTTCCGTAAGTATATACGGGCATCCGGTTTTTATCTTCGCTATGCTGCCCAGAAGTCCGGCATAACCTGTAGATACCGAATGGTAGACCCCGGATAAGGGCAGATCTATCTTCATAAGCGAGAACATGGGAAGATATATGAACCGCCAGGACCAGAAAAAATCTATAAACGATATATCCCTGGCTTTTTTCCTATAGACTTCCATCATTATCTCCCAGGACTCCTTCGAATAAGTCAGGTCAAAAAGAGTTATCCTTTTATCCCCCAGTATTTCAAGGACTTCTTCGAACTGTGCAGTTTCGCCTTCTATCAGGCCGGCTAAAAAATCCGCAAGCAGTCTGCGATTTTTACCTATGATACGGCTGCCGCCCTTATTATGGAAACTGTAGTCGAAAATATAGTATTCGAGTATTCCCGTGACATTGGAAGGAACGGCATATTTGCGGGATTTAAAGGAATCCCTGTGAGCGCCCAGATATACTATAGAAAATTCCAGGTCCGGCATTGAAGTTATGATATCCGCTACCCAGCTTGAGACTCCGCCTGAAACGTACGGATAGGTTCCCTCTAAAAGAAAACAGATATCGCTCATTGTTTGACCACGCCGCCGGGCGCTTGCGCGGCCTTTGCGAATACCCCGGATAAATATTCTCTTATCGCGGAGCTAAGTACAGCGGATTCGGCGCCGTTATAGTCATCAAGTATGATTTTGGAAAACTTTTTATGGTAACCGCTGTAAAAACTCATTATATGAAGAACAGCCTTTTTTACTTCCATAGCGTTTTTGACGTAAAATTCCGCGAGTGCTTCCGGGCTGGAATACCGCGCTATGTCGGAACTCATATTCATGAGAAGACCGGTTATATGATTCATCTTATGCGACCTGTCGGCCTCCTTTAACGCATAGTCTATAAGTTCTTTCCGGCATACAAGATACTGCCTGAGGAGTACCTGCTTTTTCAGCGCCGTTATTGAGCCGGGATCAAGGGATTCTTCTCCCAGGTTTTTAAGTATGGCGTCAATAAAACCTCTGTCAGCGTCATTAGGCAGTCTTTTGATGATCTTTGAAATGACTGAGAGGGCTCCCGTATTATGCGAATACTCTGATAAAACCGCATCCATACCGGGTCCGTTTATATCTGCCGCAAAGAGAGAGACAAACTCGTTTTTGAGCAGTCTGTCCTTTTCTTTACGCAATACGGAAAAAAGATGAAGCGCTGATTTCCCTGCAGCGTTATTAATAAGAGCGGCAAATGAGAGATATCTTATATGTATATCACGGCTTGAAGTAAACAGGGCAAATTTATCAATGAGACCCTCGATACCCGGAAGATTCCAGGTATTTGCGGCATAAGAAAGGATCTCTTTCACTATATACTGGTCATTTTGTCTATTCAGCATATCGGAAAGTTCCTTCACGCTGAAAGCTTTTTGCCCAAGAAGAAGTCTGAATGCGGATTTCCCAAGTATACCGCCTTTTGCGGACTGACTCCTCAGGAATGCCGATGAAAAAGACTTAAATCCTGACAGAGTTTCCAGTATCCCGTTTTTTTCTAAAAAGCTGGCGCTCTTCTCAAAAAGCTTTATAAGCGCTTTTACCGTTCCTGATGTATTGTAATCAGCCAGGATCCGCGCGCAGGCAGCTCTTTCCTGAATATCACCGCTTTTTTTCAGTATGGATATGATTCTTTTTTCCAGGAACCCTGTGCGGGTCCTTCTGAGGACAGAAAAGGCTGCCATGGAATACTCCATCTCGCCCGCCAGCGCATATTCCCATAGTACGCTGAAGAGCGGCCTTGAGATGACCATTTTTATGCCTGATATCATATAAAGTTTTTCAGGTTTATTTTTTTCGGCTTTTATCATCAGTGAAAGCGCCCGCTGGCTTTTTTTTGTTACACGGGTATGCAGGGCCGCGGCGGCTATCCTTCTTATTTCATTGTTATCATCAGCCAGAAAATCTTTAAAAAACGAAACATCCAGTTTCCGGAATTCCGAAAGAGCTTTGATCGCCTCTTTCCTTATGCCCGGTGATTTATAACCAATGGCGATCTCTTTGAGTATGGCTCTGCTCCTTGGAACCCTTGCCATGCTTATGCATTTAACGGCGGTTACCGCCAGTTCCTCGTCCAAAGAGAGTCTTCCAAAAACTCTGTAGACCGGGATCACAAACCGCACATCGCCGGAATAATATATCTCCCTCAGGGCAAATGCCATGTTATCCCTGTTTTGAGAATAAACAAGTTTCTTAAGCATTAATGAGAACGCATCCTTTTCGAGCCGTTTTATGCCTTCGCGCGCTTCGCGCCGTATGGATTCTTTAGGATCCTCCGCGAGTTCGGCCAGCGCCTCTATCGCATAATAACCGGGAACCCTGCACAGGTACCGTATATACCAGTACCGGGCCTCCAGGGTGCCCTTTCCCGTCAATACAGCTTTGACGTATTCAAACGATTCGTTATCATCAATAAGGGCTAATTCATAAAGTATGGTTTCCTTTTTCCGGCCCTTAGGATCCAGGAGGGTATTGATTTTCTCTTCTATATTTTCTTTTCCGGTTATTGGATCCATGTATTACAGACTTCCTTCTGTATATCGCTCATCTCTTTTTCTTCCAAACCTAGAAGCGTGTCCCTGATATATCCGTATTTTTTATGTATAAAAAACAACTCCGCCAGGAAAAATGAAAACCCGGGATCACCGGGCCATACTTTCAGGGCCGACACCAGAGTTTTTTCCGCCTTACCTGTTTCCTCTGTTTTTAAAAGGCACTGGATATACTTTAAAAGCACTCTTTTCTGGCCGCTGTCCAGATCAAGCGAATTTCTGAATGCCGCTGCCGCTGTATCATAACAGTCTTTCTTCAGGCCTTCGGAGAGCAGACCCGAATCTATATAATCCATATAAGCAAGCCCGAGCTCGTTATATGAGTCAATGCTGCCTGTCATCGCGGCATTTAAAAAAGCCGTTTCTATCCGTTTTTCAGCCGATTCCTCAAGTTTAAGCAGCGCTGATGACGCGTAAAGTCTGATTTCATGCGATTCGTCGTTTTGCGCTTTTCTTAAGAGTTCCACATTAAAAGGCTGGAGGGTACCGGACAGCTTTGAGATAACACGGGCTTTCATATCCCGGTCGGAACCGCCCAGTATGTCAACAAACGAATCAAAATCTGTCTCTCTTCTGATGCGGGAGACAATGTCTTTTTCTTTTCTGACGCTTAAAACAGCCCTGTTTTTTTCTGACAGGTATTCATCGTACTCCTTTAAAGCTGTCGCCCTGTAACCCTCTTTTTTTCTAATGAAAACAGCCTTCGCGGCCAGGTACCCTAGAAAACCGGCGACGGGCAGACCTGCGAAAATTATTATTCCCTGTAAGTCAAAAAAAGGGTGTTTTCTTTCTTTCCGGGTTTCCATGAAACTCTTATACAACGACAAAACTGCCGCCAGGTGAAAAAGGAAGAAAAGTGCGGGTTTCTGCATAATGATGGAAACAGGCGCCAGCAGGAGCCCGGACAAGATCGAAAAATAATACCATATAACCGGTCTTTTTTCTTTATTTTTTTTCATTTGAAAACAAGGCCTGTATCTTTCTCAACTCCGGATATAAAATCTATGTAACTTTTCCCATAATCGTCAACTTCGGCAAAAACGAATACGGGGTCGGCCGCGGCGGGTATTTTTTCGTTACCAAGTATTTTCATGAACTCGGCCCCTGCACCCTCTAATCGGTCCCGTATATTACCTATACCTGAAAAGGGAGCAAGCAGTATGTATGCCCCGGCGTATTTATGATTGAACAGCATCTCATCTTCAGTCATGCAGTTCCTTATAACCGATAACAGGGTCATCGATGCTATTTCGCGCGCCGAATCTTCAAGTATCCCGGAATTCCCGATACTTACCACGCACAGCGCAAGACGCCTTTTATGCGACACGGCCATTGCGTATTCATACGGCATCTTCTCAAGCAGATAATTGTATGAATAGACACCGGTCAGTTCATCCTTTATTAATCGCGAACTGGTTTCGGTGTATTTTTCTATTTTGTCAATAGAATGCTTTATCCAGCGCAGTAAGAGGTCTATCATGCATGTATTTGCTTTCGTCAGCATATAAAAATCCATTTCGGTGATATTGAGTACAGCTATTATTCCGCTGCTGTCTCTTACTGGAGCTAAAAGAAGCGTGTCGCCGTACTGGGAAGCATACCGTCCGTCCTTTGTCATCTCAAGAATATCTTTTACGGTCAATAATTTTCCCGCTTCAAGGGCAAGTTTCATTATACTGTCATTTACAGGGATGTTTGATTTCACGGCATCTTCTTCGCCGACACCCGAACTGGAGCGCAGCGCGAATATTTCGCCGTCGATGAAATACACCGCCGCCTTCTTTACCCCGAAACTCTTCCCCAGGATATCCAGCAATCCTTTCAGCACCTGCTCGAGATTATTTCCTTCAAGTTCCATGGCTGAATCATAAAGAGTCCTGAAGGTTGCCGCCTCGCCCACTATCCTTGATTCGAGAATCCTGTTTGATTTTTCGAGCTCTTCTTTCTCATCCTCAAGTTCTGTAACTCTTTTTATATGCTTTTCAAGAGCCAGTTCCTTTTCCCTTTCCGACTCGATATACTTCTGGCGTATACTGCCGGTAACAGCGCCGGCGGCGATAAAATAGCCTGGCATAAGAAGCCGCCCGGTCTCCGCAAGACGGCTTATCCCTTCGCGGCCGGGCATGCCGCCGATTGCATAAAAAAGATAGATGAAGGCGCCGGTCAAACCGGTTACAAGGCCCGGAATAAAACCGTACCGGGCCGATATCAGCATTATCGGGATCCAGAACGGACTGGGGTTTACATCAAGGAAACCCGGATCAGCCGGGCTAAAAAGATAGTTTAACGCTATGATTACGGCATATATAATCAGCGCCTCGTATACATAACTGTTTTTTTTCATATTGACCTCTTGCTTCCTATTATATATCTGAGTTTGGCTGCTATCCTGCCGAAAGGGTCTCCTTGGTAAATAAAAAATATTTTTTTCTTTTCCATCAGGACGAATGTTTCCTCATCCGGCACCAGCCGCGACAAAACGGCTACTGTTACACCGCTGTTTAAACTGTTTTTTCTTATTGCTCCGGCAAGTTCTAAACAATGCCGGGGTGTTATAAGGCTGTCTATCAATACGGCATCGTAGTATATTTCAGCAAATTTGTTCTGTATACCGTCTGAATCTACTGCCCGGTCCGCGTTAAAACCGTATTCTCCCAGCACAGCGCACAGGAGTTCGGCATCGTCATTATCATTCGATAAAATAAGCAGTTTTAAGCTGTCCATCAGTAATAATATTTCACATCCAGCCTGATACTCCGTGAATCGCCTGAACCGGCCAGTCCGCTGTCGTCAAAAAAGTATTCGCCCGCGCATGAAACCGATATGGCGGACTTTTTCCATAGTTCGAGCATTATGTTAAGATACCCCGGCGATGTATTCCTGAAAAAATCATACCCCTTAGAGTAATATACAGATGCCGCGGTAAAGCTGTTAATCCCGCAGGATATGCCTAATCCGCCGGTTAAAAGGCGTTCCTTATCAAGAAGATCGATGATCTGTTCGGCGCCGCTAAACCCTTTATACCATATTCCGTGTTTAAACCTGGCGTCAAAAGCTACAAAAGGTTTTTCCCTTAAAGTATATGCAGTATAGAGCGAATTATGCATTTTCAATCCGAGGCAGGATTCGGAGTTAATAAAGTTTCTGTCCTTATTGACCCTGTAGTTCCCCAGATCGAAACTATAACCGTAATAGAGTCTTTTACTCACGTTATACCTTCCGTCAATACTCAGAAAGTCATATCTGGATAAAAGCTCTACAGCCCCGGAAGTCTCAGTAAACCGCCTGTTTATCGCAGCGTCCGCGGCAACACGATACCCGCGGTCGTCATACTTTAAAGACGCGTTCAACTCAACGCCGGGCTTACTGCTCTGCTGCAGATCAAGCCCGATACCGCTTTTTGCTGACAGTTTACCCGCAGGATAAGCGTATTCAGATGTAAGAAAGAATATCTTTTCTTCATCCGGGCCCGGACTGTTCAGCGAATATTCATTAACCTTGATACCCGTATCTATATAACTTTTTCCGGTTAGCCAGTTTCTTGCGTTAACAAAAGGGCCTTTTACTTTCCAGCCGCCCGGGCCGCTAAACAGATAATACCCTCCGCCCATACTGCCGGCGCCCTGTTCTGCAGTATACCTTATAAACCGGGGATCTAATCTGATATCCGGCGGCGCGCCATTGGATATCAGATTCCAGAGGGGCCTGTGCATACTGTAAAACGAAAGAGCGCTGAAATACTGGGCCGGATACTTTTTTCGAAGCCTCTTATCCTCCATAAATCTTTTATAAGCTTTCGTAAGACCTTTGGTCTCGCCTGTCTTTTCGTATATTTCAATAGAATAGATCAGCTCATTTTCCCAGTCCAGCTTCTTTGCCGCACCAAGCGCTTCGTCATAGTTACGGGTTCTGATACAGGTTTGTACGTAGAGCGACAGCATTTCCGGATCGGACTCATTTAAAAGTCCCGAGGAATTGAGCCACCCGCACAGCTGTTCATAAGCGGCAGTATCCCATAGAGCCCAGGCAGTTCGCGTTTTAGCAGATATGAGGTCTTCTGCTGAAACGCCGGCTTTTTCAAGCATAATAATATTCTCGGTCAAGCCGTCTGTTTTACCCAGTCTCAGGTTCGCTTCAATAAAAAGTTTTATGAATTCGGGAGATCCGGGATAATCTTTCATCAGTACCCGCAAGCGATCCGAGAGCTCACCGTATCTCTCCAGCTTGAAAAGAAGCCAGCATTCCTCTTCCGCTATTTTCCGGCTATCTCTTTCGGATATAATATAGGGCTTTTTCGTACTCTTCTCTGCTTTGGGCGGTTCGCCCGAGACCTGCATACAGGTCGCCCAGCAGATCATGAGAAGAAAAATCGCCTTCAATTTCAGCGTGGTAAGCGATGAGTTTCTCAATAGCCTCCTCCTTTTTTCCCAAGTCGATATACAGGTTTGCCGCTGTCAGAAGCATTTCCGGCTCGTATCTTTCTGAGCCGATCAGTATTTCCGCGTTCTGAAGAGCCTTTTCGCTGTTATTTTCCTTTATATAAAGTTCGACAAGCAGTCCCCTGAAATACATATTTTCCGGATACAATCCAAGATACTTTTCAATGTAGTAGAGAGCTCTTTTACTGCTTCCTGCGAGATAATAAAACTCGCCTTTCAGGTACCATATTCTCTGGCGGTTTGCCCGGTTCTCTTTTACGGAAGCGAGTGCCTCCAGCCCCTTCTTATAATCTCCCGTATCCCTTAAGGTTTCGCACATATCGAGCCGGACATCTTCATTATCGCCGGTCTCCAGGAACCGCTCGTAAGCCTTTATCCTGATCTTCCTTTCCGGTATCATTGACACCTGTTCCCTGAACGCCAGCAGGGCATCTTCCCCGGCGGCGGCATGTTCAATCTCGGAGAATATATCCTCGAGCAGTTTCTTGCGCTCTCCTGTTAAAGATAGCAGTTCTATCTTTCTCCTGTCTGCTTTCGCGTCTTCAGGATACTTTTGCAGTATCTTCTCATATCTCTGCAGCGCCTCCTGCGGCTTATTGAGCTTAAGGAGAAGATCGGCGTATAAATGCTCCGCTTCACGTGACAGTTTTCCATTTTTTCCAAGGTCTTCATAGTATTTCAGCAGCAGGTCGAATTTTTTATTCAATTTCAGGTATGAGACGTATTTTCCGGCTGTCTCTTTCTTTTCATCCTTATCCGCGGTAAATGACATAATAATTGCCCACTGCCGGACGGCATCCGGGAAACTGTATACGCCCTCATAATAATCCGCCAGGGTCCGGCGCAGTTCCAGCGATTCCGGGAAATACTCAAGAAGCCGGCGCCCTGTTCTCTCAAACTTGTTATATTCCTCTTTATCAAGAAGCGCGTTCAGGTACCTGAAGGAGTTATTTCTATCCGCCGGGTCCCTGTGATACTGTTTCTCGAGGAAAATCAAAGCTTTATCACGCAACACGCCGGTTGAGAGGAGCCGGCCGGCGTCTCGGGCTGTCGGGAGAAGCAAATAGGCAAAAAGAAGCGCTCCTCCGAAAAAAAGAAATGATTTCCAGTATGATATATTCATTTAAATACTCAAAATGTTTTACCTTTCTTCCAAAACCGCGCTGACTTCATATACTCCCGGTTCATCTATGGAAAACTCAAGAATCCCCCCTTTATCGCACTCCACTGTCATGGATACCGTTTTTTTGGTTTTGCTGTTATAGAGCCGCAGACCGTAACTCTGATCCATTTCCATATTCCTGAACCTGAAATACGACCTGTTAAAGACTCTCGTCCTGAAAAAAATACGGTTTTTGTTTATGCTTGCCGAACTCATTACGGAAGCCGCCTGTTCAAGAAACGGTTTCGAAGGAGCGTCTTTTTCCGTATAAAGGACCGCTGTTTCTTTTTCATCAAGATGTATGTAAGTATGCCCTTCCCAGACAGTATAGCCGAGGACTCCTTCAGACCTTTTCAAATCGGGATATATCCCGGGAGTGTCGAATCTGACCGTGCGGCAGGCGCCGTAACCTTTTATTTTCCAGGCATTTGGAGAGATTTTTTCAATACTGCCGTTCATGAATCCCTCGGCCGTATCAAGGTATTCCGAAGTGAACAGGGGTATTAAGCCGGGCTTTTCCATAACATACGAAAAGACCTCCTTGAGCGCCCGCAGTGAAATCTCCCTATCCCCTATGTAGTAATGAAAATAAATATCCACAGGGGTTATCCTCCTTGGCGGCATATTCTCAAAAGGCGGGTATTCGGTGTTATGAAACGTCTGGATAACGTTCCTGAACCCGCCGAAATTCTTCAACCAGAAATGAGTGTAGATATTCTCGTTGGCGTTTGAAGTGTAGAACTGTGTCTGGCGCCCTATATTTCTTGCAAGCGGCGCAAGCCCGGTATAGCTTTTATTATATTCGTCAAACATCCCGTCGCCGCCGTTTATGTTCCGTCCTATATGTTCTGCCGCATACCCTACAGCGCTCTCCGGCGGGCGGCAGTTGCCGCTCCACTGGTAAACCATCGTCCTCCCGCCTTCAGGGCAGACCTTCGAAGTTATATAATCCGAAGATTCTTTTATCTCTCTCATGAAATATGTTTTATCGTCGGCGACTACAAGCGAGAGATGGCTAAACCCGCCATAGTGCGACTCGGATACTATATCCATCTTTTCAGGATCATCTTCAATTCTCTTCGAATAGCCCTTCACTTCGGCCGCGGTTATCTTCCTTTCCCAGTCGAGCGGGTGGGTAAAGGCGTGTGATCCGGCCTCGACATTGTCAAGAAAGAGTATATCCCTTGCAAGCGCGAGAGTCGCTTCGCTGCCGTAATAGGCCGGGTCTATTTCACTTGTTATGAATGATGCCGTTACGGGAAACCTGAATACCCGCAAAACCTCTTCGTAAACTATCCCGGCGCTCAGGGAATTCCCGTCTATGTAGGATACGTTCCTGAAACCGTCTCCGTCAATGTGGGAATAGGCGATCCTGCTTCCGAACAGCGTGGTATAATCCAGTTTCGGAAGCCCTTCAAGCCCGAAAGCCTCGGAAAAAAACCTGAAAGGGTCAACCCGCCACTGCGCCCTAATGTCAGTATTATTTATAAACAGCTCATAACCTTCCATTATATACCCGCCCCTCTCGTTAAGCACAGCGATATGGCTGCTGCTGTCATTGCGGTCGTTCCTTTTAATGGTCAAAAGCGGCCGTCCGCCTGTTCCGCCCTTTATGCTTATTTTCTCATATTCCGAGATCTCGTTATCCAGGGTCCTTTCGAATTCCATCATAGCAGAGTCTTTATACACTAATTCTATCAATAAAGGGTTATCAGTCCACTCTCCGTGGTAATTGAGCCCGAGAATACTAAAGTATTCATTATATTTTTCAAGCGGGACTGTTTTTCCGGTTTTATTGTCGATATACGGGCCGTGCCCGAAAGAAACAATCTTTACTCCGCTGTTCACGCATCTCTTAAGCCAGTCAATATATATATGGGGATCAGGTATCCTGTTGCAGGAAAACCAGTTCAATATTCCGAGGACATCCGCCATCTCGGGATCTTCAGGAAGACCGCTTTTCAGATCATGGTACCTGACTTTTAACCCCAGATAGTTAAGTATTATCGCGGCATACTCGTGGATCGGATTATTATCGTCCTTGAGATTCGAGTCGCAGGACGAATCATAAAGCCCGAGAATCACCCTTTTTTGAACTGCGGCAAATGTATACCCCGCGGAAGACACTGCGAGCAGCAGGGACAAAACCAGGAGTTTTTTTATTCTGTTATAATTCACTGCCTGTAGATCCTATCCAGCTCTTTCTGGGCAATATACGGCTTGAAGCCGAGTTTTCTGATTTTCCTTGATGTCTCTTTTTTCCTTTTAATATCATCTTCGGGAAGATAATCTATCACAAGCACGGGTTTGCCCGTGCGCGCAGATACATTCTTGAGAATATCCACTTTATACTCCCTATCTTCCGCCGGGACGTCCTTGTAGCCGCCCTTTTCAAAATCGGGCATCATATATATATCTTCGCAAAGAAAAATATCCACATATCCCGCTATCTCTTCCAGTACGGAAAATCCGTTATTGCTGATAAGTTTTAATCCGGGAAATGTCTCTTTTATTTTTTTTATGAATTCCGCCATATGTTTTTCCGGTTCACCAACAGGAAATTTTTCTTTCAGGATATCAACGGTATCTATGGTATCAAGAAATAGTCCGTCGAAACCTTTACTTATAATACCGGGAATGACCCTGCTGATAATGAGATCGCTCCAGGCGGGAGCTGTTATATCCACATAATAATTCCCTTTCCACTCAGGGTTCTCCTCAAGTATGAAACCCTCGTTTTTTATAATATCCCAGTATTCCCTGTAAGATTCGGCCTCGCCGATGCTCAGATACGCGAAAAACAGCGTATGCCTGTTATGTAACATACCCGGGTTACAATCGGGATCGAGTATAAGGATATCATAATCCTTATATTTCTCAGTATAACCCGCTGCAGGATCATAACCACTATAGTTCAGGAGTATTGCCCAGTCATCTATTCTGCGCAGACCCTGTTTCATAACGCATCCCGATAACAGAATAAACATTGCGGCATAAGCATATCTTCGTACTTTGCTTTTTACTCTCTTACTGACCATTTGACCCTATTTTATTAAACCTTTAATTTTTGTCTCTATTCCCAAATTAATGGGTAAAAGTAGTTGAAGCATCGACTCAAGTTTGTTAAATTGTTTTTGTTACGAAAACAAAACAAACGAGGAGAGCCGATGCTTATAGAAACTTTAATAAAACATTGCCATGAAATC
>JBDRKX010000127.1:0-34659 GCA_043813605.1 Elusimicrobiota bacterium | reverse complement strand
CGAGGGGCGCAGGGCTGAGCTGGGAGGGCGCAGAGCTGAGCTGGGAGAGATTTCTTCCTTTACTGACTTCCTAAATAGTTCAAAACTAAAATGGTGGCGGGGGTCAGAATTGAACTGACGACACACGGATTTTCAGTCCGTTGCTCTACCGACTGAGCTACCCCGCCACCCATATCATATAACGGATATATACAAAAATTTGCTTTTCGTGTCAAATAATCAAATAATCATTATAAATGTTACATTGACAATTGTAGTCTAATATATTAACATTTTAATGGAATGTTTAAGAAAATCAAAAACTGGTTCGGAAAAAAGACGACTATTATATTCGCCCCCGGTTACGCCGGCCGTTCGTTTCATATAAGGATATCCCATCCTTTTATAATGTTTCTGGTGACAATAGTCCTGTTGATAGGCTATGGCGGGTTCCACCTGTCCAAAATATATACCGGCTACCTGAATGCCATGGAAACAAACAGAAAACTCGTAAAAGAGAAGCAGATCTATTCCAAGCAGGTAGACGAGACATTAAGCCTTCTGCAGAAAGTAAAGAATATTGATGTAGAACTCAGAGGAATGATCGGCATGAAATCTTCTAGGAACATCATTGAGAACTACCATGTCGGAGGTACAATAGACAATCTTAACCTCCCGTTCGAGATGGATTCCCTTTACGACCGTTACCGTTTTGAAGCCAATGTCAAGGAAGCAAACCGGGAGATATGGGAACAGCAGCAAAGTATTAAGAAGATCGGGGGATTTCTCGACAAGCAAAGAGATATACTCCTGTCTACTCCGTCTATCTGGCCTACTTTCGGTTACCTGACAAGCGGTTACGGGTGGAGGATACACCCGATCACCGGCCGCAAGGAATTTCACAGGGCTCTCGACATTTATAATGTGTTACAAAGAAATTCTCCTATCAGAGCTACCGCACGCGGCAAAGTTGTCCTTGCCGGCTGGGCAGGAGGTCTTGGAAGGATAGTGATCATAGATCACGGCAACGGTTTTTCCACCAGGTACTGCCATTGCTATAAAATTATCGTTAATCAGGGAGAACAAGTCGAACAGGGACAAATAATTGCCTACATCGGCAACACAGGGTTTAGTACCGGGCCCCATCTGCATTATGAGGTCTGGCACAAGGGAAAACCCGTCAATCCCATGAATTTCGTCAAGGGGAGGTAACCTTAATTGAAAAAACAGAAGCACAAAAATTCATTATTCGGCACCATAGAGACTCTAATAAGTCAGGATACTAAGGTAGACGGCATAATAGAGGCATCAGGTACCATCAGGGTGGACGGTATAGTCAAAGGCGGCATAACAAAAGCATCCGGCGTCATAATCGGCGAAACCGGCCTTGTGGAAGGAAACATAAGTTCACTTGGAGTAAGCCTAGCGGGAAGAGTTGTCGGGAACATCCATGCCGCTGAATCCCTCGAGCTTATCAAAGGATCTTCACTAAACGGTGATATAAAGACTTCCAAACTGTCTATAGCTGAAGGCGCAAAATTTGACGGCACATGCCAGATGGTTGAAGATGAACCAGCAGAACAGGCTGAAGAGCCTGCAAAATACGCTAAAAAACATCAACATATGGAACCTGCCGAAGATCCTACCTGAGATAACCTATAGATTCATCTATTTTTTCAGCTATCTTCTGGGATTTCACCATATCCCGGGATATCATAAGATGTTCCACTGCTTCTCTGTATTTTAATTCCTTGAGTGATTCGCATGCCCTCAACCTGACAGATACATTTTCAGTGTAATCCTCCAGTACTTCTATCAGAGGTATGATATTGTCGGGTGTAGGCAGAAAACCGAGCATATCTACCAGCCAAAACCTGTATTTCCAATCGGATGTGGTCCTGAGCTCTTCAACGAGTATCGAAGAAACAGCCGGTCCAAGGTCCATAAGCATAACTGATTCGTTCATGGTATTTCTTCCCAGGTAATCAAGTGAGCTCTGCGAAGCCATTTTCCGCACTTTTTCCAGCGTTTTTCGTACTTTCTGAGCAGTCTCCTCATCCACCTTTTCAATTGCTACCGGGACTTTTTGACGCGCAGTTACCGCACAACCCGTTATGCAGAAAAAAGTAAACAGTATAATTGAAGTACCGAATCTCATCGTCAGTTCTTTACGGCACTATAAGACTCCTGTGCCTTTTTATCTGTAAGGAAAGCGACATAATCACAGGCTCCCCGCTCTGGATCCTCGTTATCAAGAAACGGCATTTCCCGGGTAACCAGGTCATAGTTATCTTTAAAATACTCAAACAGGTATGTAAGCAGTTCCTTTGCATAATCCTGTTTTTTTGCTATCTCCACCATGCAGTATACGCGGTCATACAGAAACTGGCGAAGTTCGTCTGTTGCTTCCAGCACTTCGCTGCTCATATATATGTGGTTTTTTTTTCTGCTGGCTTCGATCACGTCCTGCAGCATAGTTACCAGACGCCACCTGAAATTATACCCGAGTACCCGTGAAGCTTTTCCCGGCAGGTCATCCGGTTTTATGATCCCCATATTGAAAGCGTCGTCGATATCATGATTAATATACGCAAACCAGTCAGAAAACTGTACGACTTCACCTTCTATGCTGGACGCTCTATTGAGCTTTGCTCCGCCGTCCGAATCATGAAGAACAGCCATACTGATCGTCCCTTTGGAATGTTCGCTTATACCGTCAATTACTTCCCGAGTAAGATTAAGTCCCTTTCCGGAATTCTCTATAAGAGTAACTACCCTTACACCCTGTTCACTATGCTTGAATCTGAAGGATGTGAGTTCGTTTAACACGACTTCACCTATATGACCGAAAGGAGTATGCCCGAGATCATGTCCCAGAGCGATCGCTTCAACAAGATCCCGGTTCAGATCCAGCCCCTGGGCTATATATCTGGCAATGGAAGCGACTTCCAGCGTATGTGTGAGCCTTGTCCTGAACTGTTCTCCGCTTGTAGAAAGGAATACCTGCGTTTTATGCTTGAGCAGGCGGAAACCTAAAGAATGCAGTATCCTGTCCCTGTCTATCTGGAATTCTGTCCTTACAGGACAAGGATCTTCGCTTTCTGCCCGCCCGGCTGTAGAAGTACTAAGTGTAGCATATGGAGAAAGATTGTTCTTTTCCCATTCTTCGAATCTTTCCCTTATTCTCATATATTATTCAAGGCCGTCTTTTCTTCTCAGTTCATCCAGGTTCTTCCTGAACACATTACTGTTATCAAAATGAGGGATAAGGTCACGGGCACTGTACTCTTTGCAGTTTCCTTCAGTATCACAACAGTATACTTCAGCTTCCCGTCCGAATTCTAAAAGCACCTGCCGGCATGCACCGCACGGAAGAGAAACATCTTTATCAACAGTAACAACTGCCATCCTTACTATCTTTGTCTCGCCCTCTGACACTGCTTTCACTATAGCCGCCCTTTCAGCGCAAATAGTCATACCGTAAGAAGAATTTTCCACATTGCAGCCTCCGTATATCCGGCCGCTTTCCCCTTCCACAGCAGCGCCGACCTTAAATTTGCTGTACGGAGCATAAGCCTTCTCTCTGTATTCAACGGCTTTTTTAATAAGTTCTTCTTTTGACATCATACCCTCCAGTCACCTCTTTTATCTCTTTCAGAAATATCGTTTTCAACTCTTCTTTTTCTTCCTTATCCAGAAAAGCGGCTTCGACCCCGTTTATCATTATCCCTTGAATATCTTCAAGAGACAGCCCCAACTCCGAAGCTTTCTCATATTCGTAGGTAAGGTCTATGCCGCTTACACCCCTGTCATCAGTATTAAGCGTGACCTTTACCCCGTTTTCTACAAACTTCCTAAACGGATGAGTCTCGTAATCTTTCACTACCTGCGTATGCACGTTTGATGTTATGCATATTTCCAGCGGCACCTCTTTTCGGGCGAGTTCTTCCATAAGCGCAGGATCTTCCGCCAGTGTTACACCGTGACCTATCCTGTTTGCACCCATAGCAACAGCTTCTTTGATGTATTCCGCACCGGCGGCTTCACCCGCATGTATGGTTATATTGACTCCGGCTTCCCTTGCCATCTTAACCGGAGTTATGAAATCTTCAAGCGGATACCTGCTCTCATCACCAGCTATATCTATACCGCATACGCCATTTTCTCTAAGAGATATGGCACAGCCGACTGTTTCAATCGAATCTTCCGGCAGAGTTCCCCTGTAAAGGCACAGAAGAAGTCCGCCTCTGATCGGATAATCCCGTTCTCCTTTTTTTATACCGGCAAGCACGGATTCAACTACCTGAGAAATAGGGAAACTGTCCGTCTTCTGCAGTACAGGCGCAAATCTTATTTCAAGATACTTGACGTTTTCTGCCGAACAGTCACGCATGAGTTCGTATGATATCCTTTCAAGAGCGGCCGGATTAGTTAAAAGCGGATAAAAGACCTCAAACCTGGCAAGAAAATCACCCAGCGACCTGCAATCCAGAGGTACCCTTACGTAGGGCCTGAGTTCTTCCACATTGTCCGCAGGCAGCGGGTAACCCTGTTCCCTGGCAAGTTCTATAATAGTAGAGGTACGTATTGAACCGTCAAGATGACAATGCAGATCCGTTTTAGGAAGTTTTCTCAGAAGTTCGTCAGGCAGGCTCATCTACCATTTCCTTGTATTAAAGCAAATACCCTGTCTACTCCATCGTCCAGTTGCGTAAAATCATTTTCGTCTTGCGTATCGTTTTTTATATAAACGACAGAAAAAGGTAATCTGTCAGCCAGTTCTCTGCCGTCATCCGAACCGTATGTCTTTTCCATTTCCTCTCTTGAAACCAGGTGGTCATCCGTTCCGGCCTCCAGCGCCCTCTCGTGCCTCCTGACATTTCTCTGCCAGCATATGTCAAAAGGCACATCAAGATATACGGCTGTTGCAGAAGTAAACAGTTTGTGAGAAAAATTCCCTGTTATCGAATGAACATAATCCGGCCTTGAGAATTCTATGAAGAGAAGGCTGTTTCCCAGCCCGTCATCGACCATTTTCATTACATCGCTATTTACTTCCTTGAGAATATCGTCCCACACACCGTCATCTGTAACTTTATATCCGCCGTCATCAGTCGGACGTGAACGCTCCCATTTTCCGGACTTCTCATCTTGCTGGAATATTGCCCACAGTTTGGGAAAATCATCCACTCTCGGGAACTCACTGAAAAGTCCCGCATCTTCCAGTTTTGCTGTAAGCCGCCTGTAAAACTCGCTCTTTCCGCACCCTGGTATTCCAAGAAGAAAGACAATCATTGCCCGAAAACCTCATTCAGGTATTCTGTTTCCCGTGCCAGTATATCCCTGGCGTTCAGCAGTTCATCTATCTCTCTCACTGCTGTTTCCACAACGACTATCTCTACACCCTTGTCCCTGAATATGGCAGCAAGGTTATTTAGGTTATTTTTTTTCAAAAACCCGGTCTGCAAGTGTAACGGCGGATGGAATTTAAACTTATCCCCGTCGATATAGAAGTCATTCAGATGCACCTGGTAGAAGAGCTCGGAGGGTATATCTTTAACAATGTCTTCAGGATTTTCCGGGATCTGCTCACTATTGAATTTCGCCCTGTGCATTGGCAGCCCTATAGTAAGCCAATGGCCGATATCAAAACAGTATTTCACATCAAGTCCGCCGGCATTGGCTTCTTCGAGCAGTTCTATCATTTCGCTGTTATATACTCCGTAAGAATCAAAAGCGGTATTATTCTCCAGATGGAACACTATGCCCTTTTCTGCCGCATACGGGTAAAGGTCCGAAAGCGTCTTTAGCATTGATTCTTTCAGTATTGCAAGGTATTCCCCTACTGCCTGGTAAAAAGGCACCGTACCAGGATGCATGACTACGGAAGTACATCCGAGTTTTGCCGCCACATCTATATATTTTTTCTGCAAACCAACAGCTATCTGTCTGTCAGATTCTTGGAACGTTATAGTAGCAGCTCCCACATACGTATACGGCAGGTGTAAAGAAAGTGTCATATCCGTTTTTTCAGCGTGGGCCCTTGCTGCAGCAAGTTCCTGGTCAGGCATTTCCAGAAAAGGGTTCGGTACGCCGCCGTCCAGTTCAATATGAGTAACACCTATTTCGCTGCCTACATTCAGCTGATTTATTATATCCTTTTTAGCACGTATCTGTACCCGGGCATCCATGTCATGAACAGGCAGTTTTCCGTCACGGAAAAGTTCCCTTTCACAATCATCAAGGAACGAAGTCTCAAGCATATTTGTGAAATTTCTGCCTATTCTCATACGAGTCCCTCCTCAATATCCTCAAAATAAGATATCTTGCGCAGTTTGCTGAACCTTTTATGTATTTCCTCTTTTTGAGCTTTTCTAAGTACATCAATACTGAAACCTTCTACTGTAAATGAAGCAACAACGCTTCCCATGACAACCGCACGGCGTATCGTCTCATCGCTGATAGAACCGTTCATAGCAAGATAACCGATAAAACCGCCGGCAAAACTATCCCCGGCTCCAGTCGGGTCAGTCACTGTCTCAAGCGGTATCGAAGGTGCTGAGAAGGTTTCTATCTTTGGTGCCCCGCCGGATGAATAGAACATTGTCACTCCGTATTCACCCTGTTTCACAATAATTGTCTTGGGCCCCCATGTCAGTATTTTCTTTGCCGCAGTTACCAGATTAGCCTCTTCAGCGAGCTGGCGGGCTTCTGCATCGTTTACAAGAAGAAAATCTGTTATCTCCAGGACTTTCATCAGATCATCTCTCTTGCTCTCGATCCAGTAGTTCATCGTATCAGTAGCAATAACAGAAGGATTCTTCATCTCCTTTGCTACTCTTAGCTGTATAACCGGGTCTATATTAGCAAGAAACAGGTAAGGAATATCTTTCTGATAACCTAATAGTTCGGGGCTGAAGTCTCCAAAGACATTCAGATCCGTCTGTATTGTATGGGCTATATTGCAGTCAAAATCGTATCTGCCTTTCCAGTGAAAGGTCTTGCCTTCTTTAACAACAAGTCCATTTGTATCTATGCCTCTTCTGTTCATATCGTCAGTGTATTCTGCAGGAAAATCGTCGCCTACGACACCTACCATACTTACTTCAGAGAACAGGCTGCATGCCCAAGAAAAAAAGACAGCAGACCCGCCCAAAGAGGCATCCCTCGAACCAAACGGCGTCTCTATATCATCAAGAGCTACCGATCCCACAACCAGCACTTTATTTTTACCATTCATCTTCTACCTCTTTTCAAGTATCAGCTAAATATTTTAACAGCACATTCTCTGTCTACTTGATGTATTTACCGATAAGTATATCAAGTTCCTCGCGCATTTTAGGATCTATCTTATCAGGAGCTGTCATCACTGCATTTTTCAGAGCTTCATTACACGCGCATGTCTCTATTCCATATTGGGCATATTTTTCTACAACACCGACAATTGTCTTTTTTGCGATGTCAGCATTCTCAAACAGCTGTTTTACAACCATATCAACTGTTACCGCATCATGTTCAGTGTTCCAGCAATCGTAATCTGTTACCAGTGCCATGGTCGCATAGCATATCTCTGCTTCTCTTGCAAGTTTTGCTTCCGGCATAGCGGTCATACCTATTACGCTGACACCCCAGGACCGATATATATCCGACTCGCCTCTTGTGGAAAACTGCGGTCCTTCCATGCATATATATGTCCCTCCCCGGTGGACGGTAGCACCTTCGGATGCGGCCGCCTGCGCCACAGTATCCGCAAGAGAAGCGCATACAGGTTCTGAGAACCCTATATGAACGACCATTCCCGTACCATAGAATGTAGATGCCCTGTGTTTTGTGTGGTCATAATACTGGTCTACAAGGACTACGTCGCCTGGTTTCAGCTCTTTTTTCATGCTGCCGACAGCGCTCAGAGAAACTATCTTTTCGACACCCAGTTTTTTAAGGGCAAAGATATTCGCCCTGTAATTCACACCTGTGGGCATGTACCTGTGCCCCCGGCCGTGCCGCGGCAAAAATGCCACTTTTATACCGGATATCTCACCGACAATAACATTATCCGAGGGTTCTCCGAAAGGCGTGTCTACTTTGCGTTCTTCTATATTTGATATCCCCTCAACTTCATATATACCGCTGCCGCCTATTACTCCTATCTTTATAGTGTCTTCCGTCATCAGTCTTCCCTATTATCCTTAAGATACTGAACAGTATTTGATAAATTTATCACAAACTCTTCCAGAAAATCTTCCGGTATTGTCATAAAGTTCCTTATATAGCTGTTTTCTTCCCCCATCCGCGGACGGCTCTCAGTAATTTTTAGAAACCGGCCATTGTCATTTATTTTCAGATCGAAGAAAAAGGTCTTCCCTTTTTCAGTCTTGAACCTGTAAGATACTAAATCCCTACTGTCCATCTTTTCTTCCCTGTTTTCCATCTTTCCCTCCTAGATCCTTTCCTTAACTAAATATTCCATTCCTAATTCCGCAGCCTTTACAGCATCAGATATCCTGTCAGTATCTTCCATTGCCCTGACAAGCTCTGAAAATATCCCGAACGCCTGCTCATAGGTCACACCACTCATCCTGGTCCTGCATTCAGCAGCCACATAATGGCCGCCGCCTGACACCTCTCCCTTTCCTCCATATTTATCTATAATGCGCTCTGCCAGGTTGGAGCATATCTTACCGGCATGCACATCTGTTCCGGTACCTCTTAACGAAAAATGGATTCCTCCTGTTCTCTGCCTGTTTATCATCACAAAAAGCACTTTTTCCTTATCATAACTCGAGAGTCCATAAAGATAGACAGAACCTGCCATCGGCATCAAGGGCACATCATCTCCGATAAAAAGACAGAGCCGGGTATTGCCTAGCACAGTCAGATCAGAAGCGGTTGAAAAACTGCCTATTGCCTTATCCCAGTCTTCAAGGAAAAATCCGTAGATAAGTTTCACTTTTTCCGGGTCAAACGTGTTGCTGATAAAATCATCGAGTTGAGTTACAGTATACGGTGAAAAATTTCCCGCAAGTTCTCTTAGTATCTCATATGTAAACATTGCATGATCAGTGTTTTTTAGATCCTGATGCCTGTCATTATAAAAATACTGAAATCCGCCGCCGCCCAGCGCGAAACAGAGCTCCGCAATCATATTCAGGAGCGTGGTTACATCCCTTTGCTGAACTTCAAACATGGTCGGCCGGGCATGGATCTTTTTGACAAAACCAGCAAGTTCTCCGGCGGTTTTTTTCGTATAAAATTCCTCTACATAACCGGACACAATATCTGTCGCCGGTTCTATGGCCCAGTCACCTTTCAAACCGACTAATGCCAGGAAATCATCGTACATGTCTGTCCCCACTATCTCTTCTTTCAGCATATGTATGAGAAAAGAGCCTGAACATCCCACGTAACCTCCGTGCAGTTGGGGATTGAGTACCATTATATTCTGCGGTTTTTCACCGAAAAGAGGATGGTGGTCTATAACTACGAACTTCCTGCATAGTTTACGATAGTCATCATAATAACCCATCGTAGCTTTATCCAGGACGAATACCGCATCATATTCTTCTTCCTCAAGATCTTTTACCAGTCTTTTTTCCTCCAGCTCCATCGTGTCGGGGAGTTTGAGCGTGTATCTGACACCTAATTTTTCCATGAGTCTTGTAAACAGTAGCGCGCTGGTTATACCATCGGGGTCATCATGCGAATATATCAGTACTATGGAACCCGAAAGTCCCGATATAAAATCCGCAACACCTGTGTCATCAATCCTTTTCAGTTCTTTTTTTACAAAGTCGGAATAATTCACAACCTGTAACCTTCAAGTGCCCGACCAAACTTTTCCTGTTTTTCTTCCGGGCTCATCTGTCTGTCGGAATTATCGAATATCATCATTTTCCATCCTTTAAATTCGCTCATAGGAGCCTTGTCTCCTTCGAGAAATAGTTTTTCTATATCATCGGTCCTGTAGTAAGTGTTCATTAGATCTTCAGGGACTATATGGTTATCCGGTTTGCCGTTCTCATCATAGCGTTCCCTGTTACTCTTTATACATGTTTCAAACGGCGCCCATATATACACGAGCAGACTTTCTTCTTTGACCTGATCGGTAAAATTCTTTAGAGCACAGGCATAATCGCTCCTGGCAAACTCTGCTACTATGACTTCCCCTTCTATATAATTTTCTACCAGCCGGATATCCATCTCTTTAAGTACATCATCGATTATCGTCCAGTCAGTGACCTGGAAACCGCCGTCTTTGCGCACATGCCTCCTGAATCCGCTGTCCCTGTCAAGAAGTTCCTTCAATATCGGAAAATCATCTATCCTGTCTATTTCTTTTATTCCTATTCTGCCCAGTGACGGAACGAATACATTATTATACAAGTAGGATTTTCCGCATCCCGGCCTGCCAAGCATAAAAATATATTTTATCCCGTCGTTCAAGAACCCTCTCCACTGATCATCAGTTCCCTCACGTAACGTGTCTCGTCTTCTAGGAACTTCCACCTGTCTTTCACTTGTTCATTTGTCTTGAAAGCAGTTTCGAGCACCACTACTTCCGGTTTAAGGATATCCCTGAGTATCCGGAAATATTCCTTGAGTACATCATAGGTCAAAAGCCCGGGCGTGTTCATAAGCGGCGGATGAAAGATTATCTTTTTAGGCACATAATCATTCAGATGGAGTTCAGAAACGAACTCAGGCGGGATCCTCTCCATCTCCCTGAGGAAATCACCAGGTATCTCTTTTCCCTTTTCCGCCATTGTGAACCAGTGCCCTATATCGAAATTAAAATACACATGCTGTCCGCCCCTGCTATTTATTTTTTCAATAACCCTCAGCATATCATCTATCTCCCAGTAAATATTATCAAAAGACACATTATTTTCCAGATGGAACTTTATATTTTTTTCAGAAGCATAAATGGAAAGTTCATCAACACTTTTTATGAGCGACTCTTCGAGTTTTTCCAAAAAAATCGGATTAAGAAAATAGAACGGAGCCGTACCCGGATGCAAGACACAGTTCTTTGCGCCTATTTTTCCTGCAAAATCAAGATATTTTTTATGCAGGCCGACCACAAGTTGTCTCTCGTAATCCTGTATACAGCTCACTTCTTTTCCGATTCCCGAATAGGACAGATGCACGGAAAGGTCTATACCGTATTCACCGGCTGTTTCTTTGATCCATACACATTCCTCGTCAGGGAACTCAAGATACGGATTAGGTACATCACAATCGAGTTCGAGCCAGTCCAGTCCAAGCCTTTTTGCTGCACTGAGCTGAAACCGCACATTATTCTTGAAATCCAGGAGTCCCATAGCATTAAGGGAAAAAAGATCCAGTTCCCCGGATTCCACTTTCAATGCACTTTCTTTGGGAAGCACCTCTACGATAAGTGTATTAGTAAAATTTCTTCCTAACTTCATGATATCTCCTCTACTCCTTCTTTTGATACCCTGGAATAAAATAACTTTGGCGGGAGTGTCTCCTGGCCGATAGTGTAGGCCTTGAGGAATTTTTCTTTAGCCGCATCAATCTTGGTTTTGTCGCCATCAGAATGAAAAACTGCCAGAGGTTCACCTTCGGCAAGCTTATCGCCGACTTTTTTCTTCAAGTATATTCCTATGGAAAGATCCAGCGGCTCGTCTTTCGTTTTCCTGCCGGCACCAAGCACTTTAGAGGCCAGGCCGACTTCCAGAGCATCTATTTTTGAGACATAACCGGAACGAGCGGATAAAACTTCTAACTTTTCAGCAGGTTGCGGAAGAAGTCCGGGATCGTCGACAACAGCAGGATCACCGCCCTGTTCCTCTATCAATTCTCTGAATTTTTCCGCTCCTTTTCCGTTATCTATACTTGCAACGAGTCTTTCCCTTGCTTCATCCATAGAACCCGCGACACCGGATATCAGCAGCATATTGCTTCCCAATTCCATGACAAGGTCTACCAGGTCTTCCGGACCGTTTCCCTTCAGCGTATTAATGGCTTCCTCGATTTCAATGGCGTTGCCTATAGCGTAACCGAGCGGCTGTTCCATGCCCGTTATCAATGACACCACCCTTCTGCCGGCTCCTTCACCGATATCGACCATTGTCTTTGCAAGCTCAAGAGCATCATCGTACTTCTGCATAAAAGCACCTACTCCGGTTTTCACGTCAAGCACAATACCGTCTGAACCGGCAGCGATTTTTTTGCTCATTATGGATGCCGCTATTAGAGGTATAGAGTCAACGGTCGCAGTCACGTTTCTCAGCGCATATATGAGCTTATCCGCCGGAGCAAGCGTGCCTGTCTGTGCAATCAGACTCACATGTATCTTATTAACTATTGCGGTAAATCGATCTTTGGACAGTTCGACATTCATACCGGGTATAGATTCAAGTTTATCTACGGTACCTCCCGTATGTCCCAGTTCTCTTCCCGTCATCTTAGCAACTATCCCGCCGCTGGCGGCAACAAGAGGCGCAAGAACAAGCGTCGTGGTGTCTCCTACTCCACCGGTTGAATGCTTATCCACTTTGAAACCCTTTATATCCGAGAGGTCCACCCTGTCTCCGGAATCCACCATCGTCATGGTCAGATCAACGCACTCCCTTGCGTTCATACCGCTGTAATAAACCGACATAAGAAAAGCAGCCATCTGATAATCAGGGATAGCCCCACTCACAAAACCGTTTATCATGTACTCAATTTCTTCCTTAGACAATTCCAATCCGTCTCTTTTCTTTTTGATCAGTTCATATATATTCATTATTCTTCCTCTTTCATCTGACTTATATTCAATATAATCTTTTCTATAAGTACAGAAAACCTGTCGCCCGCCCTCTCCGTTACTTCTATCACTTCGCTGTGACTCAGTTTCTGATTTAAAATACCGGCAGCCATGTTTGTTATCATAGAAAGTCCCAGCACCTCGATGTTGAGGCTGTTTGCTATAGTAACTTCAGGCACCGTCGACATCCCTACTATATCCGCTCCCATGACCCTGGCCATGTTGATCTCTGCAGGAGTCTCATATGTGGGACCGCTCATTGCCAGGTAAACCCCTTCCTTGATATCCAATTCAAGCTGTGCAGCCGTATCATGCGCCACCACCCGCAGAAGACTGCTGTAAGCATCTGTCATATCAATGAATTCCCATGTGCCTCTCAGCGGATTTTCCCCGAGCATGTTTATGTGATCCTTGATTATTACGATATCACCTGTACTAAATTCCTTATTCACCGCACCACCGGCATTTGTCACTATCAGTCTTTTAACACCCAGCCCGTGCATTATATTAACCGGCAGGCATATCTCTTCCATACTATAACCCTCATAGTAATGCAGTCTGCCCGAGAAAGCTATTACTTTTATCCCGGAAAAAGTTCCTACGACCACATCTCCCCGGTGGCCTTTTACGTTTGATTTCGGGAAATTCGGTATATCCTGGAATTTTATCGTTACAGGATCCTTGAAATCATCTACGAGTTTCCCCATTCCGCTCCCCAGTATAATACCTAATTTAGGAGGATCGCCTATCATCGGCTTTATTTTTTCAAGAGCTTCATTGACTTTAATCATCTTACATTACTTCCTTCCGAAAACTGATCCCATTATGCAGTTTCCTCACTCCCAGGATATCCGCTGCTGTCTGCCCGCAATCGGCAAAACTCTTCCTTATCCCCAGGTCTATGCCTTTTTTTACTCTCCGGCCATACACGATCAGCGGAACATATTCCCTCGTATGGTCTGTATGCGCCCTGTAAGCAGGATCACAACCATGGTCAGCTGTCAGGATAAGGACATCCGCCTCATCCATACTGCCGGTTATCCGGGGAATCCTTGCATCCAGTTCTTCCAATGCCCGGGCGTATCCATTTACATCCCTGCGATGGCCGTAAAGAGAATCAAATTCCACAAGATTCAGAAATATGAGCCCCGGCTTACCGGAATATTTATCCATGCACTCCACTGTTTTATCGATACCGTCCATATTGCTGTCGGTATGGATCTCCTCGGTCAGACCCCTGTGCGCAAATATATCGCCTATTTTACCTATGCCGGAGACAAAAAGACCTTCTTCTTTCAGTATATCGAGCAGTGTTTCACCGGAAGGTTCCAAGGAATAATCCTTACGTGCCGGACCGAGCCTTTCAAAAGCACCGGCTGTTCCTTTAAAAGGCCTTGCTATGACCCTAGCAACAGGTTTTTCACCGCTAAGTACTTCTCTTGCTATGCGGCAGTATTCATACTGTTTCTCAAGTCCGATAACATCCTGATGCGCTGCTATCTGAAAAACCGAGTCGGCTGAAGTATAAACTATAGGGAACCCGGTTTTCATATGCTCGGCACCCAGTTCATCCAGGATAACAGTACCGGACCGAGCATAGTTCCCCAGTGTACGAGTTCCTATCCTTGTTTCGAATTCTTTTATTATTTCTTCAGGAAAACCGTCCGGGTAGGTAGGAAATTCAAAATCAAGCTGAAGTCCCGCCAGTTCCCAGTGACCGGAAGTAGTGTCTTTTCCGGGAGATATTTCGTTCATCTTTCCGTAAGCGCCTTTGATATCCGATTCATCACATCCTATATCTACGGTCTTCCCAAGTCCCAGAGAACACAGGTTCGGCAATGAAAGACCTTCCGCGGCGCCGTGGAATATATGAGCAAGCGTATTAGTACCATTATCATTATACCTGTATGCATCAGGCATATAGCCGATACCGACACTGTCCATAACTATTATTATTACCCGGTCAGTCATCAAAAAGATCCACGATCCTGTTTTTTTTCACGTCTACCAGTCCTTTATCTGTTATCTTCAGTTCAGGGATAACAGGCAGACACAAAAACGACAGTATAAAAAAAGGATTTTTAGGTTTTGCACCCATTGAACGCGCTATATCTATCAACCTGGAGAGCTTTCTATTGACCTCTTCTACCGGACGCTCGCTCATAAGACCGGCAATAGGAAGTTCCAATCCGTCAACCATCTTGTCTTTTTTTACTACACAAATTCCGCCGCCCATCCGGACAATCTCATTGCATGCTGCCAGTATAGCCTCATCAGATACTCCCGTAACTACTATATTATGCGAATCATGTGCAATAGAACTCGCTATTGCGCCTTCCCTCAGTCCCATACCGTTCAGCATGCCTATCCCGATATTACCGCTTGCACGATGCCGGTCTATAACATATATTTTCAGAAGGTCTCTTTTAATATCCGATATAAGGTATCCATCTTTTGAAGGTGTTGCGAATTTCGCATATTTAGTTGTTATCTGCGACGGTACTATCTTTATAGTCTTTATGTTCTTCTTTTTTGCCCTGATCATGAAATCGGTTATATTCAGCTGTTTAGAATTCATTGAACCCCTTATAACGATATCTCTGGGTTTCGTGCTGAGTTCTTTAAGACGGCCTTCTTCTGCTACTATGTTCCCGCTCTTAAATACCATTACCGGCGTTTTTTTCTTGAATGATGTTAATACCTGCATGTCTGCTTCAAATCCGGGCGCGATCGCACCCCTGCCATGTATGCGGAAGTACCTTGCAGTATTAATGGTTGCCAGTTTTACTGCCAGCACGGGATCAAGACCACGGTCAATTGCCTTCCAGACTATGTAGTTCATATGGCCTTCATTAATAAGATCAGCAGGCGACCTGTCATCAGACACAAATGAGAAATTACTGGAATTGCCGGCATTCACCAGCGGAAGCAGGGCCTCGAGATTCTTTGTTGCTGTTCCTTCCCTTATCATTATATGCATACCTTTACGGAGTTTTTCACGGGCTTCCTTAAGAGTAGTCGATTCATGGTCACTCATTATGCCGGCAGCTATGTATGTAGATAATTCCTTGCCGGTAAGTCCCGGAGCATGGCCGTCGATCTTTTTATGCGTGACAAGTTTAATCTTATCCAACACACCTTTTTCACATGATAAAACACCCGGGTAATTCATCATCTCGCCGAGTCCCACCACCCATTTTTCCGAAAGGTATGGGAATATATCTCCGGCCGAAATAACTGCACCTGAAGTCTCAAGATCCGTTGCAGGGACACAGGAAGGCATCATGAAATATACTTCAAGAGGCTGGTATTTTGAAGAATCGAGCATATACCTTATACCGTCAAGACCCAGGACATTCGCAATCTCATGAGGATCGGCTACAACCTGCGTAGTACCGAGCGGCACAACCGTTTTTGCGAACTCCGAAACAGTGACCATCGAACTCTCGATATGTATATGTCCGTCTATATATCCGGGCAAGAGATACCGGTTCTTAATATCGATAGTCTTTTTTGCCCTGTAATCCCCGAAACCGCAGATCCTGCCGCCGGAGACGGCTACATCGTTCTTCACTATTTCATTTGAAAGCACATTTACAATACGTGCATTTTTTATCAACAGGTCAGCTTTTCTTTCGCCGGATGCTACCTTAAGGAAATCTTCAAGGTTCATCTGGAATCAGCTCCCTTCTTCTCAATCAGTTTCGCGGCTTTAACCGCGATATTTTCAGCTACAAGCCCGAAATCTATCATAAGTTCCCACGGACTGCCGCTCTCACCGAAAATATCTTCAACTCCTACCATGTCCATTACCAGCGGCATTGAAAAACATTTCCCCCTGCTTATCGCCCCCGCAACTATATTACCAAAACCGCCTACCTGGTGCTCCTCGCATGTAAGCACGGCTCCCGTATCTCCCGCCGCTTTTACAATAGTATCTGAATCTATCGGCTTCACCGAATGTACAGCCAGTATCCTGGCCTCTATGCCGTTTTCTTCCTTGAGTATGTATGCTGCCCTCATTGCTTCAGTAACCATGGGACCGCAAGCGATGATAGCAAGATCCTCATCTTCGGATACATACTCCGTACCTAGTTTCCATTCAAATGCATCTGTGAATTTTTCTTTTTCACCCCTGTACCGTATCACACACGCGGTACCGAAACTGAATGGAGTATTTTCGCCGGATACAAGCGGTGTCGCTTCCCTTGCATATCTTATGAGGCCGGGGCCGCTGCTGTAGGCTATTTCCTTGGTAACCCTGTATGTTTCCATAGAATCACACGGCACAGTTACCTGCATATTCGGTATATAACTCATTACGGCAATCTCTTCCAACGCCTGATGTGTAGCACCGTCAGCACCCACGGAAATGCCGCCGTGAGCATCGGCGATCTTTACATCAAGTTCATTATAGCATACTGTGGTCCTTATTTGATCCCATGCTCTGCCTGTCGCAAATACTCCGTAAGAGCCCACAAAAGCTATCCTGCCTTCTTTAGCCAGACCCGAGGCCACCTCAACCATATTGGCCTCCGCGATACCTACACTGAAAAACCTGTTCATTCTATCGGGGTGATTGACATAGAACATATCCATCTTTATCGAACTGGTTATGTCGGCTCCATGAGCTACTATGCGCTCATCACTTCCTATTTCTTCCAGTGCATCGCCGAATCCCATCCTGGTCGCTACAAATTCAGCCTTCATTATATCCGAGCTGTTCCACCAGTAATCCTTTGAGAATTTCGGGATCTTCTCCTTTATTCTTATGTCTATTTCCTTCTGGTAATCGGAAGCTGTTTTCAATAGATCATCCACACGCTCTTTTGTGAAACTACTATCACCTATATCTTCCAGCGCTTTATCGAGAGATTCATCGCCGCTCCTGCCGCCTCTGGGAGCCACTCCATGGTAACCAACAGCATTCTCGGCATATGAAACGCCTTTTCCCTTTACCGTATTGGCTACAATAACTGTCGGTTTCCCCTTTGCTTTTTTCGCTTCCTCAAACGCCTCTATTATAGCTTTCATGTCGTGGCCGTCTATCTCAATGACATTCCAGCCGAAAGCCCTGAATTTATCTCCAACACAGCCGAGACACATCACTTCTTCTGTGGGACCATCTATCTGAAGATTGTTCCTATCGACAATACCGACAAGATTATCCAGCTTGTAATGGCTGGCAGACATAGCCGATTCCCATATGGAGCCTTCGTCAAGCTCGCCGTCTCCCATTATACAGAATACCCTGTAATCCCGGTTTTCTATTCCAGCATTCAGAGCACAGCCGACAGCAACACCCAATCCCTGGCCCAGAGAACCGCTGGACAGCTCTATCCCCGGAAGTTTCATCCTGTTAGGATGCCCCTCAAAACCTGAACCGAGTTTCCTTAATTTCACCATATCGTCTATAGGGAAATATCCGCTTTCGCCAAGTCCCGCGTACAGTGCAGGAGCTTTATGTCCCGCAGACCAGAATATCCTGTCCCTGTCTTTCCATTCGGGATCTGCCGGGTCATGATTTGCCACTTTAAGATAGAGAGCCGCCGCAATATCCATTATCGATAAACTACCGCCGGGATGGCCGGATCCGGCAGCATGTATCGCTATCATGGCATATGCACGCATCTCCCTGGCCTTAGCAACAAGTTCTTCAATACTACTGTCAATATTCACCGCTTTTGTTTTAGAATCCACTATTGGCATTGTTTCTGGTTCCTTTCTTTTATTTTTCCTTTACAATACGCCTGAAGGACAGTCTTGATTAACTTTCTATGAATTTTTTAAGTTTTCCAAGACCCTCTTCTATCTCTCCGGTATCTATCCCTGAATAAGCAAACCGGATATACTTTTCCTTTTCATCCGGTAACTCCCTGCAGAAATGCAGCCGGGTACAGAAAGAGACCCCTGTCTCTTTGAGCACCGTCTTTCGGAAATCGTTATAGCTGTCTATTTTTATGTTCTTCATCGCTTCCGTGACATTAGGGAACAGGTAGAAAGTCGTATTCGGCTTATGGCATCTGAATCCTTCAATAGAATCAAGTATTCTTGCCGCGATATCCCGTCTTTCCCCGAGTATCCTGTTTATCTCGTGCGCACCCGACTGATCGCCCTTGAGGGCTTCAATGGCCCCATACTGGATGAAGTGGTTCGGGCAGGACTCATCGTTAGTATTAAGCATCGCGTATATATCTGCAATCTCTTTGCAAGTTATCGCGGCTCCCAGCCGCCAGCCTGTCATGGCAAATTTTTTTGAGAATGTATAGAGTATAACGCACCGTTTACGCATTTTGGGTATTGAAGCAAGCGACTTGGATATACCCGAATACCGCACATCAAAATACGCTTCATCACACAATACTAAGAGATCGTTCTGAATAACAAGATCGGCCAGCCTCTCGAGTTCATCTTCCGAGGCCTCGGCCGCTGTAGGATTCTGGAAATCATTGAATATCAAAAGCCGTGTCTTTTCGGTTATAGCCTTTTCCATAGCGTCTATGTCCAGGACAAATCCCGAATCGCTTTCTTTGTATGTATAGGGCACCGCTTTCCCTCCGCTGAATTCTATCTGCGATTCATAAATCGGATATCCCGGATTTGGGTAGAGCACTTCATCTCCCGGATTCATCAGAGCATCTATGAATTTTCCTATTACGGGCTTTCCCCCGGGTTCTATGATAACGTTATGCCAGGAAAAATCCGCATTATGTGAAGCATTGATATCTTCAGCAAGCGCTTCACGGAGCTCCGGTATTCCGGCATTAGGACAGTAACCCGTCTTACCCTCATACATGGCTTTTATCGCAGCTTCTATAATATTTTCCGGGGTCCTAATATTAATATCACCGAGATGAAACGGATACACTTTATTGCCCTTTAAAGCGAACTTCCCGGCTTCGGCAGAAACCAGAAAAGCAGTTTCTGTGCCTAAATTCTTGATCCTTTCAGCAAGTCTCATAATATAATCCTTTCTTAGTTCCTATTGTGAAAGATGGAACTGAAACCCGGATTCTTTTATAAATAGAACGAATTTTATAATAACCTCTCTTTTACCAGTTTTATCAGCGCCTGTGAATCAAAGGGTTTGACGACATACCCGTCAGCACCCGCCTGAAGACCCCTCATGACTTCCATCTCCTGACCCAGTGCAGAGAGTATTATTATCGGTATCTTGGAAGTATTAGGATTCTGCTTCATCCTCCTTGTAACCTCTATACCGTCTATTTCAGGCATCATGACGTCCATGAGTATAAGATCCGGCTTTTCATTCTCGACACAATCCAGCGCTTCTTTGCCGTTTTCACAGCTAACAACCTGGAATTTCTGTTTTTCAAGCAGAAACCTGAGCAGTTTCACTGTCACATAGTTATCTTCAACAATCATTACCTTACTCATTCTTATCACCCACCTCCATATGTTCATCTTTTACAGGCAGTATAAATGTCGCCTTCGTACCTTTCCCCGGCTTTGAATTAATGACAATCTGACCGCCATGACTCTCGATCACATCCCGGGCAAAAGATAATCCTAGGCCAAGCCCCCCTACACTCCTGGTAAGAGCTTTTTCTACCTGTATAAATCTCTCAAATATCTTACTCTTCATCTCGTCACTTACACCTATTCCGGTATCTATGACTGATGTCTCGACAAAATCCCCCTTCTTAACTGCTACTACATCCAATTTCCCGCCTGTATTGGTAAATTTCACCGCATTTGATATAAGATTACCCAGTGCCTTGCTTATCTTTGTCTTATCAGCGCTAATATTTCCTATATCATCTGCTACATCCAATGATGATTTCAGTCCCTTATCGGCAATATTATCCCTGTGCTGGTCATATACACCGGTAACAAGGGTTTTCCACTGGATAGTTTCTTTATCGAGTTTTATGCGCCCTTTTTTCAGACTCGAAACCTCTATAATATTATTGATCCTTGTCTCGAGTCTTTTTGTGGATTGCTCGATCGTAGAAAGGAAATCCATCTGTATATCATTGAGACTGCCGGCGTCTCCGTTTTTTAGCATCTCGCTGAAACCTTTTATACTGGTAAGAGGCGTCTTGAGTTCATGCGATATCAGGGCTATAAAGTTATCTTTTGATTCGTTAAACTGCTCCAACTCTGCATTTTTTTCAATGAGTTCCGATATAAGGCTTTTTCTCTCTATATATTCCGCAAGCATATTGGAGTATATTTGCAGAAGTTCCAGCTCCCTTACCGAATAATCAACTTCCTTGCCTGAACCTGCTATCATTATGCCATTCACCTTATCAGCTACTTTTGATTTTACCATAAGCATAACATTCAGCTCCAAGTTCAAAAAAAGTGTCTTAAATTCTTCTGCTTCTGACATATCGGATATTATCTTTGTATCCGTACCGGAAAAAACATCTGATCCTATGGATTCAGTTCCTATTTTTTCTGTGATATCACGGAATGTGGCAAATACAGGTATATATGCTGAATTTACCAGTTTCATATAAACTGCTTCATCTGCCTGAAGAAGTCTCTGTATATGATCAAACGTCTGCTCTGATGCCTCCTGGACAGTCTCCGAATTATGCACTTTCGATGTGAGCTCGTGGATCGATTTCATTTCCCGAACACGTTCTATGAGACGCAGATTTGTCTTGGTCAGTTCATCCGTTGTAGTGTCAACCTCGACCTGGGCTTTTGTTTCGGCAGATTTGAATTTCTGATCCTTGTAAATACTTTCGAATATCCGTTCCAGAAGGTCGGCAATTACCCTAAAATTATCCATCCCGTATTTCCTGAGCTGCTTCTTGCTTGTAACCGTGATAGAGAATACTGCAATCAGTATATCCCCTTCCTGTATCGGAAAATGGAGTACCGGATGGGATATAGGCGTATCGACTACAGCAGCAAGACCATGTGAAATAAGCGGTTCTTCAAAATCCTCCTCATTTATTCCTATATATTCTGAAATATCCCGGAATGCCATATCCCGGCCTGTTTTTATTCCCCTTGAATAAGTCATCCGGAAAAATCCATCTTCTCCTTTTTCAAGTAACCATGCCGCATCTATGCCCGGCAACCGGCAGAGCCTGGATATAATATGATCAACCATCCTTCCAGTATTATGCATTGACGGGATAAAACTTATATTTGAACATACTGACTTAAAAAACACTTTCCAGAAACGGTTGAACCTGAGTTCAAATGCCCGGAAAAATACATACAGGGCGGTAAACACAAGGAAAAGGACAAAAAGCATCACTTTGAAATAAAACGGTTTTATCCATAACAGGTAAAAGGGTATTGACAGAAACAAAACCAGCATAATAGTACCCAGATTCTTATATTTTCTCATTTTCCCGGCCTTTTCCTAGCACATATAGCTATATCCAGCATGAAGTTCAAAGCATTACTTTCCTTCATATCATCCTGAGACAGTATCTCAAACGGCATATTCAGTTTATCCATTGCAGCCGTTACGCTTTCCCTGAACTCATCAAGTTTTTTTCCCGCCCCCTCTTCAGGCTGCATACAGATGGCGATATCAATATCGTTTGTAGAGGCCATATGAGCGATTTTATCATAGTTTATTTCCATATCCGTCGAAAAGTAGTGCGTAAACAGAGGCCGGATAAAAAAATTGAATTTCTTCTGCGTTGTAAGTTTACTGAGCTTATCTGTTATAGTGGAGAACTGAGATCCCTTCCCTTCAGGAACAAAATATCCGGTTTTTATCTCCCTGATGTTATCTTTCTCTTCTCCGATTATCTTATCTTCAAAACTGACTGGCTCTTCTTTTTCCTTTTTCTGAGTTTTCTTTTCTTTCCCGGCTTTATCGGAATCTGTTTTTCCCTCTATGCTCCTTTTTCCGGTTATCAGTTCAAGGTCTTCCAGTGAAGGTTGATGCGTCATTACTTTTTTATTTTCAGACTCCTTTTCAGCAGGTACTTGCGGTGATTCCGGTTCATATTCCCGGCATGTATTACAGTAGTACCTTCCGTATTCCTGAATGAACATAAGCGGTGAACTGCATTTATGACATGATTTATGCCCGCCCGGAGGTGGCGGCGGCGGAGCGCACGGACCGGGAAGCTGCACATATGGCGGAGGATAAGACTGCATAGGCTCCATGTAAGCGGCACATACGGTACAGTACCATTTGCGGTACTGCTGGACAAACGTCATCTGCCGGCCGCATCTCGGACACATGTCAGGCACAACCTGTGCAGGAATATAACCTGGAGCATGCACAGGCGGAGGCGGTCCGGGTGCATAGGGCAGAGGCGGTAAAACAGAAGGCTGTCCGGCAGGAGTTTGGGCCTGTTTTAAGTCACCGGCGGCCGCTTTTTCTTCTACAGCAAGCTGTTTTTCATCCTCTTCACTGTCAGGGAGCATGTTTCGTATTATGTCTTTTACAAAATCAAGAGTTATCTCATCTTCCGATAGTTGACGGTAAGCATATATTCTGTTTATTATCCCTTCGAGCTCTCTTATATTCGAATTCAGCTTACGTGCGATATAATCACTTATAGCTTCATCTATCGTTATACCCAGTTTTGTACTTTTCTTTTTTATTATCGCTTTACGCGTTTCGAAATTCGGTATTTTAATATCCGTAGTCAGTCCCCATTCGAAGCGGGATTTCAGCCTGTCTTCAAGTGTAAGTAGTTTCTTAGGCGGTTTATCCGAAGTTATGACGATCTGCTTACTCACTTCATACATCTCGTTGAAAATATGAAAAAACTCTTCCTGGGTCGACTCGGATTTCTCAAGGAACTGTATATCATCTACCAGCAGCAGGTCGATCTGCCTGTATTTCTGCCGCATCTCGTTCAACGCGCCGCATTCAATTGCATCAACCACTTCCATTACAAATTCATCCGTTTTGATATAGACTATAATATCATCGGGGAACTTATTCCTCACATGGTTGCCTATAGAATGCATCAAATGTGTTTTTCCCAGACCGACACCTCCATAGATAAACAGTGGATTATAATTCTTTCCGGGACTTTCAGCAACAGATTTACAGGCCGCATACGTGAACCTTGTGGCCGTACCTACCACAAAACTTTCAAAAACATAATCAGAGTTCAATCGAATCTGTTTTTCTTTCTTAACCTCCGGTTCTTTTCTGGTTTCTTCCGGTTCCGGGACTGTATTCTTCTCTTCTTTTTTGACTTCACTTGAAACATCTATCTCATTTTCAAGCTGAGATTTCAAACTATCCCTTTTTTCATCCGTAAGGTCATATAGATAACAGGACCACTGGAAATTCCTGTCAGCAGAAGGAAACGGGCGGCTACTTATGTTGCTCAACCTGCTTACAAGTTCTTTAATATCCCGCTCAATACCCGACAGGTTCAGTTTGTACCTATTCTGATCCCTTGGACTCGGTGAATATTCAAGAAAATAACTTTTTATGACCATAAATATATTTCTAAACCATTTTTCTCACATATTCTATTAGGTCGCCATAGCTTACATTGAATCCGTCTATCAGGCTTCTTTTTATCTTTTCGAGCCTGTTGAATACGACCTGGTTTTTCAGTCTTTTTATATCAGCCTTATAATTCATCAGCCCGCTATTGAAACAGGCTTCGGTTATCTCAAAGCACATACCCAGATCTGTTGCAACTTCCCTGTATTTTTCCAGGTCATCCACGTTCAGCAGGCGTATGATATCAAGACATACACTGGAGACTTCAAGCGATACTTCGGCAGATTTTTCAAGCGCTTTTTCCAGCAATTCCCCGCCTGCACTATTTAAGGAATCTATCTCTTTAAATCTGTTAGTGCTATAAACGGCAAGCGACAGAGCTTTTTTCTCCAATTCCATTATGTTATTTTCGAGACCGGCAAAATTTTCTGCATTCCCGCCTTTTTTAAACACACCTTTCCTGAGAGCTTTCAGCATCAAGGCACATGCGATAGAAAGGACTACACCTACAGCATTGCCTGAACCCAGTACCGTAGATGATGAAGAAATATCATTGAGATAATCATTTAATGTTTCAGAAACCAGTTTATTCATAGATTACCACCTTACCTTCATCTATCAGCATTTGTGCCTGCGGGGTTATTATAGCGCGCTCAGGTATTTTAACTCTTTTCTCCCCTTTCTCTATCCTGTCAAGAAGAAAAGCTTCATTAACAAGAGCCCGGCCGCCTTTTAAAGTCGTCCTGCTGTTTATGTAGGGGCTTTCAAGAAAAAAACCCTTTTTATATCTGCTGTTTCCATGAACTCTGGGGGATATATATTCCCCGGATATAACATCTACTAATGTATCCTCTATTAATTTGCTGACATCCATTTTATCATACTCTTCCGGCCTGAGAACCGGGATAACTCACACCTCACTGCTTAAGAAGAAATTCAGCCCTGAGGGAGTATTTTCTCCAGGTCTTCATGGGGTCTCGGTATCACATGTACGCTGACAAGTTCACCTACTTTCTGCGCTGCAGCGGCGCCGGCTTCTACAGCCGCCCGTACAGCACCTACTTCACCCCTGACCATAGCAGTAACATACCCGTGTCCTATCTTCTCATAACCGGCCAGTTCTACTTTTGCAGCTTTGACCATTGCATCCGCTGCTTCGATCATACCCACAAGGCCTATAGTTTCAATCATACCCAGTGCCTGTTTGGATTCTGCCATATCATCCTCCTTATTAAGCTGTAAGTTCTAAGTCTTAAGCTATAAGTCATCATTTAATCCAGCTTACTACTTACTGCTTAGAGCTTTATTTCAATAACTTCCTTCTGATTCTCCGCCGGTAACAATCGCTACGGATGCCGAGGCACCTATCCTGGTAGCTCCGGCGTCTATCATGTTCGCAGCATCTTCCCTCGTCCGGATACCTCCTGATGCCTTAACTCCCATAATCGGTCCAATAGTCTCACGCATTAACCTGATATCCTTAACGGTCGCCCCGCCAGGCCCGAAACCCGTAGAGGTTTTAACAAAATCAGCTCCAGCATCTTTCGCCATACGGCTAGCCTCTACTATCTGCTCGCTGTTCAAAAGGGCTGTTTCCAGTATGACCTTAAGCACTTTCCCTGCTGTTGCATCTCTCACCGCTTTTATATCGTCTTTGACCATATTGTAGTTTCCGGATTTAAGAGCGCCGACATTTATCACCATATCGATCTCATCGGCACCATTGGCAATAGCATCCCTGGCTTCTATAGCTTTAACAGTCGGAGTCGTTGCTCCGAGGGGAAAACCGACAACGGTCGTTACACCCACACTACTGTCTTTAAGAAGCTGTTTTGCCAATTTGACATTACTGGGATTAACACATACTGTTGCAAAACCATATTGTTTAGCTTCTTCACAGAGTTTTCCTATCTGTTCCTGTGTAGCATCAGCTTTAAGGCTTGTATGGTCTATATATGGGCCCATACCTCCCGGCACTTCCCTGTCGACCTGTTTTGATGAAACCCTGGACGCTCCTGCATCTAATATAGCCTTTACCTCATCCGCTCTGTTCAGGACACATAATCCGCATTCGGTACATTCATCCGTATTACCGCCGCACGGAGCACCCGGCGGCGGGGATTCGGCAGGCACAGTCCTTATGTTAATTCCAAGTATTTCAGCAGTTTCACGGGCAAGGCTTTTTGCCAGTGTGATTTTAACTCCCATACTCTTAACAGTATTGAGTATCTCGTTTACCTTTTTCATATATACCGAAGATGATGAAAGCTCAGGACCCCCGCAGCATATCACGGAATCCTTTGCCATAATGATCTTTTTTCCATTACGCAGTGCAAGCAGGATAATACTTGACGAAGCGGTATCGGCTATCATATGAGCGATCTTCGATGCCCCGTTAAGGGTTAGTACCGGCACCACCAGTGCATCAAGATCCGATAATATCCGGGGGTCCCATATCTCGTCTTCAGTCAATATCCTGTCAACACCGCATGAAAGCACTTTATCTTTTCCTATTATCCTTAGAGCTGCCTGCGACAGGTATGCCTTCATAGATATGTTCATACTCCTAAGGCAATTCACCTGTTTGAGTGAAGTATCCAATTCCACATCGCCGCCCATGAAAATCAGCAGTATGTTTCTTTTTCTCTGCTTTTCATCCCGGATGCGGTTTATTGTCTCCTCAGTTATTTTCTTTATAAGACTGTCTTCCACTTATATGCCTCCTCAATGATATTTTTTTTCTTTTCCCTTTGCTGCGACCCTGTCTACAATACCTGCAATTATCGTTCTTGTAGGGCCCTTTTTAGTACCTATAATCTGCCGGCACGAAGATCCTTCATCGATAATCAGCACTGTATCTCCCGCACCTGCCCCGACTGCATGGTCAATAGCAAGCTGTACCGGCCCAAGAGACGTATTATCCATACCGTCTACCTGACGTATAAGGAGCAGTTTCTTGCCGGCAAGGTTGTCATGCTTGACCGTAGCCCATACGTTTCCGATGACTTTAGCAATGATCATAAGTATTCTTCCTCAATATTAATACCGTCTATAATGCCTATAACCGCATTATGGCATATGGGATCATCGGGAAAAGCCTGGCATGCTTCTTTTGACGAAACATAGAATACGTATTCTGACGATCCGGCCCCTACAGCATCAAGCGCTACGACAGACCTTGAACAAGTTTCTGAATACTTCTTTTTGCCGGAAAAAACTGCCGCCACTTCTTCCCATTCCATGGGTTTTAACAGCAGTATCTTCCTACCAACAAGGCTCTTATATTTACACGTCGAAACTACTCTGCCAATGACCCTTCCGGCTTTCATCTTGAAGACTCGAACTCCTTTATCTGGTTCACCCTTCTCAGATGCCGGCCGCCTTCGAATTTTCCTTTAAGGAATTCTTCGGCAATAGAGCAGGCTTTTTCAAAACTTGTAAAATCGGCACCCATGCATAGGACATTCGCGTTATTATGCGTTACAGCCATGCGGGCACTTCTTATATCCCTTACAGTTGCCGCTCTTATACCCTTGAACTTGTTGGCAGCAATGCATACTCCTATACCGCTGCCGCATATAAGAATGCCCCTGGATGCCTTCTTGTTCTTCAAATCACCGGCAACCAGTCGGGCATATTTCGGATAATCCACAGAATCGCCGTTCTCCGGGCCATTATCTATTACAGTGAATCCTTTCTTTTCCAGGAATCCTTTGAGTTTTTCTTTGAGTATGTATCCCCTGTGATCACTCGCTATCGCTATTTTCATACTTTCTGCCTTTTTTCTATATCCCTGATCTTTTCAAGTCTTCGCTCGTGCCTGCCGCCGCCGAACGGTGTTTCCAGCCATGCTTTCACTATATCAATTGCCGCCAGCGTTCCTATCATCTTGCCTCCCAGGCAAATCACATTACAGTCATCATGTTCCGAAGCATAAACACCTGTAAGCCTGTTATAAGCTGTTACGGCCCGTATACCCTTTATCTTGTTCGCCGCAAGACATACTCCTCCTCCTGTCCCGTCAACAAGTATCCCTTTTTCGTATTGTCCGGAAGATACAGCTTCACCTATTAGGAGCGCATAGTCCGGGTAATCACATGAATCTTCCGAATATGTACCGAAATCCGCTACATCATACCCTTGTCTCTGGAGCATCTTTTTCAACTCTTCCTTTAACGCGAATCCGCCGTGATCCGAACCGATAACAATACTTTTTGTCAAAACAGGCTCCTTTTCAGATCCTTATGCGGCTGCGGTATTACGACCCTTCTGACAAGCAAGCCTGATTCTTTAATAGCATTGCAACCGGCGTTCACCGAAGACCTGACAGAACCCACATCTCCGGTAAACGTTACATAGGCTTTTCCACCCAGTGCATTGGCAAGTCTTATATCAATGAGTTTAATATCCGCTTTTTTTGCCGCCGCATCAGCAGCCAGAATACATGAAGCCGCTGAAAAAGTCTCAATAACACCTAATGCATCGAGCTCTGAAACATTACTGACACCTCTTATTGCAGGAATGAGCTGAGGATGAATATTGGGTATGAGAAGCTTATCAATAAAAGCATCCTCTGCGATCTCAACTCCGCTTTTTACTGAACTTTCTACATCAGCCGTGGTCCCGGTTATAAGAACAATGAATTTCCCGGGACATACTGAATGAGCTTCAACCAGCTCACACTCTGAAGTTTTCTTCATATTATCGGCGACTTCAAACCCTTTAGCCACACTGTTCAATTCGATTAATCCTATTGCATTTCTCATTTTAATTCCCTTATTAAGCTCTTATTGATATACAATTACTTTCAACTTCAGTGATCTTTCCGTTTATGCTGGCGTGCACTCTTGCTCCGAGTTTCCCCTCGGGAATATCAGCGATAAGATCGCCTGTTTTTACTTTTTCTCCCTTTTTTACGACCGGGACAGCTGCCAGTCCCGCATGCTGAAGCAGGGGTATAGCGACCTCTGTGGCAATGATCTCTTTTACCGGATAGTTATTACGGTCGTATCCGGATATAGCGAGTCTTTCCATAAGGCGTTTCTGGGGCACTCTCCTAAAATCCCTTTCTCCGTGGATTTCGGCAACACTGTTATTATGGGGATTTATGATATTATTTTCTTTAAGTTTTTCCTTAGTCCTTGTCAGCATTCTTCTGGGTGACAGATCCATGGGACACGCATACATGTCGCACAGGCCGCATTCGGAACAAAGATAAGCATTTGTAAGATGCACTCCGACCGGGCCCGACAGGAAAAGATTTCTCATTATCAGGTGCGGAGAAATATCATGCCCCAGCAGATTACGCGGGCATAATATCGTACAATCAAAACACTGATCACACACGGATTTTGCACGCTTCTCCTGTATGCTTGTATCTATACTGCGTTTGGTAACTGCCGGGTTATCATCAGGAAGCACTATTATACCTCCGGAAACCTTTGTTATCCTGAAATCCTTATCCACTAACTTCCCCATCATAACTCCGCCGGCCAATATGGAATAATCCCTTATCCTTGGTTTTGCATTGTCTATCAATTGCCCGGCACTTATACCTATGGGTACCTGCGCGATATACGGTTCTTCCAGTTCTCCTGCTACGGTAACCCATCTTTTCACAACAGGCCCGGAACTTTTTACTGCACTGCTTATATTGAACAATGTGTTTACATTAATGACAAGCACTTTTCTGTCCAAAGGTATACCGCCTTCCGGCACCGCCTCTCCCGCAATATCATAGACAAGCTCCAGCTCATCTCCCGCCGGATAATAATCATCCAGAAGGAACAGCTCTATTTCAGAACTGATTCCTATGATTTTATTCAATTCTTCTATTGCAGTCTGATATTTTTTCTTTATAGCAATACAGGCTTTCCCTGCACCCGTGATCTCCCTGACGATGCGTAATGCCTCTACGATACTGCCGGCTTCAGTCTCCATAAGATACCTATCCGACGAAAGGAGCGGTTCGCATTCCGCACCGTTAGCTATTACCACGTCAACTTCCGACAAAAGTTTTACATGAGTCGGGAATCCGCCTCCGCCGGCGCCGACTATCCCGGCTTCTCTTACAGCATCAATAATTTCTTCTCTATTCATTGTCAGCTATAAGTTTTAAGCCGTAAGCTTTAAGCATTCGCTCATTTTAAATACATCCTGTTATTGACAAAAAATTTATTAATATGATTTGTAATAATTAGTTTTTCTGTTATCATTATTAAATTTTCATTTTCCATTTTCATTTGATTTTTTCATTTCATATTCTAACCAATAAATATTAATGCATGCTATCAATTTTCTTACAACTTATAGCTTACAGCTTTTTTTTATGTGATCCTGAAATAATCTACAAGCACACACCTTAAAGGCCTGGTGAAACTTAAAGCTTTTACCAGCCCGTCTCCTGTCGGAGTAGCGATAGACAGCGCAGCATACCCTTCACCCATACCCAGCCCCATATATGACGCGCCGTTCTTCACGAAGATAGAACAGGCGCATCTCCGCGCCATCCTCGTAAGGTTATCTACATTCAGTGAATGCATCACTGCCGTATGCCCGTTGCCGCCTTCCATACTGACAGCGAGATCTATTGTCCTTTCAATATCTCCTGTAACTGCAAAAGGCAGTACAGGCATCAACTGCTCTGTCCACATAAAATCATGCTCTTCATCCACAAGCCCCCAGAGCAGCCTGGTATCCGCCGGGACGTTTACTCCTATAGCTTCAGCAATGACACTTGCGGCCCTGCCTATAAATTCTCTTTCAATGACCGGCTCGCCGCCGCGGCCGCTCTTTTTTATCACTAGCGCCGCTAACCTGTCCATCTCGTCACGCGTGAGTTCGTATGCCCGGTTGTCTGCTCTCATCCTTTTCAGGATATTTTTGCTGGCGCCTTCAGTCATAAGGACTTCCTTTTCAGACGTACACAGAACGCCGTTGTCGAAACTCGCACCTTTTATTATTGAATCCACAGTCTTTTCCGGCTCTGCCGTATCATCAATGACGACAGGAGGATTTCCCGGGCCAGCGGCTATCACACGTTTGTTGCTCTCCATTGCGGCTCTTACCACAGCCGGGCCGCCAGTAACAAGAAGGAGCTTTATATCATCATGACTGAAAAGCACCCTGGCTCCTTCGAGGCTAGGCGTCTTCATAGCAGTGATCAAAGATCTGGGTCCACCGGCTGATACTATAGCTTCTGAAAGTATGCTTATAGTCGCCTTTGAAACCCCGCTGGCAGCCGGATGAGGAGCAAACACCACGGAATTACCTGCTGCAATTATAGATATCGCATTGTTTATGACCGTAGAAGATGGATTAGTTGAAGGCGTTACGGCCCCTATTACGCCATATGGCGCTCTTTCTACGAGTGTAAGACCGCGGTCACCGCTGTATGCAACCGGCTGAAGGTCCTCAATACCGGGTGTTTTATCAGCAGCAAGCAGGTTTTTCAGTACCTTATCCTCAGTTCTCCCCATACCTGTTTCTTCCCGTGCTGATATTGCGAGGCTTTCTGCTTCCCTTCTGGACGCTTCTCTCATTGCACATATCAGGTCCTGCCTTTTGGAAAGGCTCATGGAAACCAGACTTTTCTGGGATTTTCCGGCAGCTCTAACTGCTTCTTCCATTGTATCGAAAAATACGCTGCCGTCAGATAAATCCGGCGAACAAGAATCCTCCTGCTCCTCCATGCGCCCCACTACTTCCCTCACTATCTGTTCTATATGTTTCGCATCTATTTCCATGAATCCTCCGCTGCAACCGGCTTTTAACAGACTATCCCGTTACCCGGTATCAATCACCGTATTTCGTAAATATCGTCTTCCCATTTTTTTCAATATTATCGACTATAGCTATGATCGTACAATCCACCGGACGGTTATCCGTCGCTTCAGTCATCCTGGCTGATGAGCCTTTTACAAAAAGTACAAGTTCCCCTTCCCCGGCACCGACAGAATCTATTCCGACAAGCGGCGTTGAGGCAGCTTTCAGCTCATCATCTACTGGCTGTACCATCAGAAGTTTAGCACCGGATATCCCGGCATCCTTTGCAGTACATACAACGGTTCCTGTAATTATTCCGAATTCCATATATCTATTCCTTTTTCACCTGAAACATCAACTGCTGTCATCCTGTTTTTAACACCTGCCTCTGTTTCACTCTACGGTTTCGATACAATACATACACAGTGTTCCTCATATCCGCACAGGTAATATGTCTTCAATATCTGAGGCAGGATACGGTATAACATGGCCTCTCAATACTTCAGCTACCCGGCCGGCCGAAGCGACACCGGCATCGACTGCCAATCGGCAATCGGCCACCGAACCCCTGACAGACACAGTGACTATACCTGCACCGGTTTTTTGGAACCCGGAGAACTTCACATTGGCCGTCTTCATCATTGTATCTGCAGCCTCAATCATTGCGCTAAGACTGCGCGTCTCTATCATACCGAGTGCTTCCATTGCGATTTTTATTTAAAGAACCCCTCAGATATGGGAAGTTTCCCTTCAAGATCAGCGTGAGGCTGCGGTATAACATGTACAGCCACCAGTTCTCCCACTCTCTGTGCCGCAGCCGCACCAGCTTCACATGCCGCCTTGCATGCCGCTACCTCTCCTCTCACAAGTACAGTAACATAACCGCTGCCTATCTTCTCATAACCCGCAATTTGGACATTGGCAGCCTTAACCATAGCGTCCCCGGCTTCTATCATGGCGATCAGCCCTTTTGTCTCAATCATTCCTAATGCTTCCATAATTTACTCCTTTTGTTCAAGCTTTAAGCCATAAGCTTTAAGCAATAGGCATAGTAAATCAAATTTCATAATCATTAATTTCGTAGAATCACTTATTCAATTTAAAACATCGTATTTCTTACAGCCAACAACTTACGGCTTAAAACTCTCTTAATCTAGCTTAAAAAAACTTCTTCTCCGTTTACAAGATCACATGCATTTGCCTCATCAGTATCTACATGGAACTCCAGGCAATAACCGTCACTGACTCTTACAGCGACATCTTCAAAGATAACAGACCGGGGAGGCCGTGTCCTGATCCTTACAGTCTGACCATCCGTCACTTTAAAACAGGATGCATCCTGCGGCGCCATGTGAACATGCCTTTGGGAAACTATTACTCCCTCAGCAAGTTCTATGGACCCGGCAGGCCCGATCATCCTGCAACCCGGAGTACCTGCTATGTTACCCGATATCCTTACCGGTGCTTTTATTCCAAGTTTGTAACAATCTGTCTTTGATATTTCCACCTGAGAAGCCCGCCTTGAGGGACCGAGTACCCTTACTCTTTTTATCATGCTTTTCGGCCCGGCGATATCGACTGTCTCATGAGCCGCATATTCCCCGGGCTGCATAAGGTCTCTGAGTTTTCTTAAGGTATAAGACTGACCGAAAAGTTTTTCTACATCTTCCTTTTTTAGGTGGACATGGCGGTTAGATACATTACATACAACAGGTTTCTTTGACCGTTCGAGCCTGAGTAGGACTTCGCCGATTATTTTTGAATTGTCCATTAATTCTTTTGAATTAGAATTTTAAAATACTTGCGAACGAATCAGGATCCAGGCTGGCTCCGCCTACAAGACCCCCATCAATATTATTCTGTTTCATCAGTTCCGATATATTTTCCGCCTTAACACTGCCGCCGTATAATATCCTGACTGATTCCGAGAATTCCCGGCCGTACATCTCGGAGAGCCTTTTACGGATAAAACTGTGAGCTTCTTCAGCCTGTTCAGATGTAGCTGTTTTTCCTGTTCCTATTGCCCAGACCGGCTCATAGGCTATTGTCAGAACATCCCGTTCAGTTTCATTAAGATCATCTAGACTTCCGTCCAGCTGTTTTTTTAGGATATCAAACGTTTTTCCCGTTTCCCGCTCTTCAAGCGTTTCACCGATACAGACAACAGGTTTTAATCCCCCGCTCACTGCTGCCTTTAGTTTCCTATTCACTATTTCATCCGTACATCCGAAATACTGGCGTCTTTCAGAATGGCCTATTATTACCCATCTGCAGCCAATATCACTGAGCATACCCGCTGATATTTCACCCGTATAAGCACCACTTTTCTCAAAATGGAGGTTCTGTGCACCAAGCTGTATATTACTGTCTTTTACTGCCTGTGCGACAGCAGAAAGTGCGGTATACGGAGGCGCAACCATTATTTCTGCTTCCGTCACGTCCTTTACTTTCTCCTTTAATACTTCTACCATAGAAACAGACTGTTCTATAGTCATATTCATCTTCCAGTTCCCTGCAATAAGCGGTTTTCTCATAAATCCCTCCATAATCTCTATTCCCTTGCTATCTGCCGTCTCCCGGGCTAACGGTGTGATAATCGTATCAGATGATAACGAAACAGTTTTTCTTCCATCTCTTACTGCTGACAATATGTCAACATATTTCAAGATTCCCATTTTTTAAATATACTAAATCCCGATAATAAAATCAAACATTCTTTCAGTTA
>JBDRKX010000126.1:0-8706 GCA_043813605.1 Elusimicrobiota bacterium | reverse complement strand
TCGTGGTCGTGCCACACTAAAAATAAAGGCGTGTTCCTCATTACCTCGATTTAAAATTATAAACAAAGAAGTACAGTTGTCCAGCCATTTGAAAGATGGTCTTTCTATGGCGGCATAACTATAACAACTATTATGGGAGGTAAATTATTATGCCAGCAGTAATTCTAATATTGATCATTATACTGATCTCCGCGGTCAGGATAGTGCCGGAATATGAAAGAGGAGTCATATTCCGTCTGGGAAGACTTGTGGGTGCCAAAGGACCGGGACTGTTCTTTATTATACCGCTAGTCGATAAGATGGTGAAGATCTCACTCAGGACTGTAGTGCTTGATGTTCCCGTGCAGGAAGTGATAACAAAGGACAATGTGCCGGTCAGTGTAAACGCTGTCTGTTATTTCAGGGTTATGGATCCTGCAAGAGCCGTTGTCGAAATTGAGAATTATGTTATGGCGACATCTCAGATATCTCAGACCACACTCAGGAGCGTGGTCGGAGAAGCTGAGCTGGACGATGTGTTATCCGCAAGGGAAAAGATCAACAGCAAGCTTCAGGAGATCATTGATAAGGCCACTGATCCCTGGGGTATAAAAGTGAGCATGGTGGAGATAAAAGATGTTCAGCTCCCGGAAATGATGCAGAGAGCCATTGCGGCTCAGGCCGAAGCCGAAAGGGACCGCCGCGCCAAGATAATCAACGCCGAGGGAGAATATCAGGCGGCAGAAAAACTTAATATGGCCGCGGAGATAATATCGAAAAACCCGGTAGGTATACAGCTCAGGTTTCTGCGTACACTTACCGAAATAGCGGCAGAAAATAATTCAACCACTATTTTTCCTGTTCCGATAGATATGTTCCGCCTTTTCATAAATAATATGAAAAAAGATTGAAGCAGAACAGCGGCAGGATATTTTAGCTGAAAACTGAGAAGCAGGTAATGCCTTAGCGGGGCTGATAATCAATGATAAACAACAGCAGGATAGCAAAACTGATCGATACATTGGATATGCACAACGCATCTTGCGCACTTGTTCTTGATCCGGCGGATATTCTCTACCTGACAGGATTCAGAACAGAAGCGGCCCTTATTGTAATGAAAAACGGCATAAGCATTTATATAGGGGCAGTCAACTACCAGGAGTTTAAGGAAAAAAACGGTGCCGGGATAGAAGTGATCGAATGCCGGTCAGGGTACCCCTGGGATGACATAGGCGCACGGTTAAAAGGAACGAAGACAGTGTTCGATCCCGATAGTGTCACATACGGTTTTTTTCAGAAGATGCAAAAATCTGTTGAAATACTTGAACCTGTTGCGGAACTGGTGTCAATGCAGAGAATCGTCAAAGACCAGGCGGAGATCGCCATATTAAGAGAAGCCTGCAGTAAAACAGCCGGCATCGTAACAGGGATCGATCCGGATAGATGGAAAGGCAGGACAGAGAAAGAACTTGCCGGTTATCTTGAACAGGCGTCATGGGAATGCGGGGGAACAGGTCCCTCTTTTCTTCCTGTTGTTGCCTGCGGGGTCAATTCGGCTTTTCCTCATCATGTCCCATCTGACGCGATTATAGATGGCGGGTGGCTCAAGATAGATTATGGTATTTCTTACAATGGATATGCTTCTGACTTGACAAGGACGTTTATTTTGGATAAATTCATAGATAAATTGAATTCGGAAGAACTGTTTTCAGCTCTGACATATGCCAAAGAAGAAGCGGTCCGGTATTTGAAGCCGGGAGTATCCTGCGCTGAGGTATATGAAGCTGCCAGGGACAGGCTTGCCGAAAGTGGGCTTGAGCAGTATTTTAATCACGGCCTCGGACATGGTGTAGGGATTGAGGTTCATGAAAAACCGTACTTGAGGAAAGGTGAAACACTCAGGCTTGAACCCGGGATGGTCGTAACTGTAGAACCCGGTTTTTATATGCCGGGTATTGGCGGGATGAGAGAAGAAGATATGTATTTAATTAATGAAGGCGGTAACGAACAATTAACCAGGATATACCAGTAAACAGAATAAGCATGAAAATATATCTCCTGATAGATGGTCAGGTCTGCAATGTGACATGGTTCCAGCATCACAAACCCGGCAAAGGCGGAGCTTTTATGAAAGTAAAGGCGAAAAATATAATTTCCGGAAAGACTATAGAGAAGACATTCCGGGCTGATGAAAAAGTCACTCAGGCAATAGTGGAAAACAGGAAGGTGCAGTATCTTTACCGCGAGGGAGATATGTATGTGATGATGGATATCGAAGATTACTCACAGATGTATGTCCCCGTAGCAAGATTAGGTGAACGCGGTAATTTCCTGATTGAGGGAAATGAGGTAGATCTTGTGATGTATAATAACGAGATCCTTGATATTGAAATGCCTCCGCAGGTCAGGATGAAAGTTGTGAAAGCGGATCCGGGTATAAAAGGGAATACAGCTACAGGAGCTACAAAAAAAGTAAGACTGGAAACGGGGCATGAGATAGATGTCCCTCTTTTCATCAATGAAAACGACAGTGTTATAGTTGATACAAGGTCAGGAGAATACGTGTCAAGAGCGGATCAGGATTGAAAAAATGAAATACGAATCAGGACAAAAGAGAATACAGGAGTTACTTGAAGCAATAAGGGGCACTGATATAGAAGAGATCCATTATAAGAAAAACGGATTGAACATAGGTTTGAAGAAAAAGTTCATCTCTCCTGATGTGTCCCCAGGGGATAAGAAGAAAAAAATAGACGATAATAAAGAAATGTTCCAGATTGTCTCTCATTCTGTAGGTATATTCAGGGACGCTCATCCTCCTTCAAGGAAACTGCTGGCTAAAGTGGGCGATACAATAAATAAAGGGCAAAGGCTGGGTTATATAGAGTCTATGAAGATAATGAAGGAAATAGTTTCTACCGTGAAAGGCAGGATCACGGCCAAACATGTCAAGAGCGGCTCACCGGTTGAATACGGGCAGAAACTGTTTGAGATAGAAATTGTATAAAAAAATACTTATTGCCAATAGAGGTGAGATAGCACTCAGGGTCATCAGGGCATGTAAGGAAATGGGTATTAAGACAGTAATAATACATTCCCAGGTGGATAAAGACACTTTTGTTTCACGAAAAGCTGATGAAAGTGTGTGTGTCGGGGCGGATCCTGCAGCGGAAAGTTATCTTAATATGGCCAATATAATAAGCGCGGCTGAAATAAGCAAGGCTGATGCCATACATCCCGGATACGGGTTTCTTGCAGAAAACTCGCATTTTGCCGAGATATGCGAGACCTGCGGTATTTCATTTATAGGCCCTTCCAAGGAAGCTATCCTGAATATGGGCGACAAAGCCCGTGCGCGCAAGATCATGGACAAAGAAGGAGTTCCGATAGTACCTGGCAGCAGAGATGTCATCAGTAATGTAGAAAAAGCGGCTCGTACAGCGAAAAAAATAGGATACCCGGTAATACTTAAAGCGACAGCCGGTGGCGGTGGAAAAGGGATGAGAATAGTTGAAAACGAGAAAACGCTTGTAGAAGCGCTTTCGGCTGCGCAGAATGAAGCAAAGGCAGCTTTTGGCAAAAGTGGCATATATATAGAAAAATATATCAAGAGTCCCCGTCATATAGAATTCCAGATAGTAGCTGACCAATACGGTGAAGTGCTCTGCTTGCCGGAAAGAGAATGCTCCATCCAGAGAAAACACCAGAAGCTTATAGAGGAATCACCGTCGCCCGCAGTAGATTCGAGATTGCGAAAAAGAATGATGAAAGCGGCAATCAGGGCAGTTAAATCAATAGACTATACGACTGTGGGTACGGTCGAATTCCTGCTTGATGAAAAAGGTAACTTCTATTTTATGGAGATGAATACCAGGATACAGGTAGAGCACCCGATATCTGAAGAGGTAACAGGTATAGACCTGGTAAAAGAGCAGATAAAAATGTCTGCAGGAGAAAAGCTGACTTTAAAGAGGCATCTGCTGCCCCGCGGGCACGCGATCGAATGCAGGATAAACGCAGAGGATTATACTAATAATTTTATGCCATGCGGCGGAACAGTAACGGCATTCAATCTTCCCGGCGGTCCCGGAATAAGGATCGATACTGCCATACATTCGGGATATGAGATACCCGCTTACTATGATTCTATGCTAGCAAAGATAATTGCACACGGGAGCAACAGGAAAGAGAGCATTGCAAGGATGAAACGCGCTCTTGAGGAATTCGAACTCGGCGGTATTAAATCCACAAGGGATTTCCATCTTAAAGTAATGGAACATCCGCAGTTTATCAAGGGAAAGTACAATACTCATTTTATACATGAGGAGATGGATCTTTGATGGAAGATAGAATTCAGGCTCATCTCGACGGAACAGTTGCAGTAGTGGAAGGGCTCCGCACTCTTTCCGGAGTAATAGCATCCGCTGTAAATATGATTCTGGATTCCATGAAAAACGGGGGTAAGCTGATCCTGTTCGGTAACGGCGGCTCGGCAGCAGACGCCCAGCATATTGCAGCCGAGTTGGTAGTGAGATTTAAAAAAGAACGAAAGGCACTGCCTGCCATTTCTCTTACCACCAATACCTCGCTGCTCACTGCTGCGGCCAATGATTACGATTATAATAAAGTTTTTTCCAGGCAGGTAGAAGCCCTTGCTGTAACAGGAGACGTTGCAATGGCTATATCTACTTCAGGAAATTCACCCAATGTCATAGAGGGCGCGCGTGCGGCAAAAGAACGCGGAGTGAGTATAATAGCCTTGACAGGCGCTTCCGGCAACGAACTCAGCAAATATGCTGACATACTTATCAATGTCCCTGCTTCGGTAACAGCGCATATACAGGAAGGCCATCTTGCCGTGTACCATGTGCTTTGCTCACTTATCGAAGAAGAGATGTCTCAAAATGTCTGAAATATTCCGTTCGGTAGAAAAACTTGCTGATAAACTTGAAGGTTTAAGAAAAGGAAAGAAGCTTGTATTTACAAACGGGTGTTTCGATATACTGCATCCGGGCCATATACATGTACTGAAAGAAGCATCCGGCCAGGGCGATATACTGGTTGTGGGTCTTAATGATGACGGATCCGTGAGAAGGCTAAAGGGCGCCGGCCGGCCTTTAATGGAAGAAGATGCGAGGGCGGAAGTGCTTGCTGCTCTGGGAATGGTAGATTATGTCATTTTTTTCAGCGAAGATGATCCGTATAGGATAATAAAGGCACTCAGGCCTGACGTGCTTGTTAAAGGCGGCGAATATGGCCCGGGTGAGGTAGTGGGTGAAGATGTTGCGGATACTACTGTAAGAGTAGAGATGAAACCCGGGGTTTCCACTACAGAACTAATCAGGAAGATAATTGATTCTCATGAAGAAAAATGATCCCAGAGAGCTGGCAATAATTGATGCCAACATAAACAGAGTGGGAGAAGGATTGCGGGTTATCGAGGACTGGTCCCGTTTTTTTCTGAGAGATGATGTGCTGACCGCCCAGCTGAAAGAATTGAGACATCTGCTTTGGGAAAAGGTATCCGGCAGGTATCCTGAAATAATAAAAGGCCGCTCAACAGGGGAAGATATACTTGCCGGCACGGTGGAAAATACCCGCTCCGAGGACAGCGATATACCGAAAGCGAGCTTTAACAGGGTCAAGGAAGGCCTCAGAGTACTTGAAGAAATGGGTAAATTGATATCATGCGAGGCAGGCGGCGAGATCAAGAATATGAGGTTCAGAATTTACGAGATTGAAAAGGGATTTTATGACAAATATACTGGATAGAATTGCAATAAGTGAAAAAACGTCCGTAGAGATATTAAGACAGAAAAGAAGAGAAGGCACTGTAGTTGTCCCGCTTAATTCTCTACGCTCGGATATCAGCCGGCCGACTGCTGTAGGAGACGGTCTCAGGGTAAAGGTAAACGCGAATATAGGGGGGTCTCCTGATCTGACAGATATCGGGCAGGAACTGGAAAAACTCAAAGTCGCTGTTGAATGCGGAGCGGATACCGTGATGGATCTTACGATAGGCGGCAGTTGGCAGGATGTCCTTACACAATTGCTCAGGGTTTCCCCGGTTCCCGTAGGAACTGTTCCTGTCTACGGAGTAATAGGCATGGGAAAAGATATTAATGATCTGACTGAAGACGACTTTATAGGTATTATTGCCAGACAGGCAGAGATGGGGGTGGATTTCATGACGATCCATTCAGGTATCACCAGGGAAGTAGCTGCGGTTTATGATGACACTGAAAGGACAGGCGGTATAGTATCCCGCGGGGGAAAACTGATATACAGATGGATTAAATGCACGGGCAGGGAGAATCCTTTATACGAGAGGTTCGATGATATCCTTGATATCGCAAAAAGATATAATGTGACTCTTTCACTCGGTGACGGACTCCGGCCCGGCTGTCTTGCGGATGCTTCCGATGCGCCCCAGTATGCGGAGCTTGAGATACTGGGAAAACTGGCATCAAGATGCCGTGAAAAAGAAGTATCAGTTATGATCGAAGGGCCAGGCCATGTTCCGTTGGATAAGATCGAAGAAAACATCAGAAAAGAAAAGGAAATATGCAATGGCGCCCCGTTTTATGTCCTGGGTCCGCTCACTACGGATATAGCTGCCGGTTATGATCATATAACCGGTGCGATAGGAGGTGCGGTAGCAGCCTGGAAAGGAGCGGATTTTCTATGTTACCTTACTCCGGCTGAGCATCTGCATCTTCCTTCTGTGCGGGATGTCTATGAAGGAGTCATGGCAGCACGGATTGCTGCGCACAGCGGTGATATAGCAAAAAATCTGCCCGGAGCCAGAGATGTTGATGATGATATGTCTGCTGCAAGAAAGAAACTCGATTGGGATGCCATGGAATCGCTGGCGCTTGACGGGAGAAAGATAAAAGATGCAAGAAAAGACTATCCTGCCCGTAAGGACGGAGCGTGCAGTATGTGCGGTGAATACTGCGCCCTGATAGAGGCGGAAAAGAATTGACCTCGGAAAGAAAACACGAAAGAGTAGCTACTCTGGTACTCTTGAATGTCCAGAACATGGATACTACACAGGAGGCGGTACGTGCGGCAGTTGTAAATATAAGCAGCGGCGGAGTGGCTTTCGAAACTTTTGCAGAATTCGGTATGGGCAGCCGTATTATGATGAGGTTCATCCTTCCCAAGGGGGATATGTTCGTATTTGAAGGAATTCTCAGGAGAGTTTCAAGGGGAATAGGAGTCTATTCCTATGGCCTGGAATTCAATGATATGAATTCTGCGGACAGAAAGAAATTAAAGAAACTCATCTCCAAGGTTAAAAAACGCTGAATCCTGTAATTAAAAAATGATGTGGAAAAAAAGAAGAAGCAAGCGGCTCTCAGGTGAAATCATGCTCAGTGTAGCCAGTACTATAGAAGTCGCGAAAAGAGGCCCTGCTGTGCTGACGGATATAAGCGGCAGCGGATTGTCATTTATGAGTAACGTATTGTTCAATGCGGGAGACGAGATCAGCATACGTTTTACGTTTGCTGATAATAATGTCTTTCTTTTTATCGGAAACATAGTTCGTATGGAAAAGCTGACAGTCACATATAAGTATGGCGCGAGTTTCCTGGGGCTGAATTTTAGAACAAAGAGAAAAATCAAAAAACTTATAAAAATAATATCATCGAATTAATCTGTCTTGAAAACCAGACGGTTTTCTATTAACATTTTTTTAATGATTAAGAAATTTAAAGTTGAATATTTCAGTGATGTGCACAGGGCCCAATGGAATACCAGGACAGGGTTTATACTCGCCGCCATCGGTTCGGCTGTGGGGCTGGGTAACATATGGAGATTTTCTTATCTCTGTTACAAGAATGGAGGCGGAGCTTTCCTCATCCCGTATTTTATCGCATTATTTACGGTCGGTATACCGCTCATGATACTTGAGTTCGGGCTCGGGCATAGGGAAAAGGGCTCGGCTCCGAAGAGTTTTTATAAAATCTCAGAAAAATGGGAATGGCTGGGATGGTGGCCTGTTATCTTCGTGATGTTCGGGATCATGATGTACTATTCAGTAATTATATCATGGTGCGTGAATTATCTTTTCTATTCATTTACACACGCATGGGGAAATAATCCTAATGACTTTTTCTTTAACAGGTTCCTATGCGTATCAAAAGGCCCCGGGGATATAGGCTCCATACAGACGCCAATTTTCTTTGGGCTTATACTGGTCTGGTTGCTGCACTGGGTCATAGTTTTTTTCGGGGTTGACAAAGGAATTGAAAGAGCAAATAAGGTATTAATGCCTTCATTGTTTTTTATGACTATGATACTTGTTGTATGGGCTTTAACACTTCCTAATGCCATGGAAGGAATAAAAAAATACCTTACTCCTGATTTCTCGCAATTATCCAATCCGAAAGTCTGGATTGACGCTTTTTCACAGATATTTTTCACTCTTTCACTCGGTTTCGGGATAATGATCGCGTATGCATCATATCTTCCACAAAAGACAGATATAACAGGCAGCGCTTGTATAACATCTTTATGCAATTGCATATATTCGCTCATAGCAGGTTTAGCGGTCTGGGGGACTTTAGGTTATATGGCCGGGGTAAAAGGTGTCCCGATAGATGAAGTCGTAAACAAATCTATCGGACTGGCTTTTGTAACTTATCCTCAGGCGATCTCAATGATACCCGCTTTTTCAAAATTGTTTGGAATACTGTTTTTCGGGATCCTCGTATTTGCAGG
>JBDRKX010000125.1:0-24188 GCA_043813605.1 Elusimicrobiota bacterium | reverse complement strand
ATAACAATCTGCTGCAAACAGCACTTGCCCGTCCCTTTATAGTAAAACTTCTTTTTAATATCGCGCTTAAACCACAGGCTGATGCCGTAGCCCACGGGTGTACGGTAAAAGCAAACGACCAGGTAAGGTTTGAGCTTGCTGTGATGTGCCTTGATGATTCACTTGAAATAATTGCGCCTGTAAGAGAATGGGAACTCAAGTCGCGTGAACAGGAAATGGAATATTTAAAAAGTAATGGATTGACACTGGAAGATAAAGGCGGCGGTAAATACAGTATAGACAGAAACCTGTGGGGGATAAGTATTGAGTGCGGTGAACTTGAAGATCCCTGGACAGAGCCGCCGGCGGATTCATATGTTATAGTCAAACCGGTTCAGGAGACACCGGAGGAAGCTAAAATGATCATTGTCGATTTTAAAGCAGGTAAACCTGTCAGCCTTGACGGCAATGAAATGGATCCGATAGAACTGATAGAGAAACTTAACCAGATAGGCGGAGATCATGGTATAGGAAGGGTGGATATGGTAGAAAACCGCGTTGTGGGCATAAAGTCAAGGGAAGTTTACGAGGCTCCTGCCGGTACTATACTGCATAAATCATTGAGGGCGCTGGAATCGCTTATTTTTGAAAGGGATTACCTGCACAACAGGAGAAAGCTGGCTATGGAGTATTCAAGAATGGTGTATGACGGGAAATGGTTTTCTCCGTTACGGGAAGCGATTCAGGGTTTTTGTGCCGGTGCGGATAGCAGGCTTAACGGAAGTGTCAGGCTGAAACTCTATAAGGGAACAGCCACTGTCATCGGGCGCCGCTCGCCTGATTCAATGTACAGCCGCAAATTGGCGACATATACGGCTGAAGATGCGTTCAGTCACAGTTCGGCAAAAGGTTTTATCGAACTATGGGGGCTCCCGCTTAAAGTATGGGGTAATATCAAAGGAGAACAGGAAGAATGATACTCAGAGACGGCCGGCTGAAAAAAAAATATGGAAGAAAAACTGCAGGCATTTGCGTCTTCCATTAAAAAAGACAGGATATTGGCTGAATATGATATCCTTCAGAGTATGGCGCATGCCAGGGCTCTTGAAAATGCCGGGATAATAAACGAAAAAGATAAAAAAGAGATAATTTCCGGGCTTGAAAAAATGCTCGAAGAATATAGAAAAGACAATACTTTTTTTGACGGCAAATACGATGATATTCATATGGCGGTGGAAGAAAAACTCGGTGAATGCGGCAAGAAACTTCATGCCGGCAGGTCCCGCAACGACCAGGTCGCCTGCGATATGAGGATGTATGTAAGGGATTCAATAGGAAAGATAACCGGTGCACTCGGCAGTGTATCGAAAGCATTATCCGCAAAGGCAGACAAGATACAGAGTCGTACAATATTTATGCCGGCATGTACGCATATGCAGAGGGCGCAGGCGGTTGATATGGCAACATATCTCGGTCTTTATGTGGAATGGTTTAACAGGGATAAAGAGAGGCTTAACGATCTTTTAAAGAGAGTAAATATAATGCCGCTGGGTTCAGCTGCCGGCGCGGGAACCAATATAAAACTTGACAGGAATATACTCGCACAGGAACTCGGATTTGACGGGTTTGCGCTTAATCCTATGGATGCAGTCTCATCGCGTGATTATATCCTGGAATTTGCGAATACCTTATCAATACTCGGTGTCCATTTTTCCAGGATGGCGGAAGAATTCGTGATCTTTTCTACAAAGGAATTTTCTTTTATCGAACTTGACGAATCTATTGCGGACACATCATCTATAATGCCCCAGAAAAAAAATCCGGACTGTTTTGAACTTGTCCGTTCCGCTTCCGCCAGGATGATATCCACTGCCGTAAATCTTGCATTGCTAATGAAAGGACTCCCTTTGACCTATAACAGGGATATGCAGGACGATAAGGAAATTTTTGTTTCAGTCGAAACTGCCCTGGCTGTGACTGAGCTGCTCCCGGTGTTGATCGAAAACATTAGTTTCAACATCGAAAAACTCTCAAGTGCCGCTTCAGAAGGTTTTATCGATGCGGCTGATTTTGCCGAATACCTTGTGCTGGAGAAAAAAATAGAATTCAGGACGGCGCATCAACTCACCGGTGAACTGGTAAGAAAAGGTATAGAAAAAGGGTATTCGATGATAGGGGATTTTCCGCTGGAAGAATTACAGGAAATCGTTCCTGAAGCCGGTAAGGATGCGTTTGAATTCATAAAAACGGAAAATGCCGTAAAGAGAAGACTTTACGAGGGTATATTTTAGGGCTTATTTTGAATAATATGGAATACAAAAACGGGACCCTTCATTTAGACGGATATAATGTTATGGATATAGCCCGGGAATACGGGACACCGCTGTATTTATACAGTGCAAACGCGCTGAAAGAAAACTACAAGAGGTATGAAAAAGCTTTCAGCGGGATCGATCATGTTATCTGTTATGCGGTCAAGGCAAACAGTAACAGCGAACTGCTTAAGATTCTGGCTTCCATGGGTGCTGGAGCAGATGTTGTTTCCGGGGGGGAACTTTATCTCGCGATGCGTGCGGGAATAGATCCGGCAAAAATAGTGTTTTCAGGTGTCGGTAAGTCAAGATCAGAAATTGAGCAGGCAATCGATACCGGTATCTGTTTTATAAATATAGAAAGTGAAGATGAACTGAATGCGGTTGGAGAAATAGCGGCAGGGAAAACTGACCCGGTAAGAATATCATTCAGAATAAACCCTGATATAGATGCAAAAACGCATCCAAAGATATCAACCGGACTGAAAAAGAGCAGGTTCGGCATACCGGCCGCCAGGATGCTGGAAATGTATGAAAAGGCTGCCGGTATGAAGAATATTGAGATTACCGGCGTGCATCTCCATATAGGATCACAGATAACGGATACCGGGCCTTTTGAACTGGCAGGCGAGGCAGCGGCGGGGTTTGTTGATTCTCTTGATAAAAAAGGCATACAGATAAAGTATATAGATGTCGGCGGAGGTCTGGGCATTCCGTATGAAAATATGGATGTGCCTTCACCGGATGATATGTTCAGCGTATTGGAAAAATACATTATCGGCCGGCCGCAGAAGCTCATACTTGAACCGGGAAGATCGATTGTCGGAAATACAGGCTGGCTTCTTACTACGATCAATTATATCAAAAAAGGCGCCGAAAAGAATTTCGTGATTGTAGATGCCGGTTTTAATGATTTTGTCCGGCCTGCAATGTATGAGGCATACCATAAGATAATACCTGTTGAAACCGGGGGAGAGAAGATGGTGGCCGATATAGGCGGCCCGGTATGTGAAAGCGGCGATCTTATGGCTGCCGACAGGGAAGTGGCGGGAGTGAAAAGGGGTAATGTTCTCGCAATATGCGATTCAGGTGCATATGGTTTTTCCATGTCATCGAACTATAATTCAAGGCTGAAACCGGCGGAAGTCGTTATCGACGAAAACGGTCCCAGGTTGATAAGGCGCCGGGAAACATACGAAGATCTGACAACTACAGAAGAATGAATATAGATTTTGTAAAAATTGAAGGTGCCGGTAATGATTTTGTGCTTATAGACAGGATCGATACCGGAAGCGAGACTATTAAATGGAAAAAAGTTGTTCCTTCTTTGTGCAGAAGGAAATTCGGGATAGGTGCTGACGGTGTTCTGGTGCTGGAGCCTCACGATGACAGTGATTTTAAGATGAGGATATTCAATCCGGACGGCGGGGAAGTCTCGATGTGCGGTAATGGCGCGCGCTGTTCTGCTTACTATTATTTCAGCCGGGAAGAAGTCAGTTCTACAAAGTTTTGTACGGGCGCCGGCATAATGAGAGCCGAGGCCAGTAAAAAAGGCCGTATCAGGCTGAGCATGACCCAACCGACAGGTATTGAATTGGATATACTCATCCGGACAGAAGACGGTGAATTGAGCGTTTCATTCATCGATACGGGAGTCCCGCATGTAGTAGTGGAAACGGAAAAACTTGATTCGCTGGATGTAGAAAAGCTTGGCCGGGCAATAAGACATAACGAAAGGTTCCTTCCTGAGGGGACAAATGCGGATTTTCTGCAGGTGACGGGAAAATCTTCGCTCGAAGTGAGGACTTACGAGAGGGGAGTAGAAGGAGAGACATTGGCATGCGGAACCGGCGCGGTAGCATCTGCTATAATAGCAAGTCTTAAGAATAAAGTCGTTCCTCCAGTAGATATAAAGACCCGCGGCGGAGATGTCATGAAGGTATATTTTCAGAAAAGCGATGATGAGGACCTGATTTCAAGGATATATGATGTAAAACTTGAAGGCGCAGTGAACCGGGTGTTCACGGGAAGTTTTGATATAGATAGAATAAAAACAGGAGGTTGCGATGTTTAAGGGATCTTGTGTGGCTTTAGTAACGCCGTTTGTTGACGGGGAAGTGGATTATCCCTCATTGAAGGCGCTGGTAAATTGGCATATTGAGCAGGGAACAGAGTGTATAGTGCCGTGCGGTTGTACAGGGGAAGCGGCAACTATGCACCATGACGAACATAGAGAAGTCATGAAAACAGTTATTGAAGAAGTGGCCGGAAGAGTAAAAGTTATGGCCGGAACCGGCTCAAACTCTACCTGGGAAGCTGTCGAGCTGACAGAATATGCCAAAGAAGCCGGTGCCGACGGTGCGCTGATAATAACACCGTATTATAACAAGCCCACGCAGGAGGGCCTGTTCAGCCATTACAAAAAGATAGCAGAGTCAGTGGATATCCCCATATGTCTTTACAATGTGCCGTCAAGGACCGGAGTGAACATGGAGCCGGTTACAGTAGAACGGCTTTCCAGGCTGGACAATATAGTGGCACTCAAAGAAGCCGCCGGCAAAGTATCACAGTGCGCTGAAGTAATAAGGTTATGTGAAGACCGTATTACAGTGCTTTCGGGCGATGATTCCCTTACTTATCCGATGATGGCTATGGGAGCTAAAGGGGTGGTATCGGTGCTGGCAAATATACTGCCTGCGGTAGTGAGGAAAATAACCGGATTAATGCTGTCAGGGGATGCTGCCGCGGCGCTTGAGATTCATTACAAGTACCTTCCTCTTATAGATACTCTGTTTATAGAAACAAATCCCGGTCCTATAAAAGAAGCGATGGGCATGATGAAAAAGATCAAACCTGAATTAAGACTGCCTCTTGTAAATCTCAGTGATTTCAACAGGGAAAAATTAAGAAGCGTTATGCGTGACATCGGCCTGGAGGTATAGTGAGATGATACATGTAGGCATCTGCGGTGCGGGGGGGAGAATGGGACAGAGGATCATAAAAATAGTAAAGGAGACACCTGAAGTTGCTCTCTTCGGTCTTATAGAGCGTCCTGATCATGAAAAGATAGGCAGTAGTGTCGATGGGGTAACGCTGACTTCTGACATTTCTGAAGGTATATCGGATTGTGATGTCATTATCGATTTTTCTTCAACAGGTACTACTCTGGAGCTTATCAGTGAATGCGAAAAAAAGGGGGTAAGTGTAGTTATCGGAACAACCGGTTTTGACGAAGGACAGGTGTCCCTCATAAAAGAGGCGGCAAAAAATATACCGGTGCTGCTCTCACCGAATATGAGTATAGGTGTCAACCTGCTGTTTAAGATAGTTAAAGAGATCACGTCAAAACTGCCGGAATATGAGAAAGAAATAATAGAAGCTCATCATAACAGGAAAGTCGATGCTCCTTCCGGTACTGCCCGAAAGATCGCAGATATAATTTCAGATGAACACAGTAAACTGGTATACGGAAGAGACGGGAAACCCGGTCCGCGTGATATGTCCGAGATAGGAATACATGCTGTCAGGGCGGGGAGCATAGTCGGTGAACATACCATCATGTGGGCAGGTCCGGATGACAGGATAGAATTGACACACAGGGCCGGTTCAAGAGGTATCTTTGCTTCAGGTGCGGTAAAGGCCGCTATATGGCTGAATGGACAGTCCGCTGGACGGCTTTATACTATGGAGGATGTACTAAATTGAAATTTGTAAGATTCATACCTAATAGCGGCCAGGGGTCGGATATTAAATGGGGCATACTCAAGAATGATGAAGTAGAGATAATCGACGGCACTCCGTTCGAGGATTGGAAAAAGACTTCTGATACGATCAAGGATTATGAAGCAAGGTTCCTTTCCCCGTGTGTACCGTCAAAGATAGTATGCATAGGACTTAATTATAAGGAGCATGCGGATGAGCTCAAGATGGAAATACCGGAAGAACCGGTACTTTTTATAAAACCCTCGTCAAGTCTTTTAAATCCGGAAGGTTATATAGTGAAGCCTTCGATATGTAAGAGACTGGATTATGAAGCCGAACTTGCGGCTGTAATAAAAAAGAGAGCAAGAAATGTTCTAATAGACGAAGTACGCAATTATATACTTGGCTATACCTGTTTTAATGATGTTACTGCAAGAGATATACAGAAACGGGACGGGCAATGGACACGGGCCAAAAGTTTTGATACTTTTGCGCCTATAGGCCCGGTATTGAGGACCGATATTGACCCGGGCAAGCTTAAAATCGAACTTGTATTGAACGGTAATGTTATGCAGTCTTCAAATACTTCCAATATGGTTTTCAGCATAGAGAGACTTGTAAGTTATGTATCGGAAGTTATGACCCTTTATCCCGGTGATGTTATTGCCACGGGTACTCCGCCAAGAGTGGGCGGCATGGGAGCCGGCGATATTGTCGAAGTTGTTATTGAAGAGATTGGAGCATTGAGAAATTATGTCACAGATGAAGGACAGTAGTATGAAATTTTCCGACAGGCTTGAAAAACTGCCTCCGTATCTTTTTGTGGAAATAGATAATATGAAACGGAAAGCGATTTCAGAGGGCAAAGATATAATCAATCTCGGGATAGGCGATCCTGATATACCCACTCCGGAGATCATAAGGCAGAAGATGAAAGAAGCGCTGGATGATACTGATAATCATCAGTACCCTATAGGGAAGGGAAAAGATATTTTCAGGAACCAGGTGCAGTCTTTCATGAAAAAAAGATTCAATGTTGAACTGGATGCCGATAAAGAGATACACCCGCTTATAGGTTCTAAAGAAGGTATTGCTCATTTTCCTCTTGCTTTTGTCAATCCCGGGGATACAGTCATAGTACCGGAACCGGCTTATCCCGTTTATAATTCAGGGACTATCTTTGCCGGAGGAAAACCCTATTTTGTGTCTTTAACCGCTGAAAATGCATTTATGCCTGACTGGAGCAAAGTGCCGGCAGAGATCATGGAGAAAACAAAAGTTATATTCATCAATTATCCCAATAATCCGACAGGCGCGATGGCAACAAGGGATTTTTTCGAACAGACAGTAGAACTCGCTCATAAATATGGTATTATTGTTGTCCATGACGCTGCGTATACTGAAATGTATTACGCTGAACCGCCATTGAGTTTTCTTGAAATATCCGGAGCTATGGAAGTAGCCGTAGAATTCCATTCCCTTTCCAAACCTTTTTCCATGACAGGATGGCGCATAGGATGGGCATGCGGTAATGAGACCCTGATAAAGGGGCTGGCAAAGGTAAAAGATAATATAGATTCCGGTGTATTCGGCGCTATTCAAGACGCCGGTACGGAAGCGCTTGCGAGTTACGATGAACTTGTCATTAATACGTGCAGTATATACAGAGAACGCGCTGAAATAATGGCTGAAGGGCTTAAATCGATGGATTGGAAACTGGATATTCCCAGAGCTACGTTCTATATCTGGGCCAGGCCGCCGGGTGAGACATCATCAATAGAAGCGGTAAAAAAACTGATAGTGGAGGCAGGTGTCGTCTCTACTCCGGGTTCAGGATTCGGGCCTTCAGGTGAAAGGTATGTCCGGTTTGCACTTACTAAAGAAGCAGGAAGGTTAAAAGACGCCCTGGGAAGGATTAAGGAAATAAAATGGAAAACTTAGTAGTACTGTCAATAGGATCCAATACGGGAGACCGGGCTGCGTGTATTATTGAGGCGGTAAGCATACTTGAAAAGAAGTTCGGGAAAAAATTCAAAAAAAGTCCCGTATACGAGACACCGCCTCTTTATTATGAGGATCAGGATGATTTCTACAACTGCTGTGTTGGATTCAGGACAGATATCAATCCACCGGAAATACATGAAATAACATCGTCGGTGGAGGACCGGCTGGGTAGAAAAAGAGATGAAAAAAACGGTCCAAGAGTAATAGATATAGATATAGTATTCGTCGGAGATATAATAATGGCCGACAACAGGCTTACAGTGCCTCATCCTGCACTCCAGGACAGGCTTTTTGTCCTTCAGCCTGCAGCTGATATATATCCGGAATTTGTACATCCTGCCATGCAGCTCACTGTATCTGAACTGCTTGAAGAATGTCCTGACCGCAGTAAAATAAAGAAAATAGACGGATTCTGGAAAGACAGATGATCTTAATAGCAAAGATCGTGTGTGTATTTATTATGATTGAGGGGCTCATGATGTCTGTGTTTCCGTTGTATACAAAGAAAGTGACAGAGGATTACAACCAACTGCCTTCCGGCCAGAAGAGGTCGGCCGGTCTTTTTATGATACTGGCCGGTCTGATACTTGTATACGCGGGAAGGGCCGGACTGGCGTCTCCGCTGGCGCATTGGATCATTACTGTTTCAGGAATTTTTATGGGATTGTACGGTACATTCACAATAATTATTCCGGGAACCGTCAGCAGACTTACGATGTGGTTCTATGCCGAAAAAGGCCCCATAACTTTAATAGGAGCAATAATGGCGGCCGGTGGACTGGTACTATATATAATGGTTTAAGCAATCCTATGGATGCCAAACAAGTAGACAAAGTAGCTATACTGGCAAGACTTGAATTTACTCCCGAAGAGAAACAGAAGTTTCCTGAACAACTGTCTAATATCCTGAATTATATAGATCAGCTGACGAAACTTGATACAGGGGAGATCCAGCCCATGGGTCAGCCGCTGGGTGAACTGATGGATAAACTGAGACTTGCAGAAGATAACCATTTGGAATATGAAAACAGGGAAGAATTGTTAAAAAATGCGCCGGATCCAAGCCCGCCTGATGATCCTGAATATTTCAGGGTAAAAAAAGTAATCGAATAATGTCCATTATAAAGACGGTTGATAAGATCCGCTCAGGCGAGTTGTCCTCGAGAGAGCTGCTCGAGAAATATCTGCCTCTGATCGAGGCGGGACAGGAAAAGCTTAATTCATATGTACCCCCGCTTCTTTCCGAAAAAGCCCGGTTAGCGGCAGACAGGCTGGATGAACGCATAAAAGCCGGAGGGGGAGAGAAAATCGGCCGTCTTGCCGGAATACCCGTTGCGATCAAAGATAACATGCTCCTCGAGGGAACTGCCACGACCTGCGGTTCAAATATCCTTAAGAATTATAACTCGCCGTACACTGCGACAGCTGTACAGAAGATAATAGACGAGGGCGCGGTTATAGTTGGAAAAACCAATATGGATGAGTTTGCCATGGGTTCTTCAGGAGAGACATCTTATTTCGGACCTGTGAAAAATCCTGCCGATATAAACAGGATACCGGGCGGCTCGTCTTCGGGTTCGGCGGCAGTTGTAGCCGATAAGCATGTTTTTGCTTCTCTCGGATCCGATACCGGCGGTTCCATCCGCCAGCCGGCGGCTATGTGCGGTGTCGTGGGCATGAAACCGACATACGGACTGGTATCGAGATACGGGCTTGTTGCATTCGCTTCTTCGCTGGATCAGATAGGCCCTTTTGCTCTGAACGTGGAAGACGCGGCATTGATACTTGAGGTAATAGCCGGTTATGATCCGAAAGATTCAACGAGTTATAATCCGGAAAATTATGCGGATGAAAAAACGCTGGATATCGTTTCCGGCGTAAACGACGGAGTAAACGGCCTGAAATTCGGTATTCCTAAAGAGTATTTACTGGACGGGCTGGATCCCGAGATCCGTTCCCGGCTTGAGGAAACAGCGGGTATACTGGTGAAAGCAGGGGCAGAAGTACAAGAAGTCTCGCTGCCGCTAACTAAATATGCCGTAGCTGTCTATTATATAGTAGCCCCGGCAGAAGCGTCGGCAAACCTGGCAAGATACGACGGGGTTAAATACGGGCTCAGGACAGGAAACGGCAAAGATCTTATGGAAGATTACCTGAAAACAAGACAGGAGGGATTCGGGTCCGAGGTCAAGAGAAGGATAATGCTCGGCACATACGCCCTCAGTTCCGGTTATTATGATGCGTATTATCTGAAAGCTCAGAAGGTGCGGAACCTGATGAAAGCGGATTTTGAAAATGTTTTCAGTCAAGTAGACATGATACTCTCGCCGACTACTCCGACAACAGCTTTCAAAATAGGCGAGAAGACAGAAGATCCTTTGACAATGTATTTATCCGACATATATACGATATCCAGTAACCTTGTAGGCATCCCTGCTATAAGTATTCCTGCGGGAACAGATTCTAAAGGATTACCCATAGGTATACAGTTTATGGCGCCCCTGCTGGAAGACAGGCGCCTGTTTACAGCCGGCCGCGTAATAGAGGGAACATACCCGAATGAGTGAATACGATATAGTTATCGGGCTCGAGGTGCATGTCCACCTGAAGACGGCCACAAAGCTGTTCTGCAGGTGCACCAATGGATTCAGTCATGATGCTAATACTCAGATATGCCCGGTCTGTACCGGTCAGCCGGGCACGCTTCCGGTAATAAATAAAAAAGCTGTGGAGCAGGCGGTAAAAGCTTCGCTTGCATTGAACTGTGATGTACAGGAAAAATCAGTATTTGCCAGAAAACAGTATTTTTATCCTGATTTACCTAAGAACTACCAGATTTCGCAGTATGAGCTCCCGATAGCGCTGAACGGGAATGTTGATGTCGGCGAGAGAAAAGTCCGTCTTACACGCGCGCATATGGAAGAGGATGCGGGTAAACTTATTCACACGTCAGACGCCATGTCTCTTGTTGATTATAACCGTACGGGAAGCCCTTTACTGGAAATAGTATCCGAACCGGAAATCGATTCACCGCAGCTTGCTTCGGATTACCTTAAAAAGATGAGGCATCTCCTCAGATGGTATGATGTCAGCGATTGTGATATGGAAAAAGGGTCTATGAGATGTGATGCCAATATAAGTCTTAAAGAAAAAGGCGCGTCAGAACTAGGCGTAAAAGTTGAGATAAAGAACCTTAATTCGTTTAAAGCGGTGGAAAAGGCGCTTGAATACGAGATAAAAAGGCAGGCAAAAAAACTTGATGACAAAGAGACAATAATGCAGGAGACCAGACTCTGGGATGACGACAGGGGAATTACGCTGTCTATGCGGTCAAAAGAAGAGGCAAATGATTACCGCTATTTTCCCGAACCGGATCTTCCCGTACTGGTGGTAGAAAAAGAAGATATAAAAGAGATACGAAGTAAAATGCCGGATTCTCCCGGTACAAAGATTAAAAAATTGGCAGATCAGTATAAAATCGATAAATCAAACCTGGAGAAGATTTTTACAGAGATATGCTTTGTTGAATACTTTGAACATGCAGCAAAAAGCCTAAAGAATCCTGATCCTGAAAAAGTCATCAAATTAATAAATTGGATATCTGGAGAATTATTTGCTGTTATTAATAGTGAAGGCAGGGAATTGCCTTCAAAAATCAGTGACAATGGATTTGTAACGGAGATAAACAGCATACAAGCGCTGTTGACTCCTGAGAAACTTGCGAGGCTGGTCGATCTTATTGAAGAAGGTACTATCTCAGGCAAGATGGCAAAGGATGTTTTCAGTGAGATGTGGGCTTCAGGGAAATCCCCAGAAGATATAATCGAAGAAAAAGGTTTAAAACAGATAACTTCAGGCGATGAGATAGAAGATATATGCAGAAAAGCCGTACAGGAAAACCCGGAAATAGTCGAGAAATACAAGAGTGGTAAGGAAGGTGTCCTGGGGGCTCTTGTAGGAGCCGTTATGAAAGAGTCAAAGGGACAGGCTAATCCTAAGATCGTCAACCAGAAACTGTTGGAACTACTCGCAGAATAGGATATTATTCAGCAGAAAACCCGGGGGGCAAATATATTGTTTATCGTAATATACGTACCTTTGTGTAATAATCTGTTCATATGAAACACGGCAACAGAAAAAGAATATTGCTTTTAAATCCGCCGGGCAGTCTTCTCTATCTGCGGGATTACTGGTGCAGCACCGTATCCAAAGCCGGATATTACTGGCCCCCCATAGATCTCCTTATTATGAGCGGTATTCTTGGTCAAGAACATGAAGTCATTGTCATCGACGCCATAGTACAGGGTCTCAACCCGGATGTATGTAAGAGTGAAATAAAAGCAATTGCTCCTGATGTTATAATCTTTTTAAGTTCTGTTCTATCGTATGATGAGGATATGTCTTTTATAGGGAGTATTGATGGTATGGAAGATATATTGACTATAGGCTGCGGTGAAGTGTTTATAGACGGCGCCGAAAAGGTACTGGCAGAGAACCCTTTTATCAATGGCGCAGTAATAGATTTCACGAGCAAAAAAATACTCGCGCTTATCGATGACCCTGATTGTGCGGAAAAAGTCATCGTGCCGGAAGAAGATACTGACAGCAAATATTTCGAATATCCCCTGCCGCAGTTCAAAAAATTCCCGCTGGGCAGATATCGTTATCCCTGCGACAGGAGTAAACCGTTCACGTCGATATTGACCAATTACGGCTGTCCGTATAGCTGTGTTTTCTGTAATTCCGGCTCATCAGGTTTTAAACTCAGAAAACACGATGAGATATTAAGAGAACTTAAGGACATAACCGGTATGGGTATAAAACAGGTCTTTATAGCGGATATGACTTTTGCGGCTGACAGGGAACATGCTGTAAAGTTCTGTAAAGATGTAGTAAAAGAGGGGATAAAGATAGACTGGCACTGTTATTCACGGGCAGATATAATAGATGAAGAACTGCTGGTCCTGATGAAAGAGGCCGGTTGTTATCTGATCCAGTTCGGTATTGAAAGTGCAGATTGTAATATAATGAAAAAATATAAAAAAAATATTCCTACCGAGAAAATACTGCAGACTTTTATGCTTTTAAAGAAATACCGGATGATGTCGGGAGCGCATTTTATTTTCGGACTACCGGGGGAAAAGAAAAACGCATCTGAAGAATCTCTTGAACTGGCAATGGAAATTGATCCTGATTATGTCAGTTTCAACATATTCTATCCAAGGAAGAAAACCGGTCTTGCCGGCATCAGGACCGGCTGCGGATCAGTTGAAGTCGAAAAAGCAGTAAAAACTGCCTATAAGAGGTTTTACTGCCGGCCGTCATACATTATAAGGAAAATACTGAAAGTGCGCACATTTTACGAATTAAAGAACCTTATTTTAACAGGGTATGGATTGGGTAAAAATATATTAAGTTATAAAAAGGGTTTACCGGTATGAAAAAAGTCATACTGTTTCAGCCGGCAATAGGATATATGGATGAGATGCGGACAATGCCGAGCCTTCCTCTGGGTTTGTTAAGTGCGGTCAGCCTGGTGAATAAGAGTTATGATGTCGTCATAATCGACCAGAGGACTGAAAAAAACTGGCAGGCGGCCGTTGACAGGATAAGTGACGCGGATATTGTGTGTGCCGGTGTTACCGCTCTCACAGGAGCTATGATAAAAGGGGGAGTGGAGTTTTCTAAATATATAAAGGAAAAATACGAGATACCTGTTGTATGGGGCGGAGTCCATGCTTCTCTATTACCCCGACAGACCCTGGAAAACAGATATATTGATATAGTTGTCCAGGGAGAAGGGGAGATCACTTTTTTAAAAGTAGTTGAAGCATTGGATACAGGGAAATCATTGAGCGGAGTAAGCGGTATCTGGCATAAACAGAACGGATCGCCAGAAAAAACAGCTGACAGGGAGTTTGTTCAGATAGAAGAGTTACCGGAGATGCCGTATCATCTTGTAGATGTGAATAAATACCTGCCGGTCTACAAAGGGCGGAAATCCGTCTATTTTCAGAGTTCACGCGGATGCCCGTACAGCTGTAATTATTGTTATAACACTGTTTTTAACCGGGGAAGATGGCGGGCTGTGCCGGCCCAAAAAACGCTGGCATCATTGAGAAAACTGGTCAAGGAGAACAGTGATATTGAAGATGTCTATTTTGTGGATGATAATTTTTTTATTGACATGAAAAGGGCTGAAGATATTATTAAGGGGATGAATGAGATCGGTGTCAGCTGGCAGGTGCAGGGCGTTGATATCATGGCCTTAAAGAATATGGACGATGCTTTTTTCAGCCTTATGGAAAAGAACGGCTGCCGGCGTTTAACAGTGGGTATAGAGTCGGGTTCAGAAAGGATCAGGAAGATGATGTCCAAACAGGGAACTGTACAAGACATCATGGAGGTTATGGAAAGACTGAAGAACCGCAATATCGTTATTGTATGCAGTTTTCTTGCAGCAGTTCCCGGAGAAGAATATTCCGATGTTAAGGCTACCGTGGGCCTTGTATTTGATATGCAGAAGATCAATCCTCTGGTAAGATGTCAGCCTGTATATCTTTATACGCCGTATCCCGGAACGGGGATGTATGAAGAAGCGCTGAAGACTGGGTATAAACCTCCTGTTTCTATAGAGGAATGGGCGCTTTGCGAGTGGGATACAACAATCCGCACAGATAACAGGAAATTCTATGAATCGCTCCATTTTGTGTCTTTATTTGTCGACAGGAAAACCGAGGAATACGGTGTGCCCCGTATCGTAAGGTTCCTGGCCGGCCTGTATCGTCCTGTGGCCAGAGCGAGGCTTAGAAACTTATGTTTTGTCTTTATGGCGGAAAAATGGATCTACCGGATAGCCAGCCGCCTGTGGCTCGGAAGCGGCGTTAAATGAAAATACTGTTAATAAAACCCCGGGTATACAGTGATACCGTTATCCCTCCTGTCGGATTAGGGTACCTCGCTTCTAACATTGATAGAGAACATGATGTTAAGATAATAGACTGCCTTAAAGATAAAATAAACTTGAAAGAACTTAACGCCGCTGTAAAGGGGTATGATCCTGATATTGTCGGAATACAGGTCTACAATATAGATAAACATGTGGCCAGGGAATATCTTGAGAAAATAAAGGATCTTAATACTGATATAGTTTCGGTAATAGGCGGGCCGTATCCTTCGTGTGAACCATCCAGAGTATTCGATTATTTTGGGAATGTCCTTGACTACGCTTTTTGCGGTGAAGCTGAAAAAGGTTTCACGAGTCTTATCAAGAAACTATCTAATGATGAAACATGCGATTCATTTGAAGAGATAAACGGATTGATCTGGAGAAAAGACGGGATTATCGAAGTTAATGCCAATGAGTATTCGGACAACCTGGATGAACTCGGGTTTCCGTCATGGGATCTTCTTAAACCGGAAGACTACCCGCCTTCACCTATCGGCGCTTTTATGAAACAATATCCTGTTGCGCCTGTTCTTGTTTCGAGAGGCTGTCCGTATGAATGTTCTTTTTGCGCCGGCAGCAGGATAACGGGCACCACTGTCCGGTACAGGAGCGTGAGCAGTATGATGGAAGAGTTTAAACTTCTGTATGAGAAACACGGTATACGGGAGATCCATATACTGGATGATAATTTTACGTACAGCAGGGATTATGTACGCAGGTTCTGCGAATCACTGCTGGAACAGAAGATCGACCTGAAAATAGCCTGTCCTAACGGGATAAGGATAGACACGCTTGACGGCGATCTTCTTCAACTGATGAAAAAAGCGGGCTTTTATGTCGTGCATATAGGTATAGAATCAGGTTCCCAGAAGATATTGAACTATATGGGAAAAGTGCTTGAAATAGGATTTATTGAAAAAAGGATAAAAGAGATCAGGTCAGCGGGACTTGATATATGCGGTTATTTCATAATGGGGTATCCCGGAGAAACGGCGGATGACATAAAGGATACAATAAAACTGGCGCTCAAACTTCCGCTTACAAGGGCTATGTTCATGAATTTTCTGCCTATTCCGGGGACACAGATCTATGATCAGTTAAAACAGTCCGGCAGTCTGAAAGATGACGAATATGACAGAAATACATTCTATAATGCCAACTGTACTGTTGGACCTCTGACTAAAAGGCAGCTCAAACTGTTACAGATAAAAGCCTTTCTCCTGTTTTATCTCAGGCCCGGAATCCTGCTGGGTAATATATTCCGGATGTATAATGTCAGGCACATGATGTATATTGCCGGAAGGGTGTTGAGGATCGTGACAAATGCGTAATCAGAAAATACTGCTTGTAAAACTGTACACCGGACGGAAATACGCGGGAGTTGCCCCGCCTCTTGGGATCATGTATATAGCTTCTTATGCGCGGGCAAAGATGAATGATAACTGCCAGGTTAGAATAGTCGATATGCGTATAGACCGGCTTGATGCAGGCGGCCTGGAGAAGATCCTGAAAGACTATTCTCCTGATATAGTCGGTATGAGTGCCTGCAGTGAAGAAGATAAACAGATGCATGAAGTATCGTTATCGGTAAAAACTTTCAGAAAGGAAATAGTAGTTATAGCCGGCGGTCCTCATCCGACTCTTTGTCCGGAAGAGGTGCTTGAGGATGAAAATATAGACATAGTAGTAAGAGGCGAAGGCGAGGTAACTTTTACAGAATTACTTGAAAGGTTGTGCAATGACCGGGATATCTCAGATGTTATGGGGATAACATACCGTAAAGAAGAAACTGTTGTTTCTGCACCGGACCGGCCTTACATAGAGGATCTGGATAAACTTCCGTTTCCTGCCTGGGACATGATCGAGGTAGAAAAATATTCAGAGTTCAAATACCTGAACATGAACGCATTTACTGCCGGGAAAAAGTATATGGGCATCGTGACATCAAGGGGTTGTCCTTACGGTTGTATCTACTGCCATAATATATTCGGCAAGCGGTTCAGAAAACGTTCGGCAGAAAATGTGTTCCATGAAATACAGGAAGTTGTTCAAAGATACGATATAGACGAAATACATATATATGATGATATATTTAATTATGATGTGGAAAGAACAGGCAGGATATGCGATCTTATAGCGGAATCGGATATCAATATAAAGCTGGCTTTTCCAAACGGCATAAGGGGAGATATCCTTAATGAGGAACTGATAAAAAAACTGAATAAAGCCGGAACATATATGCTGACATTCGCCTTGGAAAGCGCATCTCTTAGGATACAGAAACTGATAAAAAAAAATGTGGATATACCGCGGCTTCTCGATAATATCATGTATGCCGACAGTATCGGTATACTGACAAAATCTTATTTTATGATAGGTTTCCCGGGTGAGACGGAAGACGAAATAATCGAAACTATAAGTTTCGCGTGCAGCACGCCTCTCTTGTTCGCAAGTTTTTTTGTAGCCACTCCGCAAAAGGGAACAGGTCTCTATAAACTTGCACGGGAACACCTTCCGTCATTTGGAATCGATTACGGGGATCTGTTCTATTATTCCGAGAACAAAAAATATGAAACCGCTCTGGGTATTCCCCTGAAAAAGATCCAGCGTGTCGCATATAGGAATTTTTATCTGGATATTTCGAGAGCATTGAGGATATTAATAAAAATGCCAAGAAAGATATTCCTGATAAGGAAATTTATGACATTTATCTCATTCCTGAGATAGACAGACATTATGCCGGGACTTAAGATATTCATTATCAGTAACGGGTGTGACAGAAGGATGCTTGACGCATCCAGGTTAGAGGAATATTTCAGAGTAAACGGCTGCAGTCTTATAAAGACACCTGAAAGAGCAGACTATATAGTATTCGTGACATGCGCTTTTACCGGCGCAAAAGAGCAGGATTGTTTTCGTATTTTGTCGAAATATTCACGGCTTAAGGGCAAACTTGTAATACTCGGCTGCCTTCCCGGTATTGCCCCGGAACGGTTAAATAAAGAATTTAACGGCCTTGTATGCCTGAAAACAGAAGACCTTGGCGAAATAGACGGAATATTTCAGGATTTTAAAGTGAAAATCCAGGAAATAGCCGAGAGCAATAATCTTTTCAGGGATATACCTCTTATTAACAAAATGATGACAAAACTGGAACCGACTGCTGATTTTATATATAAATGCATCATTACTGCCCGATACAAGATGAAAAATCCCGGAAGTTCCATAAACTGTTCAAGGAATAGAAAGGGAGTGTATCTGCGTATAGGATGGGGATGTCCCATGAACTGTTCATACTGTGCTATAAGAAGTGCTGTGGGGCCCTTGAGAAGCAAAGCCCCGGAAGAATGTTTTAGGGAATATGAAGCGCTATTGCATGCCGGACAGAGAAGTTTTATAATAACTGCAGATAATGCGGGTGCATACGGGCTGGATATCGGGAGCTCTTTTTCAGAATTACTTGACGGATTATCGCGTATTGACACTGGTCATGAAGTAAGCTGGATCATATCAGAACTTCACCCGGTATGGATGATCAGATACAGGGATAGTCTGCTCAAGAATATAGAAAAAAACAAGATAACGGAAATACTCTGTTCAGTGCAGACCGGAAGTGACAGGATTAGCAAACTGATGAACAGGGAAACATCTTCAGCTGATATGAGGAAGACACTGAGGCTTTTTAGGGATGCTAATGACAGATTGGAACTGATTCTTGACGTTATAATAGGTTTTCCGACTGAAACGGATGAAGATTTTATGGAAAGCCTGGACCTTATATGCAAAGCAGGGGCCAGTCATGTTAATTTTTTCGCATATTCCGACAGGGAAAAAACTGTTGCGTCGGGATTATCCGGGAAGACCGGCATTCCGGACATACACAGGCGGCTGCGTATTGCCATGAAGATACTGGGAAAGAAGAAAATTGATCTATTATACCTTTGAGCAGATGCCATTATAATGGGAAACAAAAGAAATAAGTTCCTGGCTGCGGGATACTCATTTATATCCGTATGGATAATAATATTCTATTTCAGGTTCATGAGTTACCTGAACCACAGGGATATGCTTAAAGACTGGCTTATATTGCTGCTTTTCTTTGTTCCGGCGGTTTTTTTTGAAGCTTTCAGTCAGAATATAGTCCTATCGGAACCTGATGAGGGAAGATCCAGGAAAATGTGGCCGCAGAATGCCGACCAATGGGTGCTCTTTTCATTGAAAATAGCATTCTGGCTGTTCATATATGTGGGCTGGGTGATAGTCATGCCGCAGTTCGGCGACATCAAAAGATGGCTGGACTTTTTTTATTTTTCGCTGTTTCCCATGCTGGGCATGGTGTATATCGCGGAATCATACGTGACGCTGATAGCTGTAATCGCCTGGTTAACCATTTTTTATTTTACCGTTGTCAGAAGAAATATATTAAGGATATTCTCGTCTCTTATCCTGCCGGTGCTCTTGACATATATTCTATTTTCACATTTCTATCATCTCGGCGGGCCCGGTGCAGCTTCGATAAAGCGTATTTCAAATCAAAAAGGCGTCGAGATGTTCTATACGCAAAAAGATTTTCCGGAAAAAAACAGCGAAGATTACATGCACTGGAAGAAGATCTCCAAATATGCACGGGATATTTATGTTGATGAAAAACAGAACGCAATATATACTAATTACGCAAACACATATGCTAATAAACCGCACAGGAACAATAAACAATCGGCCGTGTTGCGTATAGACCTGGATACAAAAGAAACGCATTACATCAACGCTCCGTATACCAGGGCAATGGGCATTAACGCGTCATCTTTGCTGATAAGCCCTGTTTCTGGGCGGGAAATATTTGAGCTCAGCAAAGAAGACCTTTCCGTAGAGCGCAGATTCCCTATCCAGGTATCTGTAGATTACTGGGAGGTCATCGATATATATCATGAACAGGACACCGATTCAATCTTCATCTGTAATGATATGCGGCCGGCACTTTTAAAATATGATTATAAAACTTGCAGGTTGACGAACATTCTCACATTTGACGGCTTTAAATACGGCGGTACGGTATGGAACATAGGGTTTTCAAAGAAGAGGAAGAAACTCTATCTCACAGGTTTTGGGGGGGATGCCGATCTGTTTGAAATCCATCCCGGAACGATGAAGATCGCAAAAGAACTTGACCTTGTGCGGCATGGCGGTTCGGCACTTGTTGTTGACGAGGAGAAAAGTCTTGTTTATTTTCAGGATGGCGGCAGCAACAGGTTGTTTGAGGTCGATTTGGAGAGATTTGAAGTAAAAAGAGTATTAAAGGGAGAAATCCACGCACGCCGGATATTTCTTGATAAATGGCGGAATGCTCTTTATATTCTTAGCTATTTCTACGGCAGGTTGATAGCTGTGGATATAGAAACAGGTGACCGTCTATGGACACTGAAGGTTGGCGGCAAAGCCTACGGACTGGCAGTAAACAAAGACATATTATATGTAAATTCAACGGCCGGAATTGTCAAGGTGGACCTGAATGATGTATGGGACAGATGGAAACATAAAATAAAGTAGTCTCAGTTTTATTTTAAATGAATATATTGTATAATTTATAACCATGGAAGAAACAGCAAACCTTACTCAAAAGAACAATTATACATGGGTCTTTTATGCTGTTGTGATACTAATACTTGTCTTTTTGTTCTTTAAATTGCCTTTACAGGGACTTCGTATAAACGACGGCGGACAGAAATATATCCAGATGCAGAGTTTCGTAATGAATAAATGGAAAACCCTGGCAATAGGCTATCCGGGGCGTTTCATTGATCCGGCTTTAAAATACATCAGTCAATCAAAACAGCACGGAATATTCTTTGCGCAGGAAGGCAAGCTCTATAGTATTTATCAGCCGTTGTTCACTTTTCTTTCGAGCCTTTTTTATCCTTTTATGGGAGACAGGGTTATTCATTTTATTCCAATGCTTACATTTTTAGCGTCAGTATTTGTTATGGGGAGTATATTAAAGATCGTTGTGAAACCGGGACCTATCCATCTTTTTCTACTGTTTATATACACGTTTGCTTCACCGGTAATCCTTTACAGTATAACTTTCTGGGAGCATGTCCCGTCGGTATTTCTAGTCGTATGCGGTATGTATTTTATGGTAAAATACTTTTACAGGCAGGAGAAGAATATTTACCTCATCCTGATGTTCTTTTTTTTAGGATTAACCCTGTTTTTTAGGCAGGAAGTATCAATCCTGATTGTTTCTGTTTTTATTGTTCTCCTCATTTATTTTATTTCATCAAGGCAGTCAAAACCTATTTCTTCCATGGTCATAGGACTGCTTGTCTCCATAGGATTGTATTTTGTAAATAACCTGATTTTCTATAAAAGATTGATAAGCATGGAGATCTTTGCGAATGTCAAAGAAGGTATTGTCTATCTTCAGCCGTACAATGTGATCATATTTTCAATCTTTTCCTGTATTTTATGTATGGCTATTTTCGGTGTACTTAAAAAAAGCAGGAATGATACGCTGTATGATTTTATCCCTGTCATCTGGTTCGGATTTTTTCTCCTGGTGTTCTTTATGGCACCGGTGAGGAAATTATTCACGGAATTTCCGGTCTGCCTCATTCTTTTTTATAATTTCAGGGAATTTTTTAAAAAAGGCGATAATACCGGATTAAAGCTGGATAAGATAATTGCCGGGATATTTATTCTATATGTGACGGGCGCTGTTCTATGGAGCAATCTTACACCTCATCAGGATGTAAGGTATTATCTTCCTGTAATTCCTTTCGTGGTACTGTTTGTTGCGATAAAACAGGAATCCATATTAAAAGACAAGAATAAGATGTTTTTTCTGTTTCTTTTTGTAGTCGTCTCATTTTCTTCAATGCTGTACCGGGCAAAGACAGACATGCTTTATTATAAATACGAAACAGTAGACAGGCTAGAGTTCCTTAAAAAGCATACCCAAAAAGGCGATGTTGTTGTTTTTGATTTCAGGAGGATCATGGAAATATGCGGACCGCTTTATTTTGAAAGGATTTTCCTGATAAACAATAGGACAAAGGATCTATACGAAATATGCAGTAAACTGGATGATAAGGGGTATGATCATCTGTATTTCTGGAATGGAAAGAATCCATACCAGGAAGATATTATGAAAATATGGAACAAGGTTAATGGAAAATATAAAGTTGTGGAGACATACTATTTCAAGCGCGGTGAAAAGATGTTTAAGATAGGCTGGGAAGAATCCCCTGAAAAAGAATCCGTCAAAAAAACACATTCCCGTTCCCGGCTGCTGCCGCCGCCCCGTCCTAAGAAAACCAGGCCTTTCTGAACAGGCCTTTTTTAATACAGTATCTGTTATTTCCGTGTAATCGGCAGACAGGATGGATTATATGGAAATTATACGCCACTAAGGGGAATTATTTTGTGAAATATCTATAATCCTTGAGTGAATTAGATGGGATTCTGTATACATATTACAGTTCTTTTTCAATTGATAATAATGACTATTAAGTTAGTGCAGAAAATGGCATTTCCTCCTTTTCAAGGCACGCCAATAGTAATCGGTCAAACAACTCATAATAATGTCTTCTGCGGTTAAAACGATAACAAAATTCATCGAGATACTGTTGTAAATGCGTTTCATCAAGCCCATGATATGTACCTTGTACAAAGGAGCGGAGGTTGCTAACGTAAATATGAACATGTGGAAGTACAACGTGTGCTTTGCGCTTTTTTATTACATGCGGCTCATGTGCAAATCCATGTTTATCCAGTGCTGCATAAACTGACAATCCATCACTTCGCACTTGACTGCCGGGTTCAATTGTATCTTTGGCAAATTTTATAATCGTTTCCCCATCAATTACTTTTACCGCTCGCATCCTGGCAAAGCCCATATACGTTCTTCCATTTTTTCCAATGAACAGATGATACTGCGGCAAGTACTGGCGTTTGCTCAGTTCCGCGCCCACGCTTTTTACCCTCGATAGTGGCTCCAATATACATCTCATCCATTTCTACAGAACCAGAAAGTTTGTATCGTAAATCTCGCTTTGCCATAGCATGGCGTATTCGCTGTAACATAGCCCATGCGGTAGGATAAGACACTCCAATTTGCTTGGACAAGTTGGAGAGCTGAGATTCCTCGTTTGTCCGAAGCAACGAGAAAGATGGCAAGAAACCAGCGTTGCAATGATGTATGTGTCTTGTGAAAAATAGTTCCAGCTGTCGGATAATTAAAGTACCCACAAGAGCGGCATTGATAAGCCCGTCGCGTACTAATCTGGCTGTAGATATCTTTTTTTTCACATTTATTGCAAACCACTCCATTAGGCCATCGAACTCTAATAAGATGATATTCGCAAGCTTCTTGAGTTGGAAAAGCAGAGAAGAATTCCACTATGCTCAATGGCTGATATTGATAATTCATATAACAAATTTATCATATTTTATTGATTTCTGCACTAACTTAATAGTCATTTTGATAACTTAGAAAAGAGTAAATATTTTACACATACTTTACAATTATTTCTTATTTATTTCATATGTTTCGCAGTATAATATAATGCACTTAAACAATAATGAGAATGAATATGAATACTATTATTAAAAAGAGATTACATTTTATATGCGTATTTTATATTTTATCGTCGTTCCTGTTACTGTGTATTACCATGCCTGTCATACAAACACTGGATTATTCCGGAAAAATAGAACAAGCAGCGGCAGCGCATTTCGATGTTTTTCGTTGCACAGTATCTTTCGTTAAGGCCAGAATACTTTATCCGTACCTGTCAGCTTTTATAAAAGCAGAAACACTGCTTGATGGAGCCGGCCGCAGGAAAGAAACTACTGTAAACAAGACTGTAAAACCGGTACCTGTCAGGAAAAAGGCCGGCAGGGGATTGTTCGGGCATCTCTACTACGTACTGAGTACAGTGCTGATGTCGAACAGGGAGCTGTTTTTTCTTCTTATGGTTGCAGTCTTTACTTTCGGCACAACGCTTATACGGAAAAAGGCATATGACAGGGATTATATGCCGGGCCGGATACTGGCCGGCATAATGTATTACACGAGCTGGATACTGAAGTTTTTGACGCCATGGGACAGGTATCTGAAAAGCCGTGTAAACGAATTTGATATAGCGCGCGTAAAAGGTTTTCGGGGGAAAGGAACCCGCATTTTGAATGAAGCATTCGGAATGCGGGTTTTTTTTATGAGTATAGAAGAAAGCAAGTTATAC
>JBDRKX010000124.1:0-24144 GCA_043813605.1 Elusimicrobiota bacterium | reverse complement strand
AGCCTGCTGACGGGTTATGTTAAGCTTCAGGAAAATATGATAATCCGAGCATGATGTCAATATGCCAGTTTCTTTTAACTCCATTTCTTTAACAAGCTTAAAATCATTTATAACAGCTCTTATCCAGCCTGTAATAATCGGAAATTTATAGCCTTTTTCCTGGCAGCGTCTGACAGCATCCCTGTCCTTATTGCTGTACAGAAAAAATTCACTGTACTTTATAACTCCATTAGGACCGCCCAGTTTATGGAGCAACGTGTACAGATCTACTATCTGATTTGCTGTATATGGCGCGCGAGCCTGCTGACCGTCCCGAAAAGTAGTACATGTTATCCAGAAATCCTCAGGGATATTCATTTCAACAAATTTATCATCAAAAGTCACATAAGGCACTTCCGTATACGGGAATATCTCTCTGAACAGGTTTATATCTTTATCTTCCATGTCATTTTCCTCCTATTTCTGTAATACACTTTATTTTTCTCGTTATAGATATTATTCTTTTGTTCCAGATAAAAGTCTATTATACAAATTATTAAGCGTTTTTGACATCTCTCCTATATCGAATTCGGATTTAGTAAAAGCGGGTTCCGTATTTTCAGGATAAAGTTTCTTCCTGCCCGCTTCACCCATTTTCTTCCTCTTATCATCATCCTGCAGGAGTTCGTGGGTATATTTTACCATGGCATCAATATCGCCGGGGTCTACCAGGTATCCGTTGACCCCGTGTTCAATGACATCGCGCGCACCGTCTACATCTGTAGCTACAACAGGTATCCCGGAAGCCATTGCCTCCAGCAGTACCCTGGGCAATCCTTCAAAACGCGCTGTATGCAGCATAACGTCAAATTCGGGTATGATCTGCTGGATATCCTCGCTCCAGCCCGGCTGCATATCAAATAAACCGGTTAATCCCGCTTCTTCGGACTGTTTCTCAAGTTGATTACGTAGTTCACCTTCTCCAATAAGGACAAACCTGTAATCATCAGCCCCCTTCTCTTTTAAACGGCGGCAGGCTTCAATATAATCATGCAAGGATTTCTGCGGTTTGAAACAGGAAACATTACCCACGATTTTATGTCCATCTTTTAAACCTATTTTCTCACAACGCCTTTTTAAATATTCATGACTTTCTTTTGGCCCGAACTGCTGTATTTCAATACCGCTCCTGACAACCTCATACTGTTCCTTGACGCCGATTCCCAATTCTTCGGCTGTTTTTCTGTTGGCGTGTGATACAAAAATCAGTTTTGTCGATATTTTAGCGGTCTTTTTTTCAAGCCAGATAAAGAATTTTCTCACGAACCACGGCTGAAGCGGAGTAAAACCAAAACCGTGAAAAGTATGGATAATAACGGGAACTCCGGCTCTTTTCGCAGCCCATCTTGAGATTATACCCGCTTTGGACGAATGTGAATGCAATATATCAGGCTGAATTTTTTTAAAATAATCAACCATCCATTTATACGCTTTCCAATCACTCAAAGGAGATATCTCTCTTCTCAAAAATGAACAGAATTTGATCTTAAATCTCTCCGGATTTTCAGCCTGGCTGTCAAGATACCCGCCAGTGCCGCAGACAAGGTATCCATCATATTCTTCGGGCAAATGATTCAGCGTATAAAGAGTATTCTGCTGGGCGCCGCCGAATTCCAGTTTAGTAATGGTATGTACTATTTTTTTGACAAGCATTTTTTTGCCAGTTTTGCTCCCCATTTTATCGCCTGATCCATTGATGAGTATTCCCACGCGCCATACCGGCCACCTGAATAAATATCATTATTCTCAAGAAAACCGAATATCTTTTTCCGGGAGGATTCCCAGTTATTATCATACAGAACATACGCAGGCTTAATAGGCTGGATAGGTACCTGAATGATCTTCGCCTGCTCCGGGATTACCTCAATTCTCTTCAGTTTTTTTACAACTTTTTGCTGAATCTTTTTATAATCTTTTTGTTTCGGGAGGCCGCCTTCTCTGTAAGCGATCTCGACATAACACGAATAACAGCCTCTAGGTGCCATTTTCTTTGATATTGCTGGATAGAAACCTACCCTGTAAAAATCGTACTTTTCTTCCGGGAAGTAAATCCAGTGAGCGCCCTTAGTCATTTTTTTTCTCAGAGCGGGCCCCGCTCCCCCCTGCCATCCCACAGTGATGTTCAGCACAGAACTGTACCTGAGCTTAGCTGCCTGTTTTTTAAGAGATTCATTTTTAGGTTCAAGTATATTTAAAACAAACTCTTTCAGCGGAGATGTATTAATGAGAAAATCATAGTCATATTCCTTTCCGGATGCAATGATCTTTTTCTTTTTCCAATAGACTTTTTCTACTTTGCTTTCTAATTCGATATTACCAACTTTTTCAGTATATTTACCCACCAACTCATGTATCCCTGTCCTTGGGTAGTAAAAATCCGCATTATAACCGGTAGAAATGATCCTGTCTGTAACTGCACCGTCAATTATCTCTTCCGGAGAAGGATGAGGAAAGAATCTTCTTATCACATTGGTTGTGATCTCTTTTAATTCTTTTGAATTCATCTGCCACACTTTAGCGTTATACGGTTTCATAAAATACCTGGTAATACCGCTGCCGTATTCATTCGTCATCCAATCAAGAAAATCCTTTTTTTTGTCTTTCTTGACGGTATTTAGAGTTTTCAGAAACTCTCTTAAACACTCTTTTTTTAAATTATCCGGCAGGTAGTACATATGTGCCTGAAAAGGAAAAGGAATAAATTTTTCCTTCAGGTAGATAAAGGATTTTCTATGCACAAGGATACTGTTTTCTTCCTTTTTGCTGAGGGCGAGTATGTCTTTAAGTATTTTTTTTCTGATGGCATCATCATGTAAATGCAAAAAATGCCCTGTATAATCATGACGGATCCCGTTTACTTCTACTGTATGAGCCAGACCTCCCGCCGCGAAAGATTTTTCAAATATTCTGACATCGGCTTTGCTTTTAAGAAGATTTTCTGCAGCGCTTAATCCTGTAAGGCCGGCACCTATTATAACAATTTTCATTTTTCGCTGATGTCGATATTTCCGAGCATACTGCTTCCGACCATGCCCAGCAGGAACACGAAAACCAGTATGAGAAAAGCATACGATCTGGAAAGTACGGTCATACCGAATGCCCCAAGGCACAGCATAAAGGAAATACCGTACGATATCATATCTATCTGCCACGGGGAAAATCCTGCTACTGTCAGCCTTAGAGCATAATGGTCCCTTGACCCCTTAAAAACCGATTGTTTGTTCTTAAATCTAAAGCAACTGACCAGAATAGTATCAAACAACGGTAACCCGAGTATCAAAATAGGTGAAAACAGCCCTATTATATTGACACTGCTGTAATCTGCTCCCATAGACAGTGAAGCCAATACGAAGCCGACAAAAAGACTGCCTGCATCTCCCATAAACGCCTTTGCCGGGGGTTTATTGAAAAACCAGAATCCAAGCAGAACGCCAAAAAGTATTATTGCCGTAAAATTAACATAAAACATCTTTGTCGGAAGGGTAACTGCAAAAAAACCTATTGCAGCGATGGCGGCTACTCCGCCGGCAAGACCGTCCAGGATATCGATTATGTTCACAGCATTCGACACTAATATTACCCAGAAAACGCTTACAGCTATATTCAGCGGCATATTCGCAAACAATTTGATATATATTCCGAAATGGATCAGGATCACAGCAGCTACTGTCTGCCAGAAAAATTTAACCCTGAAATCAAGATCGAATATATCATCAAACAGACCCAGCAGGTATATTATCGAACCGCCGTAAATGATCCCTCTGATACGGTAAAGTGTCCCTGTTTCAAAATGCGTGAAAAACCTTAGAGCGGCCATCGTCACCATAAATGCTATAAATATGGCCGTCCCGGCATACGGCACCGGCGCTTTATGGTCTTTCAATTCATTTTTCGGGATATCATAAAAACCGACTTTCTCCGCAAATATTTTAAAAAAATATACCGAAACTAAAGAAAGAGCCAGAGATAATAAGAAAAATACAAAAATAATCAATTTAGATTTCCCTCATGATCTTATTTATATCCTGTACTTTGTGATATATCACATCAGTCCATTTACTGTTCGGATAATCTCCCAGGATCAGGTTGAACGCATTCTTTGCTTCTCTGAGTTTACCCATGTTATGATAGCATTCGCCTATATAGTAATAGGCATCATCCTTATACGGTGATGATTTAAATTTTTTAACATAATCACGGTATATCTTTATGGCTTCTTCCCATTGTTTCAGCCTCCTGAGAATCTCACCTACTTTATAAAGAGATGTATGTGCAAGCTGATGCTTTGGAAATTTTTCTTCAGTCATACGATAATGCAGGAGCGCTTTATCCAGGTCGTTATATTTGTAATAGTTTATATCCCCGAGAAAATAGGATGCGGCTGCCGCTATTTCACCATCGGGGAATCTCTTTACAACCTCGTTCAGATAGAATTTCGCATCATCAAATTTGGATTCTTCAAAATATTTTTCAGCAAATACATACAGTTTCAAAGCTTCTCCTTCAAAAACACTGTTTGCAATAAGCTCTATCCTGTCATTGCAGATACTCTTCCAGCGGGTGTTTTTTCTCTCATTAATCAGATCTTGATAGATACTACGGGCCATCTTGAAATCAAACACTTCGAAAAAATAGATGTTCCCCAGCATAAAAAGAGCATCCTCGTAAAATGAGTATTCCTTGAACTCTCTTTTTATGCCCTCTCCGAACTCGATACTCTTGGAAAGCAGGGCTTCACTCTCTCCGTAATTGCTCTTGTAGTACTGCAGCAGCAGATAATTGCCCCAGGCGCAAATAGGTCTTCTGTTCTTTTCTTTTTCCATGACCTGCTCGTAAAGGCCGGCTTCTTCCATGGAAATAGGCCCTTTTTTTTCAAGGATCTTTTTCCTCACTTCTAAAATCTTCCTATTCAGGACCTTTTTATTAAGAAAAAACCTGTAGGTCAGTATTTCGATGAAGATCACTAAAAATGACAGTGATATAATATAATATGGTTTAATAATCATGGTTTATCTTACGACTTTTCATTTTACATATTTGGACATAGTAAATCAAACGAATATCACAGCCTTATATACCTCTGAAATATCTTCTGCCATCCTGCTGATAGTATGTGTTTTTACCGATTTGATGACATTCCCGGTAATATTTTTCCTGTCGCTCTTAAAATATTCCGTAACATATCCAGACGCTTCTTCAATATCCCCGGGCTTATATATAAAGCCGGTTTCACCGTGTTCTATAAATTCCTTTATACCTCCGACATCAGGGGCCACCGAAGGAACCCCTCTTGCCGCAGCTTCGAGGACAACACGCGGAAAACTTTCTTCCCTTGACAACAATATGAGTAAGTCAATGGAATCATAGAATCCTCTTATTTCTTCTTGAGCGACATACCCCGACAACTCGCAGTTACCGGGAAGCCTGCCTGCCAATGATGCGGAAAAAGGACCTGTACCCGCTATTTTTATCTCTATAGCAGGGTCAAGTGAACCGAGCCTTTCCGCCAGCGGTACGATCATATCCGCCCCCTTATTGAAATGAAGCCTTCCCGCTATCCCGACCTTCCTGCCGCTTTTCCCAAGTACAGGCTCCTCAAACCATTCTTCAGACAATCCTGTTCTGACTACATGTATGATGCCCGGAGGAATCTTTTCTCTTTCCTTCAGGAACGCACCCGTAGTCTCAGCATTGGTGATTATTGCCCTGCATAAACCTATAGTTGCTGAATCCATCTTCAGATGAAACCACTTCATCCACAGATCGATACTCCTCTGGGACGAGATAACCGGTATATTTAATAAATATCCTGCGATCCTGCCGATGATATTTGCCCGGTACAGATGTGTATGTATCAGATCAGGGCGGTATTTCTTTACCTGGTTTATGACACCTGATATCGAATGTGCCTTAGTGATTTCTACGCCCAGATCTCTGAGTTTAATGCCGGTTTTACCGAATTTCTTAAGATATGCTGCCTTATGTTCATATTCGGCGCCGGTTGCCATGACAGTATCTTCCAGAAACCTCTCTGTCCCGCCATAATCGATACTTGTTATAAGATGAAAAATACGCCTTTTCCGGTCCGGCGCTATACTGCTGAAGAGATCTTCATATTGCCGGACAATTTTTTTGTTACTGAAATCCTGCGCCCTTTTGAAACCTTCTTCTGCCAGACTTGTCCTGTACCTGAAATCACCTAACACCCTTTCGAGTGTATCTCTGAGTTCTTCTGCATTACCGGCCGGAACAATCACACCATTAAGACCGCCTGTTACGATCCTGGACTCGGCCGGTATGCAATCGGATGTGATAACGGGTACCCTGCATGCCATAGCTTCTATAAGCACATTGGGAAAACCTTCCCATAATGACGGGAGGACGAATACATCGCTCAACGCTATATATTTATATGGATTTTCCCTGATACCCGCAAACCATACATCGTCGCCTACACCCATTTCACTTACAAGTGATTCCAGTTCTTCCCGCAGTATCCCGTCTCCCACTATAACGAGTTTTGCCTGTTTCTTTTTTCTATATTCAGCAAATGCCCTGATAAGAGTTTCTGTTCCTTTCTGTTGTGTAAGACTCCCTACCGTAATAATAACAGGTATCTCGCTTTTTTTAATAAAAAACTCATCAGTAACCCGTTCTTTCTTTTCTTTTTCAATACTCTCAATATCCACCATATTAGGCAGAACTTCGATCTTTGGATGTTTAACAGAGAAATTAAAAACCAGGTCATTTCTCATCGTTTCTGTAAGCGCGATAACTTTATCGGCAGAAGCATAAGCCCTTTTTATCAATAAACGCGTAAAAAAGGATTCCTTTTTAAGATTTACGGATTCCAGATTAGCGCACCTCATAATAACAGGTATTTTTATTCCTGATATCTTCTTTGCCAGAAATACAAGTTCACTGATATAAGTCGGTGTAGAAACCAGAATGTCGGGTCTTATTGATTTTATGGACTTGATAAGCGGGAAAAGTGCAAATCGGGCGGCTCTTGAGTTAAGATTATGGACACTGATATTATCGGGTATTCGGGAACATAGAATCCCGCTCTTATTTACCAGAACAAGACTTACACTGAACCTCATTCTGTCCAGGTTGTCAAGAAGGTTAATAAATGCCCGCTGAGCGCCGCCCGCTTCAAGACAATCCAGTACAAAAAGTACCTTAATCAATCTTTACCGTGCTCCAGCATCCAGAAAACAGTAGCTATCACTACATTGACCAGCATAATGGAATAACTCATCAGAGACAAGGCAAGAGCCTGTTCTCTGGAGCCGCCGAAAACCGCCAGAAGACTTATCATAGCGAATTCCCTTGTACCCAGCCCTATCATCGTTATAGGAAGGGCCGCTGCCAGAGATACGAGCGCCAGCAGACCGAACATTGTAAAAAACGGCAGATCTACGCCTATCAGATGCCCGAACAGATACATCTGATAAAAATAAGTGCCCCAGAAAAATAAGGTCAATACCACTATTTTTATGAAGAGTTCAATATCCATTCCGGAAAGGCCTTCAGATAAAGCATTTTGCTCTACTTGCAGTTTGAATAATTTTCTCAATATAAAAACTACCACATTATTTATATGCTCTTTAAAAAGAAATACCCCTATAATGATCAATGCCATTACACCAAAGGCCGACCATAAAACCGTTTTTACAATTGTTTTCCCCTCCATAATACTGCTAAAAAAAATATATAGTGAAACTATACCTGCTGCGGATAAGCATGTAAAGTCGAAAAACCTTGTCAGTAATATAGAGAAGGCCACTTTCATCTTCGAGTATCCTTCTTTACCCAGTCTGATTGCCGGATAGAGCTCGCCTAACCTTCCGGGAGTAATGATTCCGACGAGCATACCGGAAAAATAAAGCCTTATATCCGCATAAAATGTGCGTTTTATTGCAAGTTTCCGCAGAACAGAATGCCATTTATAACCGATAGCCAGCAAATTCGGTATAATAAGGAGATATATGGGAACCAGTTTAACAGGATTAACTTGACTGAAAACCACGTACAGTTTTTTCCAGTCAGTATTACATACGATCAAAGCAAAGATCACAAGGCCGATGCATTTAACCGCTATTCTCAGCATTTTCTTCACTTGTTGCTCCCTTTTAAATCATTTTATTCACGAAACGATTACCGGATATCTTCTTAAATACATTGATGATTCCCACTGCTGCGAATATAATTATATACGGCGCTACAGGAAGACGGTATCTTATCAAACCCCAAAATATCATATGTATCAGCGCAAAATAACATATTATGAGATACAGGAATAAAAAATCCCTCCATCTTTTCAGACTCGATATCATCCCGATTATACAAAATGGCAGCAAAATGCCATAACCGCACAAACTCATTACGACCAGGAACATTTTATATTTTTTTGAACCCTTAATATATTCTACGGAAGGGTACGGCTTCCACATCTTCCAGAATTTTCTGATCCCGATTTCCAGAAAATATATCGGGTTTTTTTTGACAAATTCCAATGAAGTTTTCATATAATATCTGTCTTTATCCGCATCCGACATCACTGTACTATTTCTGAATACAGGGTTCATTTCTTCAGTTTTATGCAACATATCCTGCATATATATCTTCTTTTCAAAACCATACGTGCTTATCATAAGATTCTTTCCGCCGCCGGACTGTGTTACAATAAACTTGCCGAATACCCTGTAATTCCTGTATCCCCATGGGAAAAGCGCAACAAAAGCAAATAAGACTATTACAGCCGTCCTTTTAAGATAAGCAGCGAATCCGATCTTCCAGGTAAAAAACAAACCAAAACAAATAACAGGAATAAAAAGTATAAATGTCGGTTTCGAAAGAACACTTATTCCGGAAATAAGCCCAAGTACAATAATATTCTTCATTGACGGGTTTTTTGAGGCTTCTACGATACACAACAACAGTACTACACTCACAAAAACCAGTAAAGTTTCTGTCAATAGATAACCGCTGTAATAAATAAAATACGGATATATGCATGAGATAACCAGCGAGACACATCCGACACTGCGGGAAGAGACCTTACTTCCAAGCACAAAAACTAGATAACATGTTAAAACACCTATAACGGCCTGCAGCATCCTGACGACCAGATAATTGTGGCCAAAGACCTTGTACACTCCCGACAGGAATAAAGGATATACAGGCACACGTCTGTATGTCGGTTTGTCGGGAGAAAAACCGTAAACTCCGTACTCTGCCAGATTATATCCCAGCATATCATATCCACTTGCATCCTTTACCGGTTTTTTATTGCCCATGTATATCGCATAGCCGAACCGCAGACAGAACGCTGCTATGAGAGGTATGATTATAAAATATATTGTTTTTTTCGATATATACATATTCAATTTAACAATAATCCCATTTCCTAATGTCGGTTTTATTAATTTCCCTTCATTTCAGTCCGGGATTACCAGTGATACTTTTTGTCACTATACATAAGCTGTTAATTCACCTTTCTTTTATAATATCATTAATTTCATATATCCTGATACTGCCTTTTAGTTTGTCATTTTTTATTTCATAAACAAAGGGTGGCTCGTTTCTTCCATACATATAATCTATTGAATGCTCAATACCTGAGGGGAACCTTAACACCGGTTTATAATTTTCATCAATAAATACATCCAGATCGGAAGCTACTCTTCTGTACCTGTTATAATCTGATGCATAATATCGCACATTGTTTTTTTGTGCATAATTTTTCAAGTCGATATGATTTTTTATACGATCTTTATTCCCATAAATCTTTTTATTAAAGTAGAACTGCCAGACAGGCCAATTGTGTAAAACGACCAATTCTTTACTACCTTGAGATTTAAGATAAGAGAAAGCTGCTTTATACCCCGAACGGAAGCTAATAATTTTTTTTACAAATCCAATTTGCATAGCTACCAATAAAAATAATAAAATAATTACCGGCCATTTATAAATAAGCTTTTTATTGATAATATTATCCATTGAAGCACTGATGAGTATTATATTAAACGGTATAACTACAGCTATAGAGCGGCCGACCTGAGTACCGGGGTTGAAAACCCAGAACATAAAAACGATGACCGCCTGACTATATATAACAATATCGCATATTCTTTTCTTTTTTAAAACTTTGACTGGAATATAAATATAAGCTGCAAGCGTCAGAATCATAACAATTATATTTTCTTGATTAATAATACGTTTTATATAAAACAAATTATCCTGAGATATTAATCCGGCTATACTCATATTACCCGAACCTACCATTGTATATTGCCTGATAAGATACTCAAAATATGTAAGATAATTGATATTATCCAAAGCTCCTTTGCAACCTACAAGCAGCCCTCTATATATAATTTCAAAGAAAACAGGGAAACTTAGAGGTGATAAAATAAATATTGCAAATCTTTTAAAATGCCTTTTTTTTATCAAAAATACAAATTCATACAATATAAAAAGTCCGATATTCGGCAGCAATGAATAATGGCATGTATAAGCATATCCTATAATTAATCCTGCTAATGAAATTCGCTTCAATTCCACTTCATCTGCGGATATTGATTTAATATACACGTATACCCCTGCTAAAAGCATAAGTATTGTTAGTGAATTACTAAGAGCAACACGGGAATAAATAATAGAGGTCCCTGAAAAAGCCATTAATACAAATGCAAAAAATGCAGCAGATTGAGAATAAAATATCTTTACAATAAAAAACAGAATCATCATTGATAATATTCCTGCGGCAGCGGAAAGTAAAAAACCGCTATAATCTTTACTGCCGCTTAGAAAAGATATAAATGAAAAAGGCCAGATATACCCGGGCTTGCCGACACCTGTCGGAAGTATACAGCCTTGGTTAATAAGATACGTCTTTAATGGCTCACTTCTTTTTTCTTTATTAAAAACCCAATCTGCCATTCTGTACAATGTCCTGGCTTCAAGAGAATAATAAGATTCATCCCACAAAAACAGACCTTTCTTTTTCAGACCATACAACCTTAAAAAAGACCCTGCCACAAGCACCGCTAAAAATATATATACATATTGTTTTTTCATCTATTTACACCCCTTACTGTAATATATAGAGCATAATCCCTATTAATCCAGCCGGGGAATCTATTCATACCGGTTATGTGGTAATACCCTTTGAAACTATCTATGATCATTGAATGGCTTGAAACATGATTTTCATCTGAATTAAAATCCAGTGCTTTAAAAAGCATTTTAGTTATCCTGTTCTTAACTGGAAAACCCAAAATGCAAATTCCATTTTCTTTTGTAATGCGTTTCATCTCTTTAAACGCTTTTTCCAAATGCTTAATATGTTCCATTACACTTATACTCACTACTATATCAAAAAACCCGGTTTCATAAGGTAGTTCATATATGCTCCCTTTTACAAGTTCCGGAAACACTTGTAAATTCCCTAAAATGGCTTTAACCTCCGCAGCTTTGTCATGTGTATCAAGTCCATGAACTTCATCAGCATGACGACTCAATTCAGGCATTAGAAGGCCGCAGCCATAACCGATATCAAGAATTCGGCCAACCTGTTCTTCCTTCAAGAATTGCTGCGCCATTTTCAAGCGTTTACGATAGAACCAACTGGTAAATGGATTATAATAATAGTCTAGCGGATCTTCAGGATTAGTTTTTATAAGTAATGATTTTTTTGGAATATATATCATCACTGCTGTTTATACCCGGAAATAAGCAGCGAGCCTGCAATCTCTTTAATTAAAAATATTTTTTCCAGCACTATTGAAATAGTTGCAAAAATATTCAGAAATAATCCGGGTACGGATGGATGAATAAAGTCAAATGGTTTAATTGATACTTCACTAAAACCTGCTTTTTCAATAATCTTCTTTAATTTGCCGCGTGTAAATGCTGTTTCACCGGGAACTTCATTCATGATATTTCCGATTAAACGGGAATTTTTCATAATAAATATTTGCGGATTCATCATATTCGGCTCACTGAAAAGTATCCTCCCTCCGGGGAGCAGCACTCTTTTTATTTCTTTTAGCACTTCATCAATTCGGGTATGATGTAACACGGAGACACCTATTACAGCTTCAAATGAATTACTTTCGAACGGCATTGTGTGTACATCTGCGCATACAAAAATTGTATTCTTATTATTAACTCTGGTTTTAGCTTTTTCCAGTAATTCAGGCGATATATCCAAAGCTGTAACATTAAAACCGTAATCTGAAAGTTTTTTTGTCATTAAACCAGTCCCGCAGCCTATTTCCAGGATTTTATTTTTGCCGCCTATTGCTTCTTTATAGACCTCAAATCTTTTGTTAAGCCGGACTTTACCTGCCGGGGTTTCCCAACCCCATACCTTTTCCGCAGTATCCTTTATATTTCTTCCCTGAATTAACTCATCTTCATGCGTAGTCATATTTTAAGTATTGACTTTCAGTTTTATAAAACCTATGAATGCCATTTTTAAAAGCATCAGTCCATGACGAAATCTCTGGATCTTTATATCACCATACTTCCTTGCCCTGTATTTTACAGGCAGTTCTACAATATCGAGATTCAGTTTAGCCGCACCAAAAAGCAGCTCAAAATCACCGAATGGGTCAAAATCACCGAAATACTCCCTGCTCTTGTTCACCTCTTCCCAGTGCCTTTTAAATATTACTTTTGTACCGCACAGCGTATCTTTTATCTTCTGATTAAGTAAATATGTAAAGATCGCCGAGAAGACCATGTTGCCGAGTATATTCAAAAAACGCATTGCCTTTTGATCAAGCGCATACACAAGTCGGCTTCCATTTATGAATTCACCTCTTCCGGAAGAAATGATTTCATAAAATTCAGTTAGAGTCTCCGGATCGACGGTTATATCTGAATCTTCAATAAATAATATCTCTCCCTTAGATTTAATAAAACCTTTTCTGACTGCATCATTTTTACCTAAAAAGCCCCCCTGATGGATAAGAGAGATATCTTTTTCAGGATGCTCGGTTATCATACGTTCGATTTCTTCAATCGTACCGTCAGTAGAACCACCGTCAACGAAAATGATCTCCATATCGCTTCCAAACTTTGGCATACGATTTACCAGTTCCTCAATATTGCCTTTTTCATTTACAGAAGGCACTATTATCGAACATGTGTAATCCTTCTTTTCTCCGGTTATCTTCCTTGCTATAACAGATTGGACAAGGCAAAAGTTTTTTATAAGCGGTAACGGTGCGATAAACCTGTTGATAAAATATCCTATCAAGGGGATATATACAGGGATAAGCATAAACTTGTCCTTGTTGATCAATTTATAACCGCAGATCCTGAGTAAGTTATCCATATCATTGATGGAAACCCAATGCTGTATTCTTGTCTTGGATTTCAACCCGAGTATTTCCCCCATTTTTACAATAGGCAGCCAGATATTATTGTAAAAAGAAAAGATAACCCTCGTATCGCTATTACAGAATCTTTTTATATTATTAAGAAACCCATATATATCATCAAGATGTCCTACAAGATCAGCACCTATGACATACTCAAATGTCTCATTAGGCTCACTTATTTGCTCAACATCTCCTTCTATATATTCTAATTCAGGGTTTCTCTTCCGAGCATATTGGAGCATATTTGTGCTAATATCTATTCCTACTCCCCTGGCAGGCTTTAAACTATTTAGAAGATCTCCCCCAGCGCAACCCAGTTCAAGAATAATAGAATCTTCCGGCACTATATAGCTGTAAGATCTGCGCAACTCTCTGTTGTAGTAATTATCTCTGTTTTTCCAGAACTTTTTATTCTGTGCCAGAAGATCGAAATTCTGTTTATCGTTTTTTTTCATCTCAATAAATGTTTCCCCGCGTTTACATCTGCATCAATAAAAACTTTATGCCATAATTCCAGCATCAACAGAGCCCATAGACAGAATCCGTAATCCTTTTTCCCGGAAATATGACTGTTGATGAATCCCTTCAGGTTATTTTCATTGAAATAACCTCTTCCCAGAGAATCGGATGAGAGCAGAGTATCAATCATGTAGTCCTTTAATTCCCCCCTGAACCATTTGCCCAGAGGTATGCTGAATCCCTGTTTACCGCGTTTCATGATCTTATCGGGCAGATAATCTCTAAATGTATCTTTTAATATGTATTTGCTTTCAAAACCTTTCAGTTTCCAGTTAGCGGGTAAAGAACTTGTAAACTCAATCAGCTTATGGTCCAGAAACGGGGATCGGGTTTCAAGCGAATTTGCCATTGATGCTATATCCATTTTTACAAGAAGGTCATCCGGCAGATACGATACGATATCCGAATAAAGCATTCTGTCCATGTCATTATCTGCAGGAGCATTCCTGAATATATCCAGCAGATAGCGATACGAATCGGCCCCCTTCAGATCTTCTTTCATATCTTCTGAATAGATCTGATTTTTCATTTCAGATGTAAAATAAGCTCTCCAGATTATATTCTTCAGAGCGGCATCATCTTTTATCGGTTCAATAAACCTGTGAACATACCTCATACTCTTTCTGGCATGGATAGACTCATTCATCGGGATACATTTCAGTATCAGTTTAAGCGCTGCATCCGGCATAATTTTAAAAAATGGAGATACATACCTGGACGCTTTTAGAGCTTTCAGTTTCAAATACCCTGTAAAATTCTCGTCACCGCCGTCTCCATTCAGAGCCACTTTCACATGCTTCCTTGTCTCCCTGGTCAGGAAATAACTGGGTAGTGCCGAGCAGTCGGCATATGGCTGGTCATAATACCAGACAATATCCTCGAGTATATCTATATAACCCGGCTTAACGATAAATTCGTGGTGATCGGTATTGAGCCGCTCTGCAATTATACGGGCGTATTCCAATTCCGAGAATTCGTCTTCATTGAAACCTATCGAAAAAGTTTTTATCTGTTTTTGAGAGATTTCACTCATCAGACCTGCAATAATAGATGAATCATGTCCACCGGAGAGGAATAGTCCCAACGGCACATCCGCGATCATCCTCAGTCTGGTGGCTTCTTTGAGCAATTCCCTTATTTTTAACTTTGATTCTTCATATGTCAGTCCGGTTTTAGTCCTAAAATCCAGATCCCAGTATTTCCCGGTGCTAACAGTGTTCTGACTGTCAACCAGCATATAAGTCGCCGGTTTCAATGCATAGACATTCTTCCATATCGTCATAGGCGCCGGGATGAACTGGTATGTCAGATAATGGTCTATTGCTTCTATATTTACCTGTTTACGGAATTCCGGGATCTCCAGAAAAGATTTCATCTCGGAAGAGAAATAAAAATTGCCTTCCTGCCAGGTATAATAGAGCGGTTTCTGCCCCAGCCTGTCTCTTGCCAGGAAAAGAGTATCCTTTTTCTCATCCCATATTGCAAAAGCGAACATACCTCTCAGGTGTTCAAGACAACCGGAACCGTATTCCTCGTAAAGATGCACTACGCTCTCTACATCCGACACAGTATAAAATCGGTGTTTTCCTTCAAGAGTTTTTCTGGATTGCTGAAATGAATAGTTCTCACCATTAAACACTATCCACTTGGTCTTATCCTCGTTGTGTATCGGCTGATGACCACTCTCCAAATCTATAATACTGAGCCGTTTCATTGCAAGGCCGATGTTCTTTTTTCTGTTACTGCTCGAACCGAAATAGTACCCTTCGTCATCGGGCCCGCGGTGTGCAAGGAGAGAGTTCATCCTTACAAGAAGATCCTTGTCTACAGATCTGCCGTTATAGTTTATGATTCCGCATATACCGCACATTTACCGAAATATTGCCTTTGGGGTATTCCCGTCAAGAAAATATGATAAGATTTCATTTTGCACGAATGCAGATACAGACTTTCAAAACTTATATGTCTCAACCATTTTGCCTGCGGTACATTTCATTAAAGATGCCCTTATTGTTTGCCAGGAGTTCTTCTCTTGTACCTTTTTCGACAATTGTGCCGTCATCCATGACAATTATATAATCCGTATCAATAATCGTTGATATTCTATGAGCAACAGTGATAATAGTAATCTTATCTTTTAGCTGTCTTAGCGCCTTCTTTATATATTCCTCGGATCGGGAATCTATTGCACTTGTCGCTTCATCCATAATAAGTATTTTAGGGTGCCCGGCAAGAGCTCTTGCCAGACACAACCGCTGCCGCTCGCCGCCTGATAGATTCACACCGCTGTCACCGATATGAGTATGGAGACCATTTTTAAAACTAGATATGAATTCATTACAATTAGCCAGTCTGGCTGCTTCTACCGCCGCATCTTCTGATATTTCACGCTGAAATGCTATATTCTCAAGTATTGTGCCGTTTATTATAAATCCTTCCTGTGGAACATATCCTATCAACCTGTGCCAATTTGTAAGATTCAGTTCAGAAAGCGGTTGTCCATCTATGAATATTGATCCCCTACTCGGACTTAATAGCCCCAGCATAAGATCCAGGATGGTTGTCTTACCTGCACCAGAACTGCCTATTATTCCGGTCATCGTACCTTTTTTTATGTAAAAATTGATATCGTTCAGCACAAAAACCGTATCTTTTTTTATTCTGTTATTGTTTATATCATAAGTATAATTCACATTCCGGTATTCTATTTTATCCTTTAAATCCGTCACTTTTATTCCACTGACAAGTGCTGTTTCCTGATTCAAGTTGAATTCATTCAGCATATCTTCAATTTTCTGAATTCCAGGCATAAAAGCAGCTACTTTTCCGAATACTCTCAGCGATCTTGATTTTAATATCAACTTTCCCAGGAATAAACAGACAACGAGTATCTCACTCAGCGGATATTCCAGAAAATCGACAAACAGAACCAGCAATCCGAGCAGTATAAAAGTTATAAAAAAATTAGCCAGTACTTTGTATCCCACTTCCAATCTGGCAATATTAATAATATTATCCATTCTCACGGTTGCTTCATTATTCACTTTTTCTTCAACATTCCTGGCTACACCGTATGTTCTCACAGCCTTATAACCGAGAAGATATTCTTCCACGAGTTTTGCAAGATCATTCGATGCGCGAAGAAGTACCTGACCATACCCTTTGATTTTCACTAATAGCATCGTATATACGATCTGTGAAAACAGCACAAATATCACTGCGAAAACCGTAATCCGCCAAGACACGAGAAATGCAAAGCACATATATACACCCATGGCAATTATCGCAGAAACACCGGATACAAGGTTTGTCAAGAGTGTCATATTACGCACAGGAACATTCAGTATGTAGTCCATCAGATACCCCCGGCGCTGTTCAATATAATGTCTCCATTTCAGCCTCTGATAACTTGCAAAAAGCCTTTCTATCATATCCACCCTGTAGTGATTTGTAAATTTCACCTCATACAATCCGCTATAATAGAAAAACCCGGCTTTAACCAATGACAATCCGATCATAAATAATGCAATATTGGAAACTGTAATCTTGATTCTCAATATGTCAAAAAAGTCGCTTATTATATTCTGTATGAGATTATGCGTAGGAACTGAATTCAGCAATTCGGATAAAAGAGGGAGAAACAGCAATAACCCTAAACTCATGAATATATTCCCTATCATATCCAGAAAAACCATAATGACAAAATTCCAGCGGAATCTATTAAAATGCGCAGTCAATATTTTTATATTTTTTAGAATACTTTTAAACATTCTTCATTTCCTCTTCTTCTGCTGCACTTAGGACCCGGGCAATGTGATCTTTTCAACCAACATCTAAATTATAATTTTACAGACTTTTAGTAATTCTATCAGTTTATATGTATTTTGTATACTCGCTGCTGTTCCCCCTTTTTATTGCCAGATAGATATATTCTGTAGAAATACTCATTTTTTCAATAATTCTTTTCAATATGCTGAATCGGAACTGATACCCGGTACTGACCGGACCCGGTAATATTTTATATATATCATAACCTGAATTTTCGAATATTTTTATCCAATTCTTCTTCCTGTATGACAATATCTCATGTATATGATTTTCATATGCCCCGTGTATGGTCGGCCATAACCGGCTGTATTTGCGGGATTTTATCTTGGGGTTATTATTAACTGACTCATCTATCTCTACTCTTATAATGCCTTTTTTTACCTTTCTCACAATAAACTCTTTTACTCTGCCCGGCCTGAATAACACCTCAATTATTCTTCTTGCCATATTGGGATAAAACAGTAAGATATTAAGAATTTTCCAGAGAGGGTTCGGCATGCAATGAATCGTTATCCCGTCATCTTTCAGAATCCTGCTGATACCATTCAGTGTCATACCAACATTCGGTAAATGTTCAAGCAGACTTGAAGAAAATACAAAATCAAACTGTTTGTTATTGAAATAAGAATCTATTTTTTCAGCATCACATATCTTGTAAGTAATCCCGGGACTGTTTTCTTGTCTTAATCTTTTAACATTATAGTCAACGGCGTAAAGATGCTCAGTATACTTTTTGAGCAAAACGCTCTGTGCTCCGTCCCCGGCACCGATTTCGAGACTTTCGTGAAAAACATTTTTGGGACAATTCTTGAATATTATCTCAATTTCCCGGATCAGTCTTCTATTTATTTTTCTATCAGGCATATATCTCACAAGCTCCAAAATATCCGGACAAAAGCCCTGATATGCGATGAAAAAAACAGAAACATAATATTTATTAATCCCCAGCATCCCGCACCCAGACTAAAGGTTCTTATATTAATCTTTTTATATAATTTATCCAGACCATAAAAAGCAAAAATTATATATATAGGCGCCATAGGCGCTCTGAATCTCGGCAGCCCTGAGAACAGCGCGGTCTGTATCAGTAAATTACATACAACCAGCAATAATATATAGGAACCTGTCTTCTTTTCTTTAAAAACCCCATATATTCCATACATAAAAAAAGGAAAAATATATCCGAATGTAATATCATAGTTGGGTAAGAATGGATATAAGAGCAAACCGAATTTTACAATAATCAGTTTTATAAAATATTTCGGTTTTTGTCTTTTTAAAAAATTCATAGCATATTCAAGATACTTTTTATCGGTTTTAATCAAATCTTCCGTATATTCCTGTTCTTTATTTTCTTTTTCAATACCCATTTCTCTTCCGGGAATAGCGACATTGTATGAATAGAACGCATATCCTGTTTCTATCATTGTGGGCACAAAAGCCCTGTATACATAATAATTTCGCATGACCCATGGTGTATATAACAACAACATCGGTATTAATATCCATAAAAACCGTTTTACATTTTCGATGAAAGTCCCTTTTCGCAGTATTATCAGCCAGAAAACAATCAATACAGGCAGTATCACGGTTAACGGCCGAGTCAATGTGGTCAATGCGATCAAGACTCCTGAAGAAACCATATATCTTTTATTATTAAACCCGCTCATATATGACATGTAGAGTAAATAAGCGGCTGATCCTAAGAGAAATGTATAAAGTGTTTCAGTGTAAAGATAGCCCCCCATACGTATTAAGCCATAATATATGATTGAATACACAGCTGCGCAGATCCCGATTCTTTGATTAAAGACTCTCATCCCCAGGAAATATATCATTATACATGTAGTACCGCCGAATAATACTATTTGTACTATCTTTGCGATCAGCACCGATTGTCCGAATAAAAAATATACGGCAGCAAGAAATATCGGATAAAACGGCATCCTGTCAAAATATTTCGTTGTACTTACCCATTCACCTGAAAGAATACTCTGTGCATATTCATGATATATCCTGTCATCACCCTGCCAGCTGTATATATCCGTAAACCCGAATAGATAAACGAGCCTTATAACTACCGCAGCAATAAAAACTGCTATCAGAAATTTCTTGACTTTTACATTATTATCCAATGGTAAAACCTCTTGATCAGATACTTCAAATGTACAAGTGACTTTATCTGCAGGATGTTCTTAAAAAGAATACGAGGCCTTAGGTAAAACCTTGCAAATGCAAGCCTCTGCAAATTCCTCAATGTCTTTTTTGTCATATCTTTCGGCACAAACGGAGTTGTGATAAACAGATACCTGGCCCAGTCAACTTCTCTAATCTCTCCTTTAGTCAATAATGATCTGTATAATTCGGTACCGGGCAATGGTATAAATTCGAAATAATTAGCTCTTATCAAAGGCAGCTTGATTGAAAAATCTATTGTCCTTTTAATTGTGTCTTCTGTTTCACCAGAAAACCCGATAACAAAGAATCCGGCGATATCGATATCATATTTTTTTATAATATCTATTTTCTCTTCTATCAACCCGACAGTGAGTTGTTTATTCATGGATTTCAGCACTTCATCATTTCCAGACTCTATCCCCAGCGATACCAGATAAACACCGCTTCTCTTCATTAACATGATAAGCTCACTGTCAAGACTCTCTATCCTGACTCCATTCGGGAATGCAATGGAGATATCCAGGTCAGCTCTGATTATCCCGTTTAATACATTTTTGGCATGATCTTTATTTATAGTAAAATTATCATCTACAATATGGATCTCCCTTATACCGAATTCGTTATATAACAATTTTATTTCTTTAATAATATTATCTACCGACCTTGTACGTACTTTTTTTCCGCTGATTACCGGCGCAGAACAGAAAATGCATGAGAATGGACACCCCCTGGTGGTTATTATCGGTGCAATCGGGAATCTTCTAAAAAAAGCCCCATGTTGTGCCGGTGGATATTCTTGTGGCCTTATCAGGTCCCATGCAGGAAGAGCAATGGAATCCAGGTCATCAATAAGCTGGGGAGGATTCCTGTTTATTCTGCCGTTTTCGTTCCATACCAACCCGGGCACATCACTAAGATCTCTCTGACACTCAAGATTATCCAGCAGCCTCTTAAATCCTTTTTCTACTTCTCCCCTCAAGAGGTAGTCTATATTGCCTCCAAAATATTCTAATGTCTCGTCCGGCAAGAGCGTAGGGTGCGGACCGCCGGCTATTGTGATAAAATCAGGATTCTTGCTTTTTGCCATAATAAGCAGTTCCCTTACTGTAGAAACCTCCGATGTATAGCACTGGAAACCGATTATATCCGGCTGAAGCCTTGTCATATACTGATCAAAATATTTGAGAGCACCATTATATCTTGGAAGATCAAGTATTTCAACTTTATGTTTATCTTTTATGCTTGATGCTATATAACCCAGACCGAGCGGAGGCTGAATATGATCACTCATCTTGATACTTGGTTTAACTAATAATATCTTCATATTTTTTTATCATGCTATCTAAGCTGAAATTCTTAACCTTCTCCTTCGCATTTCTTATTATTAAATCTCTATATTCTTTCTCTTCCAATATTTTTTTTATCGCTACCGCCAGACCATGTGCATCACCTGCATCAACAATCGATCCATCTTTTCCGTCTTTTATTATCTCTTTAATGCCTCCGGGGCAATCGACACTGACCACAGGCACTTCCAGCGCCATTGATTCGAGTATCACATTAGGAAACCCTTCATACTCTGAAGTTAACACAAAACATCCTGCGTTCTTAAAATACGGATACGGGTTCTCAAGGTATCCGGGCAATACCAGGTTCACCATATTTTCTTCGGCTTTTCTCCTTAATAAAGACTCCTGGGAACCTTTCCCCAATATAACAAGGGGTTTTCCCTTCATATCTTTCATCGCATCTATCAGCAGTGAAAAATTCTTTTTCTTCTCAAGCGTACCGCATGCAAAGACATAATCCTTAAGTTCTACTTCATATTCATTTGACAGCTTTTCTATGGTTATACTATTAATGCCATTATTGATAACATGTATCAGATTTTCCGGTATAAAGAACTCATCCACAAGTCCTTTTTTTACATCATCAGACACTGCTATAATTTTTGAGGCTCTTTTGTATAAACTGGATATCATCCTTCTTTTTATCTTCCAAAAAGAGTATTTTTTTATACTTAAAGGTGTATATATCCTCTCTGAGATCACCATGCTGATCTTAAAAAACGATGTCGCCAATAGACTTACAATATTTGCGCTCCACATGAACGACAGCACCTTATCAGGCTTAAGCCTGATAAGAAGCCTCATTAATTTAAGGGTTAAAAACAGTGTTGCAGGATGTAGTTTTGTACTTAGGTCGTATATCCTGATTCCGGCAGGGAGCACATCGGCGTCTGCGCCTGTTATCTTAAATACACATAAATAGGGATCATACCTGTTCCTGTCCAGATTCCTTATTATATACTGCATTTGTTTCTGGGCCCCGCCGCCGTGGATCGAATGGATAATAAATAGAACCTTTTTTTTCACTCTAATAACCTATTGATTATCAATGAATTCCCTGTGCCAGAGTTCCAGCATAAGAAGATTCCATAATCTCGCTCCATTCTGCGATTTTCTCTCCAGATGGAGATTAAATATTTTCTCGATATACCCTTTGTTGAAATATCCGCGTTTACATGCTTGCTCAGATAATACTGTTTCTTTGAAATAGTCCTTCCAATCGTTCCTGAACCATTCGTCTACTGGAACACTGAATCCCTGTTTGGACCTTTTTAAGACATCTTCCGGCAAAATATCTTTTAACGCTTTTTTCAAAATGTACTTTCTTACTCCTTTATTGATTTTATATTTACCCGGTATCTTCAGTGAGTATTCGACAATATTATGGTCAATAAATGGACTGCGTACTTCCAGTGAGTTCATCATGCTTGCTATATCCATTTTAACAAGCAGCTGCTGCGGAAGATAGCTGTTCATATCTGTATATAACATTCTGTTAATAAGATCATTTTCTGTATAGTCTTTAAATATATTTTCAATATATCCTGCTCCCCTCTGTTTCATAATATCTGTATTTATTGACGATAAATAGAGTTCTTTCTTATCATTATCGTTGAATACCGCCATATTATCAAAATATCTTTCCGGCACTCCAAGCGTTATCCTGTTAAGATAACTGCCGAACCTGGAAAATGAACCGCAGCCTGTTCTATCGTATGGCAGGATATTCAGTAGTTTATTCGGATATCTTCCCAGTATCCCGGACACCGGATCATAAATCCTGTTCCTTAACCTTAAAAAATTCTCATACCGGCTATACCCGGCAAAATTTTCATCGCCGGCATCCCCGCTTAATGCAACTTTAACATGTTTTTGTGTCTCGTGCGAAACATAATAGCTTGGTATTGCTGACGAGTCCCCGAACGGTTCATCATAGTGCCATGCTATTTTATGCAAAATATCTTTTGATCTGGGTTTTACAGTGATCTCATTATGTTCTGTACCATAACGTTCTGCAATTATTCTTGCATATTTCAATTCTGAAAAATCTTCTTCATCAAATCCTATCGAATATGTTTTAATTCTATTTTCGGTCATTCCACTCATGAGAGCCACCAAAACTGACGAATCGAGTCCTCCTGAAAGAAAAACGCCCAAAGGGACATCGCTTCTTAGACGCAGCTTTATTGATTCTTTTATCATGCATAACAGTATCTCAGAAGACTCGTTCAGATCCATATCTCTTTTTATAGTTAAATCAGGGGCCCAGTATTTTGAGATCTTATGTAACCTGTCTTTTTTATAAATAAGGTATGCAGCAGGCTCCAGCTTTTTAATATCCCGGAATATCGTATCCGGAGCAGGTATATATTTAAGTGAAAGATAATTATCAATTGCTCTTAAATTAATTTCCCGTTTGATCCCCGGATATTCCAGCAGTGCCTTTATTTCAGATGCGAATATTAATGTATTATCAACAAATGAATACACTAAAGGTTTCTGTCCCAGACGGTCCCGCGCCAGAAAAAGGACCTCATCTTTTTCATCCCACAAGGCTATGGCAAACATCCCCCTTAGATATTCTAATAACTTTTCCCGATATTCTTCCCACAAATGCACAATAACCTCAGTATCAGACTCCGTATAAAAAACATGGCCTCTGGCCGCAAGGTCATCTCTTAATTCCTTATAATTATATATTTCACCGTTTAGGACTACCCATACAGTCTTATCTTCATTGTGAATAGGCTGATGGCCTGTGTGCAGGTCTATGATCGATAATCTTCTGATTGCTAATCCTGCATTATGAGCGTCCGCGATATAGTAACCTTCAT
>JBDRKX010000123.1:0-2991 GCA_043813605.1 Elusimicrobiota bacterium | reverse complement strand
GAAATATATCTCGAAGTTTTACATGGCCGCTGACATATTCCATAATGATAATAAATATACAAGGAAAGATTTAATTTTGCAAGAAAAAAGAAGTATAAAGTGAAAAAAAAGTTGTCCCGACGAAGGCGGGACCTAATTTATGTTACTGTATGGGCTTTTATCTTTGTATTCTTTAGATATTGCAACCTGCCCTCTCAAATAGGCATTTGGGCGTCAGGAGTTTTTAAATGAGTCATCATATCATTAAAGCGGATAATATACATTTTATGTATCCGGATGGAACCGTTGCTCTGGACGGTGTATCGTTTAGAATAACTCATGGAGAATCTGTGGCGCTTGTAGGTGAGAACGGTTCAGGAAAATCTACACTTTTGCTTCATTTTAACGGCTGTTTGACAGCTTGCCGGGGAACAGTGCAGATCGGCGATGCTATCCTGACTAAAAAAAACGTTGATATAGTGCGCCGCACAATCGGAATGGTGTTCCAGAATCCTGATGATCAGTTATTCATGCCGACCGTATTTGATGATGTAGCTTTTGGCCCTTTAAATCTGGGACTGACTGAAGCCGAAGTCGAGATTAAAGCTGTAGAAGCCCTTAAGATTGTGCAGGTAGAGCATTTAAGAAAACGACCGCCCTATAAGCTTTCTCAAGGAGAAAAACGGGCAGTTTCCATTGCAACTGTTTTAGCTGTATCTCCGGATATTTTAGTAATGGATGAGCCTACGTCGAGCCTTGATCCGAAATCCCGAAGAAGATTGATAGAATTATTGAAAACCTTTCATCATACGAAAATTATTGCCACTCATGATCTGGATATGGCAATGGATCTATGTGAAAGGACAATAGTAATGCATGAAGGCAAAGTTGTTGCAGATGGTTCTACTATAGAGTTATTTCAAGATAAAGACCTTCTTCAACGGAGCAGTCTTGAAAAACCGCTCAGCATACAACATTGTGCGGTTTGCGGATTACCCGGAAAGTGATATAGTTGACATAAAGTTACAAAGGAGTAGCTGCAATGAGCTTATTTATTGATGCTTTAATTGATACTGCAAAGCTTCTGCCTTTATTGGCAGGGGTTTACTTTCTGGTATCATTTTTGGAATACCGCTATGGTAACCGCATGGGGTCTTTCTTAGTGCATTTTAATAGATTCGGCCCGATTTTAGGGGCATTTTGGGGGTGTATCCCCCAATGTGGGTTTTCTGTAGTAGCCAGCGCATTATATGTTAAAAGGATTATATCGGTAGGAACCTTATTGGCAGTTTTCTTGTCTACTTCAGATGAAGCAGTACCTATACTTTTGTCAATACCGGAGAAGGCGCATTCAGTTGGAGTTCTCATTGTTATCAAAGTAATTATTGCTATCATATCCGGGATGACGGTTGATTTTATAATAGGCCTCCGGCAGACAGTAAAATCCGGGGGAACTGCTTTAATCCCTGCTTTCTGTGAAGATGCGCTTAAAGGGCATTCAGGATGCTGCTCTCACGGGGTGGATGAAAAACGTTCAAAAATAGAATCCTTGCTTATCCATCCCTTGCGGCATACAGCAAAGATATTTTTCTTTTTATTGGTTCTTTCAATAGTTTTAAATTTTGTGATAGATAGAATTGGTCAGGAAAAGATCGCGAGTGTACTTTTGAATGGAACCATATTTCAGCCTTTACTGACTTCTTTAATTGGGTTTATTCCGAACTGTTTTGCTTCGGTCATTTTGGTAGAATTATTTGCAAAAGGGGCAATAAGCTTCGGTTCTATGGTTGCCGGGTTGTGCGCCGGAACGGGGTTAGGTATGCTTGTGCTTATTAAAGAAAATAAGAGTTTTAAGGATACGCTTTTTATTATCGGTCTTTTAGTTGGGGTAAGCGTTTTAGTCGGAGTTGTTATACAGACTTTTGGCAAGGTGTAATTATTGAGTTATATTAATCTAAAACCTTAATCCCGGCGCAGGTTGATAGAATTATTGAAAACCTTTCATCATACGAAAATTATCGTCACTCATGATCTGGATATGGCAATGGATCTATGTGAAAGGACAATAGTAATGCATGAAGGCAAAGTTGTTGCAGATGGTTCTACTATAGAGTTATTTCAAGATAAAGACCTTCTTCAACAGAGCAGTCTTGAGAAACCGCTCAGATTGCAAAGATGCCCTGTATGTTCACCGTTAAAAACAGATAAAGATAGTCCTTAATTATAAGGCGGTTTCCTGCTAAATATTCGCAGCTGGCAATCGCATCCGTCCGGTTTCAACCACTAACGTGTTTTCCGCTGCGGACTTTATGCTCTTTCATTCATCGTATTAAAAATGACAAATCCACCTTACAAACATATTGTAGCCGCCGGAAGAATTGGGCTTTTAGCCGTCACCGGGCTGCGCATTAAAAGTGAAGCGCTCTCTCTTAACCGGGAAGATGTTGATTTAAAGGACAATGTAATCACTATCCATTGCACTAAGTTTAGAAAAACACGCCTGGTGCCGATACATGAGACTACCAGCGATGCGCTGCGGCATTATTCGAGTTTCAGAGACCGAATATTTCCAAATCCGAAGACCAGTAGTTTTTTTGTATCTCAAGGAGGTAAGAGGCTGGGATATTATGGAACACTTTACACATTTACTCAGCTGTCCCGGGAAATCGGGCTTCGCGGTCCATCCGACAGCCATGGTCCTCGGATGCATGATTTCAGACATCGTTTTGCGGTGCAAACACTTATCCGATGGTACCGCGGTGGAGTAGATGTTGACCGGCATATCCTGGAACTCAGTACTTATCTTGGACATGTTAAAGTTTCAGATACTTACTGGTATCTTTCAATGGTGCCGGAACTTTTGAAACTGGTCACAGACCGGCTGGAGAAAAAGGAGGAACAACTTTCATGAAAATATCTAACAACTTTTCCGCGTTAATAGAAGCATTTTTTACTGACAGACTAATGCGCCAACGGAAAGTGAGTCCGCATACTATTGCCGCTTACCGTGAT
>JBDRKX010000122.1:0-4363 GCA_043813605.1 Elusimicrobiota bacterium | reverse complement strand
GTTTCTATAATCTTTTCTGCCAAATCTTCTATAACTGCTTTTTCTTCTACTTCAATAGCAGCTTCCGCGGCAGGTTTTACCGATTCAACAAGAGCCAGGAACTCTATCGTATCCTTCTGAGGAAGGTTCATGTTTCTCATTATAGTAACAGCGAGATCGCTGTTGGTCTCTATTAATTCTAAAAATTTATTTATATCTATGCTGCTGTTCTTAAGAAGGGCATTAAGGAGGGATGCTTTTAAACCGTAATTTACGTCCGGTATCCCTGTGGCAGCTTTTACCGCATCCAGAAGTTTGCCTATCTGGCCGATCCTGTCTATAAGCCGGACCGTTGATGCATATTCGGCTGCCATGCTTATAACTCTCTGAATATCTGCATTTTCTGTTATGCCTATACGTGACAGGTTTTCAGTAATATCTTTTTCTGTCTTAGAAATTTCTTCGATCATGAGCGGCGCCTCTTCAACTACCCTGGGTATTTCTTCCTCGATAGTCCATTTCCCATCCGCATAAACAGGCGGATACCATTCCCCGTCTGTTCCCTGGATTCTTATTGTTGAATCATCAATAAACCGGTCTATTCTGAGAGTTATCTTCTTGACCGTTAATGGCGGAAGAAGTGTACCGTCTTCCTGTGAGATCCACTCCTGTTCTGCTATTTCCTTTATAGCTACCAGCCAGTTCCCCGCTTTTGTCTTTGTAATAGAGTCTATTATTCCCTTTAAAGAGCCTACTGCCGGAATACTTAAACTCTTTAATACTTTACCGCTTTTCCCGACTATACCTTTATCATTAGGCACAGGATGGCCCGCCGCTTTGTACCCGGTTACCAATACGGTCTTCCCGTTAAGGAGTTCAAATAGTTCCTTTTTTTGTTCCTCATTGATCTTTTCAAAAATACGGCCCTCAATTTCTTCTTTAGGCCCTTCAAGGACATCGGTTACGGCTTTTGCTGTTTCCTGGACAGGTTTGACTATAGGATCGACAACGGCTTTCTTTCCTGTTTCTATGACTTTTGACGCTAAGCTGACACCGGTTAATCCGAGCACGCCTGAGAGCGCTTCGGCTATCTTCTGCAGCAGTTTCGAATCTTTCCCTTTTGCCGTTATCATACCCTGGATACCCTGCAGTTCTTCCCTGAGGTCATCCATAGTCTTTATATTAGCGTAGTTCTCAAGCACGGCATCAGTGACAGGAACGAGTTTTTGGCCGATACCCTTAATCCCCTCCAGCGCCAACTCTATTTCCCTCTCTTTTTCGTCACTTTCCGTGAGCAGCGTATCGGAATATTCTTTTGCTTTTTTAATAAATGAATGGTTGCCTGCAACTTTTAAATATATACCCTTTTTGCGTGATTTTTCCAGTAATGCGCTCAATCCCCTGAACTGTTCTTCGTTATATTCGATATCCTCATTAGCTCTTGTCCGGACTTCAAGATCTTTTTTTTCTATCCAGTCTTCATCTCTGCCGACAGCTTTTCCGGGCACCCACTTATTATTTTCTACTTTTCCGCTTACCCATTCACCGTCTTTAAGGACAGAGAGAGTATTCCAGTCGATATTATCCACGTAAAAAGACCTTTTATACAGTTCCTCAGGTTCCAGCGACGGTTTTATCTCTTTTTCTCTTGTCACATCCACTTCCACCACTATACGGTACATATCGCCTTCAGGCATGGCTCCCCTATCGAATCTTGTGACTTCGGGCACTTTAAAGACTTCCCTGATCCTCCCGCCATCTATCAGATCGTATTCTACTGATATTACCTGACCGGAAAGCGCCCTCAGCATATCCGCATCTTCCCTGACCATGGAAACGAACATTATCCTTTTTTCAGGCCTGCCGCTTTCATTCCATTCTTTTACAGTCATAACATCAGGCAACCCTTTTTCTATGGCAAGCACTCCTTTCTGCTGCCGGTCTTTGAGTATCTCTTCCGCCAAGTCCTTCTGGGCTTTGGTCAATGTCACTATCAGGACATCACCCCCCGACACATCCTGCCGGAAATACCCGCTCTTATAGTATTCGCCTACTTTTTCAATAACAGACTCGATCTCTTTCCTGTTGGAATAATCTTCACCTATTTTCTGCTCGTAGAACTCGTCCTGCGAAATAACAGCAGGCACTGCAGGTACTTTTGCTTCCACAGGCAATTCCTCTTTCGGAACCTCTGCAATTTCAGGTATCTCTGCAGGAATTTCTTCTTTCGGCTTTATCCGAGGTTCGACCTCCGATTTTTCTGCTATTTTTATCGGCTCTTTCAGTTTTCCATCGTCGACAACAGGTTTTTCGACCAGCTCTTTTGTCGGAGGTTCGACCTCCGATTTTTCGATGCCTTTTACATAAGCCGTTTCAGCAGTAATTTCTTCTTCAACTTCTTTCGGAACCTCTGCAATTTCAGGTTCTTCTACAGGGATCTCTTTTTCCTGTACTACAGGAGCTATTCCATTAATGAATACATTCAATACTTCAGGATCAATCTCGACTTTACCTTCTATTACAGTCATGATCACATTAAGCATATTTTCCGGATCAGCATCTATCTGTTCCATTATGGAAACATGATCAATCAGATAAATAACACGTTTTATCGGTTCACCTTCAGGTATAGAATCTGTTTCTATAAGTAACTGAAGGATTGTAGCTGTTGAACCGTAATCCAGCCCGCTGTCGATTATCCTGTCCCGGAATATCTCCATTCTGGTCTCAAGTGTCATATCATCCCGCGTAATATCAGTAATACCAAGAATCATATAGAGTTTTAATCTCAGAATAGCTACCCTTATAGCATCTATTCTTGACATAGTCAGAGGATCTGATATATCAAGCCTGAAGATCGCAGAATCCAGGTCAGATATTACTCCGTTTATTTTTGTGGACAGGTTTTCCAGATCCTTAGTATTTTCGAGTTCCGTTATAAGTTTTTCTATTTCTACTATTCTATCAGAGAACTCACTGAATTTTTCCGGTATTTTTTCCTGTTTAAGAAGCCTCAATAAGAATCCGCCAATTATTGTAAGCGGATTGCGCAGGTAATGATACAGGTTTTTTTTCTGGGCATCAGTAACATGCGTAAAAATCACTGATGAAGCCTTTCTGATATTCATTGATTCATGGGTAAGAAGGTATGTTTCGAGACTGCGGGTATCATTGATGAGTTTGTCCGTTATTCTGAGTTTATCGGGATTAATAAAACTTTCTCTGAAAAGTGCTCTCTGGAGAGAATCCATCATCCCGTCAGCTGCAGGTATCCCGGTCGCCCTTTCGAGTGATTTTACCAGCTCGAGGACTTTATCTACCCTGTTCAGGAACCTCTGCCTCACATAGTTTCCTTTAGTTTCTTTTAATTCCTGGGCTAATTTAGGAGTGTATTTCTTAACGACGCTCATGGGTGCGTTCTTTAAATATTTTTTGGTTTCTACAAATATCCTTACAAGTCTTTTTCTTTCGTTCTCGTCGCTTATTTTTTTCGTATCGCGCAGGTTTTTATCTATAGCAGCCATATCATCATAAAAATCACTGCTGAGCGTAAGGTTTGTAACATTTACCGGTATCCCGTAATTCTGGAGCAAATCTCTCCGTTCAGCCATTGTATTGGCACTGTACTTAACTGTTGCAGGAGAGATAAATTTTTCCATATCATTCTCGAGCATGAGTTTAACATTGGTTTCTACCACCGTTTTTACCGTCTTATCCGTGCTTAATTGCGAAGTTAATCTCATAGCTTTTGAAGTGCGTCTGGCTTCTGCTGTTACAAAATCGGCCGGTTTTTCAGCAACAACTTCTTTTTCCTTCGCATCAAGTTCTTCCGGGACTTCTACTTTTTCAGGGATCACTGCTGTTGCAACTGCTTCGGGTTCGAAAATATTAGAGAATATACCTGCAAGTTTTGTATCGAGCGTTTTATATGAGAAAGCCCTGCTTGCGCCGAAAAAGGATGTCTTTACCATCTCCAGTTCGCGTATAGCTTTTATCCTTTCAGTTCTCGGCAAGTCGATCAGTTTATCTATTATATTTTTCTTCAACTTATCCATAACAGCGTCCATACTCTTCCTGTATTCTACGGCATAATCCATAAGTCTGCCGAATTCCTCCTCACTAAATACACTCCCTTTACGCTCTATGAATGCTCTATACATAGCTTTTCGCTCTGATTCTGTTGCTGTACCCAGTTCAAGTATCATCTGAAGATCATGCGTATTTATCTGATTGACTTTTATTCCGAATGCTGCAAGGAAAGAATCGTCAAGAGCAGGGTATTCAACAACTCCGCCCCTGAGATGTTCCCTTATGTCGCTTCTGAATATCGAGTAGGGATATACGATTACAGGCAGTCTGGCAGCTATAGCTTCCAGCAGGGCAT
>JBDRKX010000121.1:0-18605 GCA_043813605.1 Elusimicrobiota bacterium | reverse complement strand
GGCCAGGGAGGAAAGGCCGGATATGATCACTCTTGATGTGCTTATGCCGGGGTTAGACGGATTCAATGTGCTGCAGATGCTTAAACAGGATCCGGCTACCGAGTCTATTCCTGTGATACTCATAACAATAATGGTATCTCTTGCCGAAGAAAAAGGATTGAGCTTGGGTGCAATTGAAGTTATAGGGAAACCTGTTGATTTTGAAAGGCTTTTCTGCAGTATTGAGCGCATAAGAACACGCTTGGGAGGAGTAATGGATAGTGCGAAAACCGTACTTGTTGTAGATGATGAGATTGAAGCGTCAATGCTTGTAAAAGGATTCCTGGAAAAGAAGAATTATAAAGTCATTATTGCGACAGGAGGCAAAGAGGGCATAAATATGGTAAGGAATGAGAAGCCGGATCTTATGGTACTGGATATAAACATGCCGGGAATGGACGGTTTCGAGGTAATAAAAAGAATTAAAGCCGATAAAGAAACGTCCTATATCCCTATTATTGTGCTTACATCCTGCAATATCGATCAGTACAGAGAAGATTGTTATCTGCTGGGCGCTGATAAGTTTATGACCAAATCAATGGATAAAGATGACCTTATGGCAGAGATAGAAAAATACTTGGGTTAAATAGCCTGGATGATAAAAATGAGTAAAAAAGAAACTGTACTAATAGTAGATGATGAAATGGAATTCCTCAAGATGATTGCGACTGTTCTTGAAAAAGAGGGTTATGAAATCAAAACGGCAACGAGTGGGATGGAAGCTTTGCAGGTGTTGACAATGGAAAAGATCGACCTGATTGTCCTGGACGTAAAGATGCCGGACATGGACGGTTATGAAGTCTGCAGAAGGATAAGAGAAGACCTTCTGCTGAGTCATATCCCTGTCATAATGCTGACATGTATGACTGATATAGACGACAGGGTAAAAGGGATAAAGACCGGCGGCGATGACTATATCACAAAACCTTTTGAGAGCGAAGAGCTTTTTGTACGGATCAGAAATCTGCTGGAGCGGTATTCAAGGGAGCTGGGAGCTAATCCGCTGACGTACCTGCCCGGAACAGGCGAGATCAACAAGGAAATGCAGCGTAGAATAGATGATGGTGAGGAATTCACTGTTTTCTATATAGATCTGACAAATTTCAAGGCTTTTAACGAGCGTTACGGGTTTGATCGCGGAGATGAAATAATAAAACTTGTTGTAAATATACTGATCTCTGAACTGGACGTCAAGAGAAATACAAATAATTTTATAGGCCATATAGGGGGGGATGATTTTATTGTGATCACAGGTTTGAATAAGATAGAATCTATCTGCGACAAAATAATAATGAGATTCGATTATGAAGTGCTTTCAATATATGATAAAATTGCCGGTGACCGGCTAAAAAAAACAGTGACAGAAAAAGATGTAAATGACAAAGAAAACCAATTTCCGTTGATGTCTATAATGATAAATGTTGTTACAAACGAAAAACAAAAATTTGATCATTTCGGACAGATTACCAGCCTTTGTTCCAGAATGAAGGAAAAGAGGGGAAAGCAGGGGGAAAGCACATTTTTTATGTGCCAGGAAGATGATTAGCATGCAGGCGGTCTCGGCGGATATGAAAAAATATTGCCCGGGTAAATGCGGAATATGAATAACTGGCGGATACTGCTCGTAGATGATGAGATCGAGTTTCTGGATATGCTGCGTCTCTTCCTTAGGAATGCGGGATATGAGATACTGCAGGCGACAGGGGGAAGAGAGGCTCTTTCCATACTGCGGGAAGAAAAAATAGATCTGGTAGTACTTGATGTTAGGATGCCGGATATGAGCGGTTATGAGGTGTGCCGGCAGATCAAAGATGATATAATGCTTAACCATATACCTGTAATTATGCTGACCTGTATGTATGAGACAAAGGATAAGGTAGAGGGGTTATCTTCGGGGGGTAATGACTATATAATAAAACCTTTTGAGCCGGCTGAACTGCTGTTACGCGTAAGAAACCTGTTAAAGCATCATACGAGAGAACTCGGTGCCAATCCTCTTACTCATCTTCCCGGAAATGTTGAGATAAATGAAGAAATCCAAAAACGAATGGATGAGAATACCTTATTTGCCGTAATGTATTACGATCTTAACAATTTCAAGGCTTTTAATGACAAATACGGTTTTTCGCGCGGTGACGAAGCGATCAAACTGACTGCACATATTCTGCTTGAATCTATGCGCAAGAACGGTACACCGGCAGATTTTATAGGTCACATAGGAGGAGATGATTTTATTATGGTCACTTTACCAGAAAGAGTAAATGCTGTCTGCAGTAGGGTGATCGAACAATTTGACAACAAGATCCCGGCGCTTTATGATAAGGAAGACATGGCTAAGGGCCATATAACAGTTAAAAACCGGCAGGGACAATTTCAGGAATTCCCGATAATGAGTATTGCAGCAGGTGTGGCAACAAATTTAAAAAGAAAATATAAACATTGCGTGGAGCTCTGCAGCGTAGCTGCAGAGCTAAAAAAATACGCAAAAGAAGAAGACGGAAGCAGCTATATAGTAGACAGGCGGGAAAAGTGATATCCATGCTTAAACCCGGATTGAAGCTGAAAAGAGGGTTCTTTTAAGAGGGATAAAATCCTAAAGGTGCCGAGGCCGGAAAATTTGACATTTGTCTTTTTTTTTGCTAGAATAATTTTGACTTTCCGAAATTAGCCAATATAATTGCGGTATTAACAGAATTTTTTATTAATATAAGTAAGGGGATATGCTCGGAAACCTTTCATCGAATTAATTAATAAGGGTAGATACAATTCGGAATTTTTAATTTGTAATCAGACACTAATTTATGGTTTGTCAGAATAGAAAAAAAATCATCCTGATAGATGGAAACTCTTACGTTCATAGAGCATACCATGCAGTGCCCAGGCTGACAGATGCCGATGGCCGTGCGGTTAATGCGGTGTTCGGGTTTGTTAAGATGCTTAAAAAGATCATAGACAGAGAAAAGCCGACACATATAGCAGTAGCTTTTGATCATTCCAAAAAGACCTTTCGTCATGAAGAATACGAGAAGTACAAGGCGAACCGGGAGGAAGCTGACAAAGAACTGGTTGAGCAGTTCCCGCGGGTATATGGCATCCTGGAAGCGCTTAATATAAAGTATATAAGAGAGGAAGGTTTTGAGGCAGACGATATAATAGCAACTATAGCCAGAAAGGCGTCTAAAAAGGAATTCCCGGTATTTATATTAACAAGTGATAAGGATATGTATCAGCTTGTAACCGGTAATATCAGTATATTGGATACAGGGAAGGATATAATATACGACGAAGATGGGGTTAAAGATAAATTCGGGGTAAAACCAGCCCAGATAATAGATTATCTGGCGCTTGTAGGAGACAGTTCTGATAATCTTCCGGGAGTCAGGGGAATAGGGCCTGTAACAGCGCGTAAACTGCTTTCGGAATATGAGGACCTGGACGGAATATATATGAACCTGGGTAACATAAAACAGATAACAAGTGAGAAACTCCAAAAGTACAGAGAAGACGCATATTTGACACGCAGGATGGTACAGCTTGTTGAAAATATGAACCTTCCGGAAGATATTGATTATTACCGCTGGAAAGGGCCGGATACCCTAGTTCTTCTGGAGCAGCTGAAAAAACTGAATTTCAGAAGCATGCTTTCTGATTGGTCAGTTCGAGATGTCACTGAAGCTGGTCCTGAGGTAGATATAATTACGGATATGGCAGGATTTAATAAGTCCCTGGAAGAGAATTCAGCGGAAAAAGAAATAAGTTTCGAGCTGATTTCTGATTCAGGAGATCATTTACCGGCGCCCGGCAATATATCAGGTATATGCTTTGGATTTTTATCAGGTGCAGCATATTATATCCCTATGGGCCATAACTATCTGGGTGTAGGACAGCAACTGGCGTGGAAGGAACTTGCTGAGCCCTTAAGGATGTTTTTATCTGAAGGTAAAAAAGGGCTGGTATCCGCAGATGTAAAGGAGATATATAAATTTTTCAGAAGAAACGATATACCCATAGACAGGATCTCATTTGATGCAATAACAGCTGATTATGTGATCGATCCGGAAACAGGATCAGGCAGACTTAAGGAAATCTGTTTAAGATATCTGAACTGGGCGCCGGAAGATATCGGAGAATCTCCATGGGCAAGAAGAGTCGAAGATATAGCTTCAATAGCTGCTCTCAGACTCAAGGCAGTGTGGGAACTTAAAAAACAGCTTTCCGGCAGAATTTCAGAAGAATCAACCGGTAAACTTTATGAAGATGTGGAGCTTCCGGTTCTAAAAATACTTGGTGAAATGGAGATGAGCGGGATAAAAGTAGATACTGTTCAAATGAATAATACAAAAAAGGATTTCCAGAAGAGGCAGGCTATAATAGAAAAATCGATCTATGACATTGCCGGTGAAACATTCAATGTGAATTCATCAAAGCAGCTGGCAGAAATACTGTTCGAAAAACTTGGCTTAAAGCCGATCAGGAAGACTAAAACCGGATATTCGACTGCGGAAGACATATTACATATGCTGAAAAATGAGCATGAATTACCGGAAAAGGTACTTGAGTACAGAAAATTACAAAAACTGCTTTCTACATACATAGACCCGCTGCCTATAATGATAAAAAAAACTACTGGAAGGCTGCATACTACGTTCAATATTGCCGGTACAGTTACGGGCCGGCTTTCTTCCAGTGAACCGAATCTGCAGAATATACCTGTGAGATCTCCTGAAGGAGGGCTTATAAGAAAGACATTTATCCCGGAAAACGGATATAGATTTGTCAGCGGGGATTATTCTCAGATAGACCTGAGGGTGCTGGCTCATATATCTAAAGATAAAAACCTTATAGACAGTTTTGTCAGCGGGGAAGATATACACAAGCGTACCGCTGCCCGGGTATTTGAAGTAGAGGAAGAAAAAGTAGACCATTCCATGCGCAAGAAAGCAAAGGCTATAAACTTCGGCATAGTATACGGCATGTCCGCCAAGGGACTGTCAAGGCGCGCCAATATGAACTATGAAGAGTCGCAGAAGTTCATAGAACGGTATTTTAATCAGTATCCCGGTATAAAACAATATATGGACACTACGGTAAAAAAAGCGCGGAAAGAACTTTATGTGTCAACTTTATTGAACCGCCGCCGGTTTCTAAAAGAGATAAACTCGGCAAATCCCATGCGCCGCAGGCTTTTTGAAAGAATGGCGATTAATACGCCCATACAGGGAAGTTCGGCTGACATAATAAAACTTGCAATGGTAGAACTCGATAAAGAATTAGATTTTAACCGCGGTCCGGTAAAACTGCTGCTGCAGATTCATGACGAGCTCCTTTTTGAGATCCCTGAAAACAGTGTAGAAAAGTATAAAAAGATTATAAAGGATAAAATGGAGAGCGTCGTAACACTCTCCGTGCCCATGGTGGTGGATATGCGTGCGGGCAGTAATTGGAGAGATATGGAAAAATGCTGAAAGTAGCAATAACCGGGAATATCTGTACAGGAAAAACATCTGTTTCAGAGATTTTTAGAGAAACCGGAATACCTGTCGTTTCCTGCGATGAGCTTGTCCGCGGATTACAGAATCCCGGGAATGTCATATGGGCACGTATCAGGCAGAACTGGCAGGATATATATTTTAACAGTGATCTGACATTGAACAGGGAGAAAATAACATCCGTCATTCTGGAAGATCCCGGTTTTAAACTCAGATTGGAGGAGATTTCACATCCTCTGGTGAGACAGGAAGTAGAAAAGATATTCAGAGTCTGGGAACAGGAAGGAATTGCTATCGCGGCATGCGAAGTCCCGCTGCTCTATGAGGCGGGATGGGACATCCTGTTTGATAAAGTCGTGTTAACGTATGTTGCCAGGGAGGTACAGGTTGAAAGGATAATAGAAAAAAAGCGAGTTGATCTGAAAACAGCTGAAAAATGGCTGAACATACAAGATCCGCCTGAGGGGAAAAAGGCCAGAGCAGATCTTGTAATAGATACGGGAACTGAGATCAAAGAAACTAAGATAGTTGTAGAGAAGTTTATAGAAGAACTTCAAGGAGGTAACAATAGATGATGATAAGCGATCTTAAGACAAAATCGTTAAAAGAGCTGAAAGATGAAGCCAAAAAACTACAGTTGGAGGACTATAAGAACCTGAAGAAAGAAGAACTGGCAATTGAAGTATTAAAAGGCATTCATGCGGAAGATAAGGAGAAGATATTCAAGGAGGGTGTTCTTGAAATACTGCCTGATGGCTTCGGATTTCTGAGATCCAACAAGAACAATTATATCAGCGGCAAGGAAGATATATACGTGTCTCCTTCGCAGATAAAAAAATTCCTTTTAAGAAAAGGGGATACGGTTTACGGGGAGGTCCGTCCTCCAAAAAACGGCGAAAGTTATTTTGCCCTTCTTAAAGTCGAGGCAGTGAACGGTGAGGATCCGTCTCAGATAAGAACCAGGGTGAAATTCGATGAATTGACACCGTTGTATCCGCAGGACATGATCAATCTTGAAACCCTCGGAGATGTTATTGAAATGAGGATAATGAATCTTCTCACTCCGATAGGAAAAGGGCAGAGAGGGCTGATAGTATCTCCTCCAAGAGCAGGAAAGACTATAATACTTCAGAAAATAGCGAATGCTATTACCACAAACCATCCTGAAGTATACTTGATAGTGCTTCTTGTCGGAGAGAGACCCGAAGAAGTTACTGATATGCAGAGGTCTGTGAAAGGTGAGGTTATAAGTTCAACATTCGATGAATCAGCTTCACGGCATATTCAGGTAAGTGAGATGGCCATTGAAAAAGCCAAAAGACTTACTGAACATGGCAAGGATGTAGTGATTCTACTGGATTCTATTACGAGGCTTGCCAGGGCTTATAATTCCATTGCACCTTCCTCCGGGCGTATTCTGACAGGTGGAGTGGATTCCCAGGCACTTCAGAGACCAAAGAGGTTTTTCGGTGCAGCCAGGAATATAGAGGGCGGCGGCAGCCTTACTATTATAGCTACTGCTCTGATAGAAACGGGCAGTAAAATGGACGATGTTATATTCGAGGAATTCAAGGGCACCGGCAATATGGAAGTAAATCTTGACCGCCGCCTTGTAAATAAAAGAGTGTTTCCGGCTATTGATATATTCCGTTCGGGGACCCGTAAAGAAGAGCTTCTTCTTCAGGATGAAACGATCAAGAAGGTATGGATACTGAGAAAAGTTCTTAATCCCCTGGGACTTGTAGAGGCAATGGAGCTGATAGTTGAAAAAATGAGAGCTACTGAATCAAACGAGGAATTTCTCAAACTGATGGAAATAGAATCAATGGATACATGAGCAGACGGTAATTTAAAGATCGAATGAATTACGTCAAACGCCTTATTCTTTTTCTTCTGCTGCTGGTATTGCCTGTACTCCTATATTCTCATTATTGGAAAAACAATACAGTTCCTTTATCTTTTGTCTTTACTTCGGATGGGCATGGACACATACTTCCTTCGCGGGAATATTCGAATAGGGGCCTCATTAAAATAGGCGGTATAGATGCTGTCGCCGGATATCTGGCCGGGCTGGAAGATCCTTATATACTTACGGATTCCGGAGACTGTTTTCATGGTACACCCGAAGGCATACTCACCAAAGGCGCCGCCGTTATCAATATGATGAATATACTCGGCTACGATGCAGCGGCAGTCGGGAACCATGAATTTGACCTGGGTCAGGAAATATTCAGAAATTTATCGGAATCTGCTGAATTCCCTTTTCTGGGCAGCAATATAATAGAAACAGATACAGGTAAAATACCTGAATATATTAAAAGCTATATAATAAAACCTATTGGAGGGATAAATGTGGGTATAATCGGAGTCACTACGCCCGATACGGGCAGCATTTCCTATAAAGATAATATATCCGGACTGGATTTTTTAGATCCTGCAGAGGTGCTGAGTAATAACATATCAGATATGAAAGACAAGGGAGCCCATCTAATAGTAGTTCTTTCACATCTTGGCTTTAATGCAGATATTAATACAGTTTCAAAGGTCAGAGATGTAGATATAATACTGGGCGGGCATACACATAGAAAAATGAAGAAACCGGTGAAAGTGAAGAGAACTCTCATATGTCATCCGGGATGTCATTTTAAAAATGCAGGACATCTTAATGTCTACTACAGTACCCGGGAAAAAAAGATACTGGCGTTCAAATATCGGCTTATTGATTTGCTGCCGGAAAAATACGCCGGTAAGAATACAGAGATAAAAGACTCGATAAAAAAGATATACACAGGGGAACTGGAAGGCATGGATGAAGTTATAGGTGAATCTGAAATATATCTCCCGAACAATTTTACCGGAGACCAGAGAAAACACCGTGAGCTCGCTCTCGGAAACTGGCAGGCAGACCTGATGCGCAGTTCGACAGAGAGCGATTTCGCTTTTCAGAATACGGGCGGTATAAGAACCTCCATATATAAAGGGGAAATACTTGTGCGTGATATATGGGAACTTTCCCCGTTCGGAAACACTTTGGTAAAGATGACTTTAACAGGAAAGCAGGTAAAAGAACTCCTGGAACAAAGCGTTTCAGGAAAGTATTCATCACTGCAGGTATCCGGTTTGAGAATGGTATATAATGACTCGTTGCCGCAAAAAAGAAGAGTGCTGAATGTAATAATCACAGATTCTGAAGGCAAAAGCGGAGAGATAGAGCCGGATACTGAATATACTATTGTTACCAATTCGTTCCTGGCAAAAGGCGGTGATGGGTATGCGGGTTTTACAGAAGGAACAGAAACAGAAGAAACAGAAATTATTTTTAGAGATCTGGAAATAGAGTATATAAAACAGCATTCGCCGATATCAGCTGCAATTGAGAAAAGATTACAGAATGTTACTTTAAGGGTCATCGAGGATGCAGAACAAGCTGAACAGTAATTTGAATTTTATATTAAATTTTAGTATTTATTGAAAATGGTTAACAGGAGGAAAAGATGAAAGTATATGAAACAAGGGATATAAGAAATGTTGTTATCTGTGGAGCAAGCGGCGCCGGTAAAACACAACTGGTTGAGAGCATGTTGTTCGGCCTGGGTATTATTAACAGGTTGGGCAAAGTTGAGGAAGGTAATACTGTTTCCGATTACGATCCGATAGAAAAAGAACGTATGTCATCGATAAGCTCGTCTTTGATAACCCTGGAGTACTCCAATATAAAATTTAACTTCATTGACACACCCGGGTTTGCTGATTTTTTCGGGAATGTTGCAGGTGCACTGGAAGTGTGTGAAGTAGTGCTTCTTGTGATTAATCCGCATGAAGGCGTCGGTGTAACTACAAAGAAAATCTGGCGTCGGGCAAAAGCTCTTGGTAAAGCCGTGATCATTTATATTAATCATATGGACCATAGCGGCAGTACTTTTGATGAAATCGTTAGTCAGCTTAAAAAATATTTAAGTCCCAATATAGCGCCTGTTATAGCACCTATGGGCCAGGGAGAGAATTTTAAAGGCATAATAAAATTGCTGGAAAGTGTCGCTGTAGAAGATGGTAAAGAGGCAGAAATCCCCGGAGAACTAAAAGAAGCTATGGCCGGATTCTCTGAAAGCCTTATGGATTCGGTGGCAACTACCGATGATTCCCTTATGGAGAAATTTCTCGAAGAAGGGAGTCTTAATAGCGAAGAGATAAGACAGGGATTGACAAAGGGGCTCCTTAAAGGAGAAATAGTGCCGGTGCTGTGCGGGTCTGCGGTTAAGGGGATTGGTGTCGAAGAATTAATAGATTTTCTGGGCAAGTATGCTCCCGCTCCGGACTGTATAGAGCAGACTGACCGTCCTATAGTCGCTTCAGGGTATTTTAAGGCGATAATATTCAAAGCAGAATCCCAGATGCATGTAGGCCAGGTGAATTTTTTGAAAGTATGTGAAGGTTCGCTTAAAGCGGGTGAACAAGTATACAATATAAAAAATAAGAAAAAAATGCGTGTAAACCAGCTGGCACTGAAAAGAGGAGATGAAAATATTGTCGTGTCTGAAGTGAAAAGCGGAGATATATGCGCTCTTGTTAAGCTTGAAGATGTCAGAGTGAACGATACTGTGTCTGCAAAAGCTGATTCTGCACCGCTAAAACCTATAGAATTCCCCCAGCCCATAGTAGACAGGGGTGTTTATCCAAAGAACAAAGGAGAAGAGGAAAAAGTAGCTCAGGCTTTTTCAAATATCATAGATGAAGATCCTACGCTTAGTTTCGGTTTCAATCCGGAAACAAAAGAAATGGTATTAAGAGGCATCGGCACACTACAGTTGGAACTTGTTATTAAAAAAATCAAAAACCGTTACGAAGCGGAGGTGGAGCTTAGGGCTCCCAGGATATCTTTTAAAGAAACCGTCGGAAAAAAAGTTGATAATATACGGGGTAAATATAAAAAACAGACTGGCGGCCGGGGGCAGTACGGAGATTGTGTGATAAGGATGGAGCCTATAGAACGGGGTTCGGGATTCGAATTTAAGAATGAAATAGTAGGCGGCAAGATACCAAGCAACTATATACCTTCGATAGAAAAAGGTATAGTAAACGCTATGGAAAAAGGCGTTATAGCCGGATTCCCTGTTGTTGATATAAGGATCGCCTTGTTCGACGGCTCATATCATGATGTTGATTCTTCTGATATGGCTTTTCAGGTTGCGGGTAGTCTTGCATTTCAGAATGCCATGAAAGAAGCGCAGCCATATATACTCGAACCGATAATGAAAGCCAGGATACGTGTGAGCAATGATTATACGGGAGCGATTATGGGGGACCTCAATTCAAGGAGAGGAAAAGTCTTGGGTATAGAGCCGGCCGGTGAAGAACAGATAGTAGTATCCCAGATACCCAAGATATCATTATCAACTTATGCGGAAGATTTGCGGTCACTGACAAGCGGAGAGGGAGAATATACAGTAGAATTCGATCATTTTGAAGCGGCGCCTATGGATATTCAGCAGCATCTTGTAGAAAAATACCAGAAGGAAAGGGAAGAAGGCCGCTAAAATCAGTTTTTATAACAGGAGGCAAAATGTCAGGGCACTCTAAATGGTCAAGCATAAAGCATAAAAAAGGAAAGGAAGACCAGAAGAGAGGAAAAATATTCTCAAGGCTGGTAAAAGAGATTACAGTTGCAACCAAGCAGGGCGGCGGCGACCCTGCCATGAATCCGCGTCTCCGGCTTGCGGTAGATAAGGCGAATGAGGCGAATATGCCTAAGGATACCATTGAAAAGGCAATAAAACGCGGTACAGGAGAATTGCCCGGAGTTTCCTATATGGAACTGGTTTACGAAGGCTATGGTCCCGGCGGAGTGACCATTATGGTAAATGTAACAACCGACAATAAAAACAGGACAGCTTCAGAAATGCGAAGAATATTCTCTGACCATGGCGGAAGCATGGGGGAGACAGGATGCGTTAACTGGATGTTCCGGAGAAAAGGCTATATTACAGTTCCAAAGGAACGGATATCCGAAGAAGAACTTATGGAGAAAATATTTTCTTTTGATGTCGAAGATATCGAAATGTCTGACAGTGATGTGTACGAGATAACAACTTCGCCTGAAAAATTTGAAGGAATATCCGGCGCGGTCCGGGATATTACAGAAATACAGACTGCCGAGATTACAATGTTGCCCAGTACTTATGTGAAACTGGAAGGAAACGAAGCGCGCAAGATGCTTAAGCTTATGGAGACTCTTGATGACAATGACGATGTGCAGGCGGTATACTCAAATTTTGATATTTCTGTTGAAGAGATGGAGAAACAAATCAGAATAGAATCATCCTGAATCCCTGGAGGTCACTCTGAGCATCTCGTCTATTGAAGTCTGACCGCTAAGCACTTTACTCAAAGCAGAATCCCTTAAGGTCCTCATTCCCTGATCTATGGCTTTCTGTTTTATCTGATAAACAGCAGACTTCTTATTTATAAGATCTTTTATATCATTTGTAACATCCATTATCTCATAGCACGCAATACGGCCTTTATAGCCGGTTTTTCCACAGACTTCGCATCCGGTGCCCTTATGCAGCGTTATGGTATCTTCGTTATCCAAATCTTCCATCTTAAGTCCGTATGGTAGTAATGTTTCAGCTTCGATCTCATATGGTTCACGACAATTTTGGCAGATCTGCCTGAGCAGTCTCTGAGCTATACACATAACAACGGTTGAGGAAATAAGGAAGGGCTCGATCCCCATATTATTGAGCCTGGTTACTGCCGTAGGGGCATCATTGGTATGCAGGGTGGAAAAGACAAGGTGTCCCGTGAGCGCGGCGTTTATGGCTATTTCCGCGGTTCCTTATCCCTGATCTCTCCTACCATTATAATATCCGGGTCCTGCCTCATGAAGGTTCTTAGTCCTGAAGCAAATGTTAATCCTATATCAGGGCGGGCTTGTACCTGTATGATCCCTTGTAAAAGGTATTCTACAGGATCTTCCATAGTGTTTATATTTACATCGGGGTGGTTTAAAGTAGTAAGTGTTGAATAAAGTGTAGTTGTTTTACCGCTTCCTGTAGGCCCTGTTATCAGGATTATCCCGTTAGGAGAGTTGATCCCCTTTTTGTATATAGCAAGGTCCCGCTCTTCAAATCCCAGAAGAGTCAGGTCAAGACACAGACTTGAAGCATCCAGGATACGCATAACGACCTTTTCACCGAAAGTAGACGGCATTGTAGACATTCGCAGGTCAATGGACCTGTTCCCGAACCTTATCTTGATTCGACCGTCCTGGGGCAGCCTTTTTTCCGCCAAGTCGAGCTGTGCCATGACTTTTAACCTGGATACCATTGCATTGTAAATAGCTTTTGGCGGAGATTTCTGAGGATGAAGTACACCGTCTACGCGGAAACGTATTCGGGCAGTTTTTTCAAACGGCTCCAGGTGGATATCGGAAGCGCCCAGTTTTACCGCCTGATTCAAAATGATATTGATCATCTTTACTACAGGCGCGCTGTCTATATCTTTTTTCTCGGGGATTTGCTGGTTTTCCGTCATAATGAAGTGAATAGTAACAGCCTGACAGGCCGTAACCATTTAGTTATTATCCTATACATTAAAGTGTCCATTCGCCTTCTCCATCCGCATCGGAGAAATCATCAAACATTTCATCTTGACTGACATAATTTTTTTCAATAGCGTTTTTTATGTCATTTTTTACAGCCAGCACTATATCAATTTTCATGCCGGTTATTGCTTTTAGATCATCTATAGCGAAGATATCCATAGGATCAGATATTGCAACTTTGAGAGTTTTATCGTCTATGCTGATAGGTATAAGATTTTTTCTGCGGGCGATAGATCCAGGGACTTTTGCGGTCACCTGGCTGTCTATATTGCCATAATCTGCAAGGGAAATATAAGTTATATCCGATTTTTTACCTAGAAAAGCGACAAAAACGTCTTCTGTGATATATCCTTCAGCAATAAGTATCTCTCCGAGGCTCCCCCCTGATTGCTGCTGTTTGCCGAGCGCATTTTTTAGTTGTTCGGCGGTTATTATGCCTATGTCGACCATATCGGCCGTGAGTTCTTTTATACTCGGTATCTTCATACTTTTATGCTAACATAAAACAAATTAAATTTCAAGAATATATTGTCAGTTCAAAGATCTTTTGGTGCTGTTTCAACGCAGGAGCAGGAGCTTTCGTTAGAAAATGATTAATTGACTATTTATTCTCTGTTTTATAATATATTGGTACAAGTTCTTCATTATCAAGGAGGGAACAGGGCTTATGGAATTCTCCGGCAATTTGGAAAAAATAAAGACATTCGAATCAGAATCAGATGCAAAAGGACTTGCTGACAGATTGAAACAGCAGGGTATAGATTCGAAAATGAAGAGTCCCGGGCCCGCAGGGCCATACGATATATGGGTGCCGCAGAATACATTGTTTACGGCCCTGGGAATAGTCGCAGAATTCGAAATAAACATTAAAAAAAGAGAAGGATTAAGAAGAGCCGAAGCCGCCAAAAAGAAATCAAGTGCTGTTCAGAAAAAACTTGTAAAAATAGTCCTTGTGTCAATAATACTTGTCTCTTTTATTTCAGCGGGCATGTATATGAATAAGTTTCTTACGGGGATATCGGACATAACAAAGGAAATAAAACCCGTGCCTTTGCAGGTTGATGTAAACAAGCTGGAATCCGGTTATAAGGGGCTGATAGAAAACGTACGTAAATCCCACAAAAACCGTGCAAAGAAAAAAATAAGCATTAATTCCATGATCTTCAAGTGGAACCTCAACCGCGCGGAGAGGGCTTGTGCCCGGCAAAGATTTGACATCGCTATGCAAAAACTTGAAAAATGCCTGAAAGAAGACAGGGAAAATAACGCTATTATATCCATGCTTCTGACTACATATCTGAAACTCGGCCATCTGGAAAAGGCGAAAATACTGCTGAAGGAATCATATGTATTACCTTCAGCTGACAAAGAATGGAAGAAATGGGTAACAATGCAGATTGCCGATATTTATATGGGAGAAAAGAATTATTTTGGAGCTGAGTACGAATTAAGCATATTTCTGGAAAAATATCCGGATGATATCGCTGTGTTAAAGAAGTTGGCATTGGCGAATCGCCGGATGCTGGAACTTAATAAGGCGGTATCGTACATAAAAAGAGTACTCCTGCTCGATGAAAAAGATACTGCCGCCAGGCTTTTCTTAGCGGAACTTCTGATTGAACTTGCCTCATATGAAGAGGCGGAGTGGGTGCTTTCTTCCGTATACGATGAAGCCGAAGACAGGGCATTGCTTATGATGGCAGAAATATACAGTAAAACCGGAAGATTGGATGAAGCGCGCAGCTTCCTGGGAGAGATAGGCCGGGAAACCGCGGATTCGGAAAAATACCGCTATATTAAAGGTATTAACAACTACGGTTTGGGCGATTACAATTCGGCCAAGGATATTTTACGGGAACTTATGACCAGTGAAGGATTATCGGTATCAGCAGAGCTTTATTCTCTCCTGATATTACTCCATGAAAACAGGCTGAGCGAAGTAGAAGAACTTTTTCCTCAGATTGCCGGTAAATGTGATGATAGTGAAGAACTCTCAGTATTGCATTATGGTCTTGCCTGTATGTATCTGAAAAAGAATATGCAGGAAAATGCATGGGAAGAACTGGTCAAGGCATACAGCCATGATAACTATATATTGGAAAAATTCAAAAAAGACCCGCTGATATACGGTATAACCAGGTCTATTCAGTATAAACAGCGCATTATCAAGGAATTAAAAAAACGATAAAACCTGCCGTCGCATCCGCTCTTACCAGGACTGTTCAGAGGGACGCTGTGGCGGAATATTCCTGTGATAGTCGATAATCCCGGCCTCTGATTTTAGATATCCATATCATAATTATAATTAATGATTATATTTAACTTGAAAAAACAAAATAAACTAGTTATAATTCGGTAACTATATAGCTGAAAACATAATACAGATAAAAACACCAACCGGTGTCTTTCCGGTAATGGTGTTTATGTATAACTCTATAATAATAAAGGGATTAAGGAATACAGAGATAAAATGGCGGGAGAAAATATAAAAACAGTAATGATAGTAGATGATGAGGACGAAACGCGCAGGCTGCTTGAATTCGCGCTTAAGAATGCCGGTTATCATGTCAGGGAAGCAAATAGCGGACAGAAAGCCCTGGAGGCGCTCGGGGAATTCATGCCGGATGCGATAGTCCTCGATATAGTCATGCCTGATATGGACGGCTATACACTGGTAAAAAAAATAAAGAAGATTCCGGACCTCGCGACGATTCCAATAGTAATAAGTTCCGGCAAGGGAGGTATGAAGGATTTCTTTGAACTGGAAGATGAAATATATAGACCTGATGCTTTCCTTGTAAAACCATATAAAATGAAAGATCTTATTGATACTGTAAATAGAATTCTTAAATAATGCGCATAAAAACCATAAAGACAGCAGTGCAGGCTTTAATTATTGTTATGAGCATGGGCGTAATGCCTGTAATCAGTAGTGAGGCAGATGAAAAAAAAGATGAAATACATACAACACGCTTCTATGCAAAAGATTATCTAAAAAAGGGCGACTATGAGGCGGCTGTAAGGGCATGCCTTAAAATATTGGCTGTAGAACCGACTCATAGCGAATCATTGCATATGGTGGAAGTATGCCGAAAGAAAATAAATTTGACAAAAGATCTGATAGATGAGGCTATTGTGGAATATGAGCAGGGCCGACTTACCGCTGCATCGGGAAAACTTGAACTTGCTTATAAGAAGGATCCTTCTAATTTCAGGATAAAAAGTCTTAAGATGAAGATATTCGTAGGTCTCGGGATGGAATACAGTTCCATAGGTCAGCACGCCAAAGCATTGACATATCTGAAAAAGGCACAATTTCTTTTTCCTGAGGACAGAAAGATTTCGGACATGGTCAATATGACCGGTTCTCTGGCTGGAGAACAGCAGGTTTCCAGTGGGGGAGTGTCAGATGAAGCCGGGCAGCATGAAAAAGCGGGAAAAGTTCTTGAATTCTTTGAAGACTATCAGAAAAAAAGTGATATAATGATAGAAGAATACCGGCAGGCGCATCTGCAGATGCGGGAGTTCCTGCAGAATACAAGAACCGCGGATTTAAATAGCAGAAACAGTATTTTCAATAAAGGTAATGTTGCGGTCGCTGCCCTGCCGATTGCTTTAATTGCGATGTTACTGGTTGTTTTTAGGAATAGGGCTCCGGGTAAGGACGGGTCTGATGCTGTTCCGGGCAGTAACGGTAAAATAGTACAGGAACATGAGAAAAAACTGAAAAAACTCGATATCATTGAATCGGAGCTTGCAACAGATAATACGAAGGAGAACCAGGTCGCCTTGAACATACTCAGCCAGTTCTACGCAGATGCGGATTTCAGGGTCAGATTAAGGGCTATAGAAGTACTGCATAAAATAGATCCAGGAAATGCTGTGGAAATGCTGGATAAAATCATTCAAAACGAAATCGGGCAGATCAGGATAGCCGCCTGCGGGCTGCTTGGAGAGATAAATTCTGAAGACAGCATAGAATTGCTGATTAAATATACCGATGCGGAAGATAATGAAGTTAAGAAAGCAGTACTTGCGTCATTAGCAAAGATTCTAAAGAGTAAAAGCACAAGCAAAAGTTCTATAAACAGGATAGAAAGTATACTGGAGAACATATATAAAGATGAAGAATGGATAATCGTCTGAGCCGGAACTTGCGGCTAAAGCCGGTGTCCCGGGATCGGAAAATGGGGGATAAGGCATAGATGTCCGAAAACAGCAGGAAAATACTGATTGTAGATGACAGCCCGACAGCGATAAAAATGCTTCAGATGACATTGGAAGAGGAAGGGTATGAAATAATAACGGCGTATGACGGAGATACTGGTTTTGAAAAGGCTCTGAAAAAAAAGCCGGATGCCGTTATACTGGATGTCATGATGCCCGGAATAACCGGGTTTCAGGTATGTGAAAAGATAAAGGGGCATCCGGAGACACGGCAGATGCCGGTAATAATGTTGACAGGTAAGGATAGCGGGCAAGATTTTGATATAGCGATGGAAAAAAAAGCGGATTGGTACATCGTCAAACCTTACGATGTGAGCCATCTGCTAAGGGTTTTAAGTAAATTAATACAAAATAAATAAGATATCGGATATCGTCTTAAGACAGTCGGCTCTAAGGGAGGCACTTGAAAGTTGAAAGAAGACAATAAAACAGTATCTATTGAAGAAATAGTGAATATGATCAGCCATGACATAAGAAATCCGCTGGCAGCTATAAAAAATGGGATATATTATATAGGTTATTCCGTTAAATCTGATAATCCGCGTGTAAAAATAACCGTAGATATAATCAATAAAGAAATAGACAATATAAAAAAAATTCTGGATGATCTGACCGGATATTCAAGACAGAGAGAACAGTCTTTATGCGATGTTAATGTCGGCATGCTTGCAGATGAAATCCTTGCTGAAATTAAAATACCCGATAATATCATTATATTGAAAGATATTGATGAATCACTGCCCGACTATCTGCTTGACAGAGAAGAGATGCGGCAGATAATAACCAATGTAGTTAATAACGCATGGCAGTCCTGCGATAAAGAGGAATGCCGGGTGAGTATACGCATATTCCAGGATAGCAACGGGAATCTCAATATTGGGATTTCAGATAATGGAATTGGTATAGCGGATGAAAATAAGGATAGGATTTTTGAGCCTTTTTATACAACAAAGGATGGCGGAACAGGCCTTGGGCTTGCGGCTGTAAAAAAACTGGTAAAGCGTCATAACGGCAGTGTTGCGCTGGATTCTACAGTCGGCGAAGGAACCGACTTCATTATATCAATACCAAGGAAATAGAAGCGATATAGATACGAAAGAAAATGGCCGAAGAAAAAATAAGCATATTAATAGCGGATGACGACGAGTCGATAAGGACTACTCTGGAATTTATTCTTCTGGATCAGAATTTCAGTGTGGAGACCGTTACGAACGGGCAGGACGCCATGAGTAAGCTGAAGGAAAGGT
>JBDRKX010000120.1:0-17005 GCA_043813605.1 Elusimicrobiota bacterium | reverse complement strand
CTGCTCTTCCTGTCGCTGTTATAAAGGATATCGAAAACCTCGTCGTTATATAAAAGATAAACAGGTACTCCTGCCCGCATCATTTTGAATACTTTTATAGGGTAGCATACGCCTTCAAAGTCGACATTGAGTACGACCTGTTCTCCATCGTTCCCGGACAGAGGTTCTATGGGTTCACCGATATAGTCGACATGTTTTATTATTATCCTCTGGGTATTATCCTGGAAAGCCTGTTTCCACCTGGAATTATATATAGGTATAACGGCGGTCACATCGAGTCCAAGGTTTTTGAATCCTTCCATCGTGTCTCCCGCAAGCAGGCCGAGGCCGCCTTTGAAGTTAGCCTGTCTGCAGTCTTCATTGAGTTCGGGTATCATCATCTCCATGCATAGGTATAATATCTTCTTATTCAAAAGTTTGGGCGCGTTATTTTCGATCCAGTTTGGCATTATCAGTATACTCCTTGTAAACAACCGTTTGATCATGTAACCTCGTGCAATAAGTGTAATTATATTTTAATTTAGGGATAAATCAAATCATGTTATCCCTATGAATAAAAGCGCGCATTGTTGTGATACGCGGGCTCAGTCGTAAAGATTGACATGCGCGGCTGATATTTTGTGTAATATAGATAAACATTAAGACGATGAAAAAGACATTCATACTGCATGCTCATTTCTATCAGCCTCCACGGGAGAATCCCTGGTCCGGTATGATAGAGCATCAGGAGACCGCGTGTCCTGCGAATGACTGGAACGAAAGAATATACAACGAATGCTACCTGCCCAATACGTCTGCGATAATACATACGCCGGAAGGTCACTGTGAAGAAGTCAATAATTATAAATATATTTCTTTTGATGTAGGCCCGACGCTTTCGAGATGGATGGCGGAACACCATATGGATACGTATAAACAGATACTCGAAGCCGACTGGCAGGAGAACAATGCTGTTGCGATGGCTTTTAACCATACTATACTTCCTCTCGACAGCAGTGTTATGCGCAGGGTCCAGATAGCCTGGGGAATAGAGGAATTTAAAATAAGGTACCGGCGCGAACCGGCGGGTATGTGGCTGCCGGAATGCGCTTTCAGCTATGATGTCGCAGAAGATCTGATAAACTCCGGCATAAAATTTATGTTACTTACACAGGGGCAGGCGGAATCAGTAAAACGTCTCTATGGCAATAGCCTCTATTATGTCTCCGGCGCCAAACTGGATATAAGGCGGCCCTACAGGCTTGAAACAAGGGTGGGATACATAGATGTCTTTTTTTCACATAATGAACTTGCGGGGGAAATATCCTTTGGAGGATTAATGAATAACCCGGTAGCCTGTGCGGACCGCATAGAAAAGATATTCGGCACGAAACAATCCGAGGATCTGCTTGTCAGTGTTGCAACTGACGGAGAGACTTTCGGACATCACCACAAGGGTATGGAACAGAGACTGGCATACCTGCTTAAGTATGAGCTTCCGGCCAGGGGTATAGAAGTTTCCTGTTTTGAGAAATACATATCGGAGCATCCGCCGAAGTGGGCGGTAAGAGTAACAAATAATTCTTCCTGGTCATGCTGTCATGGTATCGAAAGATGGAAGAGCGCTTGCGGCTGCGGTAAAGAAGGGGACAATGATCTTGAATGGCGGAAACCCCTCAGGGACAGCCTGAACTGGCTTGCCGGCAACGTTCTGGAAATCTTCACTGAGAAATCCGAAAAATATTTTACCGTACCGCCCCGGGAAGCTCTGGAAAATTACGGCAAGGTACTGACCAATTCTTCCCTGCTCGGAGATTTTCATTCGGAGTATGTGGTAGAGCCTTTCAGGGGCAGTGCGGAGGTAAGTAATATAATGGAAATGATGCATTTTACATCGTACATGTTCACTTCCTGCGGCTGGTTCTTCGGGGATCTGTCCAGGCTGGAACCTGTGCAGAACCTGTCTTATGCGCTTAGAGCGATCGAACTTATGAGAAGACTCTGGGGTATTGATCTTGAAAAGGGTTTCAGTGAGAGGTTTAACGATTATCCCGATGCCTGTTATATCTGGAACGGCATAGTGAAGAACAGGAGGATAGAACCGTCACAGCTTGCTGCTGATTTTTACGGGGTGTACAGGGCTACCGGTATAAAGAGGAACAAATATGGTGACTGGTACCTTGAACTTATCACTTCTTCAGGTTCTTCTGACAGTGTCCGGGCTGAAAATTCAAAGACGGGTGAAATCCTTGAATTTGATATGAATATTGATTAATATAAAAATAAACCGGAGCCGGATAGGATGTCAAATAAAAAAACAGTTGAACTCATAATGCCCCCTGAGGGTTTTCTTTTTTCATCTTTTGCAAGTAATCATTATTTTACGGAAATACTCAGGGGTGTACTGGCAGTTTCAAATCTTTTCAGCTGGGATATAACCATTAACCATAACATACTGCGGAAGGGGCAGAGGGATTACAAGATCGCCTGTGACGAAGAAGTAACTAAGGGACTTCTTCTGGTCGCTCCGATATTGAGCGAGAAGAACATTGAAGAGATCAATGGTCTTTCAGTTCCCGCTATAGTGGTAAATGCCCGGTATCCTCAAGTTAATTATGTAGACACAAATAATATTGAAGGCGCAAAAAAAGCTGTAGAATACCTTATAAAGAAAGGGCACAGTAAGATCGCCGCGATAAACGGATTGATGGAAACAACCAATGCTGTTGACAGGTTCGAAGGATACAAACAGGCATTAGCGGAGAATCATTTTGAACTGGACGAAGGCCTGGTAAGATATGGTACTTTCTATGAAGATTCGGGTTATAAGGAGATGAACGATATTCTCGAACCCGAAGATGAGGGACTCGACGCAAGAAAGGACTTTACTGCCGTGTTCTGCGGGAACGATCTCATGGCTTTTGGAGTCATCCGGGCACTGAATGAACATAAACTGCGTGTTCCCGAGAACGTATCGGTGATAGGTTTCAATGATCATATAATCTCAAGTTATTACTCGCCGCCGCTTACAACTGTCAGGCAGCAGCTTTTTCATCTCGGCAAGGAAGCCATGACTACCATGATCAACCTGATAGAAAAAAAAGTAAGTGGTCTGCAGCATTTGGAAATGGAGACAAGACTCATAGAACGTGACAGCGTTCTGCCGTGCGGAACCTGAAGCATATGCGTAATATAAAGAGGCCTGAATAAGCATGCAGAATGAAAAAGAAAAATTTATGCGTATAAGGATATACTGGATAGCAGCAATAACCGCGATTATACTGTGTCTGGCATTCTGCGGTGAACAGGTAATGGTAGGTGTAAGAAAAAAAATCTTAAGGAAAAGACAAGCCGAAACTGAAGCTAAGAAGGATATACAGGTTATTAAGGTCTACGGATCAGACGGGTACAGCCCGGAAGGCATGCCGAACAGGATGGAGTTTCTGAAGAATACGATAGTAAAAGTGCTTGGAAGGGAAGAACAGAAAGATCCGGCTGAAAGTCTGCATTGTTCGGTTCATTTTATGCCTTCTGACGGCGATAGCGTGATGACCGGACTTCTCTTCGGTACCGTGTTCCGGCTGCAGTGGGTGATCTACGACGGTAAGAATATTGATGCCAAGATAAAGGTATGTAAGCTTTCCGATCTGACAGAAGCCGAGTATTCGGCTCTCTCCGATGATGAAAGATTATACTGGAAGGACTGGACAGCGGCATGGCAGACATTCAATGGTATGCTCGGCAGGGTCGTGCTTTACGACAAGGCAGGCAATATCATTGACGATATTTCTCCCGGCACAAGAGGGAGTTTCAGAGTTGTGTTCGGCAACAGCGTTCGTCTCAGGTTCATGCTCTATTCTGAAAAAGTTGATTCCCCGTCTCCGGAAGAAGTGGGCAGGATAGGACTGTATATAGCGGAAAACCTTATAGCCAACCGTAATGACTATCTAATAAATTTCGACGAGCAGGAAAGACAAAGGAAGTTTGACATGCTCGGCGGAGTACGCTGAATATCAATTACGTTTAATATAGATGTTGATCATACCGTAAGCATCAGCTGCTACAACATTTGCCCCCACTTTGATAAAAGTGTATTCAGTTCCGATATCAGGCGGCATAGTGTAAATAACGGTAATACTGCCGTCTTTCGGAGTAAGAGCGCCTGTAGTTGTCCACCATTCAGGCTTTATCGAAAGCTCACTGCCGTTGAAATCAAAACCCATTGCAGTGAGTTCAATTGATTCTCCCGGCGCCATAATGACTTTTCCCTGTTCGCCGGCTGCTGTGATTGTGATAGAAGTGAGCATGGTATTATAATCCAAGTTGAGATCCTGAACTGTATTTTCTGTTGCTGTTCCGGGAGAAGCTGTATGGATAGATCTGTTCGTCTTCTTGTTTTGATCCGGCCATTTCTTGTATTTGATAAAATGTTCCAGTTTTTCCTGGAAACTGACTATTTTTTTCTTTACGGGTTCGATCTTTTCACAACCGGGTGCTGATATAATCAGGCATATGACAAGAATCGCGGGTACGAATTTCTGCATTGTATCCTCCTGAAAAATTACTGTTAATATGTAAATTATAATAAATATTTTTTTACCCTTCTGTCAAATATACCGTGTATGCCTGATCAATGGGATCTGAACCGGCTGCGGAAAGGGAGCAGAGCGCCTTTATATAGAGTTATGCGGCAGGGCGCGCCCGCACTAAAGAAATAAACATATCCTTAAATACCAGGAATCTTGAAAAAATGATTTTTTTGTGTTAGAGTAATAAAATATTCAATAAAAAAGAGGAATATGTATATCCGACAAAATGTTAATTAAAAGAATAGCATTAATTACCTTATTTCTTTTAATGTCAAGGCATATTGATGCCCAGACATTAAGTCCTCAGCAGAATGACCTGGAACTTAACAGGAGAGAATCTGCGTTCGCTGAGCAGCTGCAGCAGAACCTTAAACAGACCCTCAGTGAATATTACGATAACAGGAGCTATATAGTCAATGTAAGGGCACATCTGGAAAGGATTCCTGAAAAGGTACAGACTGCAAGGCCGCAGACTGTGCCGCCGGAAACACAGATGAATCTACCGGGATTACCTGTATCACCGTATGCCGGACAGCAGGAAGACTCCCGGGAATACTACAACGAGCAGTGGCTCTTTTCTGACAGGTTCAAGGTGAAATACATGGAGATCTCCGTACTGGCTGATAATGAGGTCTTCACCAATGATGATGTCGTATTTGTCAACAGGGTCATCAAATCTCATCCGGATGTGGATACCATCAGGGGAGACAGCGTCAATGTGATGCCGCTATTATTCCCTGTTAAAGATAAGGGCATAACAGAAGATATCATAGAAGAAGCGCCTGAAAAAGCATCCTTCTTTGCTTCGGTGCCGTATTATGTATACGTAATTGCCGGTATATTGGTGCTTCTGCTTCTGGTGATACTGATCCTTCAGATAATCGGTCTCAGGAGGTCGAATAAAAAACCGAAAGAAGGGCATGAAAACAGCGCGCTTCTCCCGGCTCTCGGCAGTTCCGGCCAGCAGGGTCTGATGGAGCCGATCCCGAGAATACAGCTGCCTCCGGCCGGCGGACAGAATAATGGTTTCCTTAGCGCTCAGAACAACAAGGATATCTTTTATGAATTACGGCAGCTCATGGTAACGACGCTCATAGGCAATCCTGAACTGTCGGGCGATATTCTAAGGAAATGGACAGATTCAAACAAAGACGAGGAAATATACAAGCTTGCGGCATTTTTAAAGGCGACTGATCCGAAACTTACCGAGTTTCTCGCGGAGCATCTGGGCAGGGAACTTACTGCAAAAGTGGAATTTGCTATGAACCAGATACAGACTATAGATAAAGACAGCCTGACGGAAGTCTTTAAAAAATTCAGAGAAGAGTTCCAGAATGAACAGTCTCTCAGGCTTATGAAAGGTAAGAACAGCGGAGATGAGGGTGACGTTTTTCATTTTCTCAGACAGCTGGAACCTCATCAGATATTTCAGCTTATCAAAGATGAACCTATGGGTATAACTGCCGTTGCTCTTGCTCAGGTTTCTCCGGAAACGGCAAACGAAGTCGTAAATAATCTTCCGGTAGATGAACAGCTGCGTATACCGGTCGAAATAGGCAAACTAAAAAGAATACCTATATCCGCTTACAGGGATATAGCAAAAAAGCTTTCAAAGAAAGCTATAGAGCTCGACAAGATAAGGTTTGTGACAACAGACGGCATCAACGCGCTGATAGACATGCTCGAACAATCGTCACCTGAAATGGAGGAGCAGCTTCTTGCCTCGGTTGCGGAGCATGATATTGCGCTTGCGGAAGAATTGCGCAAGGTATATATATCTTTTGAGCAGCTCACATTGATGCCTGACAGGCTGCTCGCTGATATCCTCAGGGACATGGACAGGGATACGCTGGTCAAGGCACTGATAAACTCGAAGGAGGAAGTAAAAGACAAGATACTGACAAATCTTCCTCCAAGGACGAAAGTCATAGTCTCGGACAGACTCGAGACACTTCAGGAAGATACGCCTATCGAGGAAATAACCGGTGCAAGGCACCTTATAACACAGAGGCTGCGTGATATGGCGAAAAGCGGAAAAGTCGACCTGACGAAGTATATACAATAGCGAAGGCATATAATCATGTATAAAAGAAAAAGCTTGTTGATAATTGTGGCGATGCTGCTTGTTGTTTTCGGCGACGTTTCAGCAAAGAAACAGAAAGTACTGACTGATGAAGAGATACTTATTAAACTCGATGACGCGCTGGAAAAACTGCCGGAAAAAATAAAGAATGTCCCGGAGGATGTAAGAAGGATAAGTTTCTACTCCATCAGGGTAGACAAGGAAGACATATCGAGAAATCTTTTCAGGCAGGTGCAGGGCAAGATAGAGTCAAAGTTTTTGGAATTCCCCCGCCCGGTACTGATATACGCACCGGAGGTAAAACCGGTAAAGATAGTAGCGAAGGCAGACAGGCTTCATTACGCTTCGGCTTTTCAGACGACCGAAGACATAAAGAGCGTGTCCAGGCAGCTGCGTCTGGACGGCTTTCTTGAAGGTTCGCTCTATGTCACGCCAAAAGGCCTTTATTTAAATCTGCGTATAATAGATTCTGAGTCCATGGCAGTAGTATGGAGCCAGTCATTCGACAGTATAATACCGCCGGAACAGCCTGCGCCGAAGACCACCGGTGCGGATTTCGGTTTTGGCGTCTCAGGGATGTTCCTTTCGGGAACAGCTCCCGCGGGAGTAACCTTACCGCAATACGCAAAATACTATAACACTCATATGAGGATATCCCAGAAACTATCTGCAAAAACCAGGTTGTGCGCCACGTTGACAGGATGTATTCAGTATCTGTATGAGGGCATAAGCGCGTCCAGGACGGTTGTATCGGCGGCAAGCGGAAAAGGCACTTTCAATCTTGTTACAAGTATTGGTATAAGAGTGCCGGTCATACCTGTTGATGAAAATGACAAGACCAGCAACAGGGACTGGCTTGCAGTGGAGTTGAAAGTCGGCAGGATATGGGCTCTTAAGAATTACGGCAATAATGTCTATGGATTACGGATTGAATCGGATATAACAAAGAACCTTACAGTAGCGGCAGGAGTATCATATGCCGGGTTGAAGGATGTCGAGTACACCACAGGAAGTACCGTGAAGACAGGAGGTATAATGTATGAAGTCTCGCTTCTTCAGTTTAATTACAGGCCTTAGCATTGTCCTTTGTCTTTGTGTACCCGGCGCGGCGCTTTCGGAAGAACCTGCTGTAAATAGTAATGAAGAGACAGCTTCATCCGCTGAACAGGAGAGCATATCTGAACTCAAGGAGATGCTGAGGGAGATTGCCAGTCAGAATGCCGCCATGAAAGAAGATTTTGCGGCTTTTAAGACAAAAGTAGATATGGATATAGGGGAAATAAAACTCGTAATTGATAAAAAAAATCAGGGTCTCGAAGATAAGATGGAAAGTATAGAATCAAGACAGGAAGATATAGCGAACAGGACACTGATGCACGAGGTAATGTCGCCGCCTGCTGAAGAATCAGAGATCAATAAAGCAAGCCGTGAGAAAACCGCAAAAGATGAACCCGCGCCCGGATCAAAAGCTGTGGCTTCGGACAGTAAGGTGCTCAATGATAATGCGGTGAAAGAATTCCTGAATGAATATTATGTCGATGTCGAGATGGCGGTGGAAGATATAAAGGAAGAGCCGAAAAAAGAGGAAGAACCCCTGGAAGATCGTATAGAGCCCGAAAAACAGGAATCGGGAAAAGAAAAATCCGAAGAAGTAGTCAAGTACGTGGATAAAAATCTGGAAGAGAAAAAACTGTCCGGCGAAGAAAAATATGAAGAAGACATGCAGTGCGCCATGAAGGAACTTCATAAGGCACAGAAGCTGTTTTATGCGAAAAGATACGATGCGGCGCTCAAGAGAGTAGGTAAATCACTTGCAAGTCACGAAACGGCTCTTGCCTATGCTCTTGAGGGATCTATACTTATTACCATGGGCGACAGGGATTCGGCAATAGAAGCCTGGAAGACCGCCCTGGAACTGGATCCTGAACTGGATGAGGTAGAAGAAGCGCTGGATAAGTACAAAAGAAGTAATTAGTATAACTCGGAGATAATATGCCAACAACAATATTCGGAATACTTCTGGGAATGACGATCATGGTTTATGCTATAATCAAAGTGACCCAGCAGGATCCTTCTGCGGTAAACAGCGTAATCGATATCTACCTGAACCTTCCCGCTTTCCTTATAGTAGCCGGCGGTATATTATCCGCTACATTGATAGCTCATCCTCTGTCGCATCTTTTCAGGGGTATTAAAGCTTTTTTTATTGTTTTTACCCGGCCGGAATTTAATTTTGTGAATATTATAGAGAGTATATGCGAGTTCAGCCAGAGCTATACCCAGCAGGGGATACCCGGAATCGAAGAAAAACTTAAATCATATAAAAAACAGAACCTGATAACAGACGGTATGAACATGCTGATAAACGGTTATAACCTTGAAGAGATAAAAGAGTTCCTGGAGACCAGTACTACCAGAAAATATGACACGGAGATGATAGATTATTATGTCTTCAGGACAATGGCGCGTTCGGCGCCGGCTTTCGGCATGGTAGGTACTCTTGTAGGCCTGATATTCATGCTGACCATAATGGGCGATGACCCGAGTAAGATAGGCCCATTTCTCGCTGTTGCGCTGGTAACGACTTTTTACGGTCTTATAATGGCGAACCTTATTTTCAGCCCCATGGGCAATAAACTCCAGCATCATGCCGAACTTAATTTCAGGATAAACAGGATGGAGATAGAAGGGATAATGTTCATACTCAAGAAACAGCATCCCCTTTACATAAAAGACGAACTGTCCGGTTACCTGCCGCCCAAACAGAGAAAAAAGCTTTTTAAAGAAAAAAAAGCAAAACCCGGCAAATAGAATAAATGGCCCTTAAGAAGCCGCCGCATAGAATAGAAGAAGAGACAGACGACTGGATGCTCACGTATGCGGATATGGTGACACTGCTGTTCACTTTTTTCGTAGTGCTGTTTTCCATATCCAATCCTGATCTTGTAAAGATACAGCTCTTATCGAATTATTTCTCGCAGGATAAGAAGATGACATTTACCGAACTGCAGCAGAAGATAGAGGAATATATAGTTGATAATGAGGTCCAGCATATGGTCACCGTGAAACTCACTTCAAAAGGAGTGGAAATAAATTTCAAGGATAAGGTACTATTCGATATGGGGAACGCCGATCTGAAGAACGCTGCTTATCCGATACTTACAGAAATATCGGATCTTTTGAAGTACGAGGAGATATCCGACAGGAAGATCTCCGTCGAGGGACATACGGACAGCGTGCCGATAAAAAGCGCTGTTTTTCCGTCAAACTGGGAACTGTCGAGCGCCCGTGCAGCCGGTGTCGTGAAGTTTTTTATAAGCAAGGGTATGAACAAGCAAAGGTTCCAGTCGATAGGGTTCGCGGATACCAGGCCTCTTGTCGAAGAGAGCGATGCTGTTTACGGCCAGCCTAAAAACAGGAGGGTCGTAGTGGTGATAAGCCCGTCATCATACATGGAAGATATAGGCCGCAAAGAGATAGATATAAGCAAGGCGTCTGGTGGTTCGCTGAAAAGAAAACTAAAAAGCGAAACAGGTTCACGGAGTGCATCGGTAAAGAATAATTTTCACTTGGCAAACAGCGGCGACACACACGGAAAAGATAACGAAAAAAAAAAGCGTAGAAGAAAAAGAGATAAAAACCCAGCCAAAAGAAGAGACAAAACCCCTTACCGTGATCCCGGCAGCAGGGTCAGATAAAGACAAAGAGCCGGTATCTGCCCAGCCGGTGAAAAAGATGCTTTCTCCTGCAGATAAAAAAGCCCTGATGGGACAGTATTTCACAGCCGGTCAGCAGGAGTACAAAAAGGGTGACTATGAGAAAGCTGCCGCCTCATGGAAGAAGGTGCTTGAAATAGAACCCGGCCACGAACTTTCAAAGAAGAACATCCAGAGGGCAGAGGAAAAACTTAAGGGTAAATAACCGGTTATCCTTTAAAACTGACAAAACAAACGTCTTTTGAGATCATGATCCTGCTTCCGTTGCCTTCTGCTCCGTTATATTGATAATTGACAGGCAATATATTATAATTTTTTCTGATATCTATCTCGGATCAAGAAACAAATAAGTTTATTTTATGAAGATGATTATAAGGCAAAACATAATAATCGCATTATTGGTCACAATCACGGCAGGATACGCCCTTTCAGAAGAATATACCGTCGAAAGATGCGTGAACTTTGCGCTGGAGAACAATTTTGATCTAAAGAGCGGCCAATACAGTGTAATGTCGGCAAGAGAGAAGACAAAACAGCTGAGCTCCCAGTATGAACCGGTTGCAGGCCTAAGCGCCGGCCGCGCCGATCCAACAGGTTCGGGTACGAGCAGTCTTTACGGTACAAGTACGGTAAAAGATTCTGTTGTTATTGATGTCAACAAGAAATTGAAGGTTACCGGCGGCAGCATGAACCTGAAATGGACCAACGAAAAAACTGATACTGATTCCGGTTTTGCCACAGTGAACCCTTATTATGATGCCGGGATAAAACTGTCATATTCACAGCCGTTCTTGAAGAATTTTGCCGGAAAGAACGACAGGATCGCCATAGATATTTCTGAAACGGGAGAAGAGATAGCCGATTATAGCCCTGATGCCTCTTATTTACGGGATCGGCGGCGAGGAACCGTTCCTTGTCCCGTCCGCAATAGCCATGGCGTACGGACTGCTTGCAGCCACTTTCCTTACACTTGTCATAGTCCCGTGTGTTTACATGATGATGGATGATATAACATTAAAATTTAAAAAAAAGGAAATCAGTATCCGGAAGTATGCTGTACCTCCGGCTGAATGACCCGCCGTTATGAAACCAGTTGTACAGCTTAAAAAAGATCTGGAGACTCTCAAAGACCCCCGTAAAGCTGAAATACTGTCAGGATTTTTCAAGACAGGTAAGGTGAATACGGGGAAGGAGACATTTTCCTGGGCATACAGGTTCCGGTACTGAGAAAAGCCGTCAGGAAATATACGGGGATCCAAGAGAGCGGTATAGAAGAACTGCTTGACAGTCCTGTACATGAACACAGGTTTGCCGGGCTGCTTCTTCTTATTAACAGATATTCGCGGGCAGATGACAGGGGCAGGAAAGGCGTTGTCAGGTTCTATCTGAAAAAAGCCGTCAGGGTCAATAACTGGGATCTTGTGGATCTGTCAGCGCCGAAAATACTCGGAGACTTCCTTGTTTCCCGTGACCGGTCTATACTCTACAAGCTGGCCGTGTCCCGTAACCTGTGGAAAAAAAGGATCTCTATAGTGTCAACTCTGGCATTGATCAGGAAAAATGAATACGAAGATACTCTGAAACTCTCGCGCATATTGCTCTATGACAACCATGACCTGATACATAAAGCAGCAGGCTGGATGCTCAGGGAAGTGGGTAACCGAGACATGAGAGCCGAAGAGAATTTTCTGAAAGCCCATGCTGATAAAATGCCGAGGACGATGCTCAGGTATGCGATAGAAAAGTTCCCGCGGGACAAAAGACAGTATTATATGAAAAAGTAAAAGGAGCAGGATCATGCAGACAAGAATATTCTATTTTTCAGGTACGGGCAATTCCCTTAAAGTGGCGCGTGAGATCGCCCGGAATATCCCTGATACACATCTGATATCAATACCGGAAGCTATGCAAACCGGCGCAGGTTTTTCCGCTGACAGGATAGGACTGGTATTCCCGGTATACATGTGGGGTCTCCCTCTTATGGTTAAAGAATTCATAAAAACGATGAAAGTGGATTCCTTAAAATATGTGTTTGCCGTTGCTACATACGGGGGTATGCCGGGCGCGACTCTTAAGCAGGCAGCACGCCTTATAGAAGAGCAGGGAGGTATGCTTTCTGCAGGTTTCTGTGTGAAGATGCACGGTAACTATACTCCGCTTTATGAAGCGATAGCCGAAGAAAAGCAGAAACTCCTTTTTGAACAGGCAGCGGTTAAGATCGAAAAACTATCCGGTATAATCGCTTCTAATTCAGAACATAAGATAGAGTCAAGCAATATTATTGTCAATGCGCTCTTCTCGGGTATCCTTTACAAACTGATGTCGCCAAAGATACACGAAATGGACAATGCTTTCTGGGTAAACGATAAATGCAACGGCTGCCGGATATGCGAAAAAGTGTGCCTTTCCGGCAACATTGAGATAAATGAGGATAAACCGGTATGGCAGGGCAGGTGCGAACAGTGTCTTGCCTGTCTTCAATGGTGCCCTGAAGAGGCTATTGAGTCCGGGAAGAAGACGCCCGGCCGCAAAAGGTACCGGCATCCGGATATTAAACTGGCCGACATGACAAGAAAAGAGCTGTCATAAGCAGGATGAATTCCTGCCTGGTCAGGTCAGTATTGATCCTGGTTGTCGTATCCGCTTCTGCCTGCGCGAAAAAGATCCTTATCCCTTCAGACATAATAAAGGAAGATTCTGCAGTCCGGTTGAAACAGGTGATCCAAACCGGCGGTGACGTTGATGCAAGAGATACTGCCGGCTGGACACCGCTTATGCATGCGGCAAGGCACAATTCGATCGAAACAGCGCGTATACTTATTGCCGGCGGCGCGGATGTCAATTCAAGGGACAATAAAGGAAGGACAGTACTCATGTATGCCGCATGGAGTTTTGCTCATGATGTAGCCCGGCTGCTTCTGGAAAACGGCGCGGATGTGAATGGTTGTTCATCATACGGTTCTACTGCGATCGTATGGGCAAGGGACAAAAATGATATGAAAATGATAAGACTTCTGGAAGAATTCGGAGCGCGCTGATAATGGCGCTGTACGAAGTTGAATAATTGGATATAAATTGGTATCTTTTATTTACATAATATGAGAAAAACAATATTTAAAACGGTTATTTTCTCCACACTTCTCCTTACAGCGGGTTGCGGCGCAGAACACAGATACAAAAAAGCCGAAAAATTCGAAAATAATTCGAATTTCAAAGCTGCGATAGAAGGCTACCACAAGGTAATGAAAAAATACCCTGATACAGAATATGCCAGGGAAGCCTGTTACAGGGCCGCCGGGATATCCTATGAGAACCTTGACGATCCCGATTCGGCACTGAAGCTCTACAAGCAGTTTGTGAAGATATATACGGATGACGAAAGAGTTTATACAGCCATGTTTATGATAGCCGAAATATATTTCAAAGACAAACAATTTAAGAATAGCGGGGAGTTATATAAAAAAATTGTTGACAGTAGTAAAAACGACCCCTTATCAAAAAAATCCGCTGAAAGACTGGCTCAAATAAACCTTCTGGATAAAGAGCTCGCTGCATTGATTGAAAAAACGATAAGGCTTATCAATAAAATAAAACTGGAAACGGCCCTGAGCCTGTGTCAGAACATGAAGGTTAAACTGCCTGAGAGCGAGCTGCTCAAGAAAACCTTGTCAGAGGTTGAAAAAAAGATAGATTCAAGAAATAAGTCGATCGCGCTGGAAGTTGCGAAAACAAGGTATGAAACGAATATAATAGAGAACACCGAAAAAAAGCTTAGAGAGAAACAGTTTAAAAAATACATGGACGGCGCTATGAACGATCCCGAGAACATACTGAAGATGCCGGGAAAACATTTCGATCACATAAAATGGAGCGCAGTAAAGAAAAAGGATTATATCTACAGCGTTACTGCCGAAGTATTTATTACTGAAAAGCAAGAGAAAGAAAGAAAGATGCTCTCGGGAATAACACTGCACGATTCCAGGGAACATCTTAGCAGGTATTCTTCCATGACCTACAATGTAGACGTGAGCAGATATGTGCGTTTCTAATAAATATGCTGAAACCTGATACCAAAAAACAGGCGATCATGGCTCACATAAAAGACAATAAAGGCAACTCTCCCCGGAATGCCGTAGTCATACGCGGAGCGGCTAATACTACAACAGGTCTGCTCATGGAGCACCAGTACCTGAAAGAAAGGTTCGGTAAAAAGGGCATCGAATGGAAAAAAGGAGTCCAGATGCTCGAAAAAATAGGTGACAAGTGGTATGATAAGATAGAGATCATTCTCCTTCCCGGTACAAGGATGATAGTATATTTTGATATAACGGAGTTTTACGGCAAATAGATCATGCTTATGATAATGCTGTGTAAATGTACCGGGTCCCAGATATGCCTGTTCTGCAGACTGCTGACACTTTTTGTCCTGGGGAGCGTTTGCGCGGGTGTAGGGTATTATATCGGGGCCAGGAAGTACCGCAAAGGTAAACCGGGAAATTCACCTAATATGTCCCTGTCCGCGGATTCTGACGAAACTTCAGCTGATAAACCGGTCAATGACAAGGAACCTCCTGCAGGGAAACATGACATATAGTCATAATGATAGATCCCGGTATAGGGCATGATATGCGGGATTTTCTTAATATGCAGTATGCACACCTGCAGCAGGGATTACCCTGACCTGAATGAATAAATATATCTTAAAGTTACTGGCACCAGCTTTTATCGTCATGATCTCTGTTGGAGATATCTACGGTTCCCTGTCCGGCAGTCAGGAAAAATTCGTCTTATGTGATTTTAACAAAGATACCCTCTCGAATACTCTCACGAATAATCTCGGCGGAGAGTCCGGCAGCTGGATACTGGATAAGAAACGCGGACAGTACTGCAGGGTGGATATTGATGAAGATATAAAACGCGGACCTGAAGGATACAGCCTCAGAATAGATTACAGCCTGAAACCGCCGAACATGGCGCAGGGCGGGTTCTGGACAAAACTGGATAAACTTGACTGTTCCGGGTACGATCATATTGAGTTTTATGCAAAGGGGACCGATAAAAGGCCTTTTACGACGGAATTGAAGATACAGTTTAAGAAAGAGGAAAATTCTCAGGTACTGTGCGGAAGCTATATCGTCAAAGGCATAAAAAACACCTGGACTCATTACAGTATCCCCTTGAAAAAACTGATAGGAATACAGAACTGGAATGGTATCGATGAGTTCCTTATCATACTGGAGGCGCGCCGGGTAGATGCAGAAAAAGGAAGTGTCTATTTCGATGACATCGCGTTTACAAAAACAGGGGAAACCTGTCCGGGCGCCTGGGATCCGGTCGAGAGCAGCGTTAGAAAGACAGGTGAAGATGAAGGTGGTCTTGAATATGCGAAAATACTTATCGGTAACCTGAAAGGGTTTCCCGAAAAACTGGCAGTTGAAAGAGCCTTTTCTGAAGATGATACGGAGTTCTTAAGGCAGATAGCCGAAGATACTTGGAAGTTCATAGACAAAACAATCGATATCAGATCCGGCCTGCCCCTGGATAACATCGCTCTTTCGAGCTATTCCGTGATGGGAAAACACACCTCTGTAGGTGATTATACGAATATTACTAATCTAGGGCTCTATTTCCAGTGTCTTGCGGCGGCATATTATATGGACATCATATCCAGGGAAGATGCTGTTCAACGGGTATCTGAAACGCTTGACACGATAGACGGACTGGAGACTTATCAGGGGTTTCTCTATAATTATTATGATACGACACTGGCGGAACGTTCCAGTAATTTTATTTCGTTTGTTGACAGCGCGTGGTTTGTGAACGGACTGGTGGTCATACGCAACGCTTTTCCGGAAGAGCTCGGTCAGCGGTGCAGCGCCATGATAGATAAGCGGGATTTTTCGTTCTTTTATGACAGGGTAGTAAAACAGATGTATCACGGGTATTTCGCTCATCTGGAAATATATTCAGAGTACCATTACGGAGTATTCAATACGGAAGCCCGCAGCGGGAGTTATCTTGCCATCGGCAAAGGTGATGCGCCCGAAGAACACTGGTTTAACATGGTGCGTGTTTTCCCGGCAAGGTATGCCTGGCAGAACCAGAAACCTGTCGATATCCGCAATGTCAGGGTGATGGGGCATAAGTATGAACTCGGTTACTATACTTACGGCGGGCTGAAATATATTCCTTCATGGGGCGGGAGCCTGTTCGAGGTGCTAATGCCGACGATAATAATGGATGAAAAAGGGTTGGCTCCCAAAGGGTTGGGAAAAAATGACGGGATACATATAGAAGGGCATATAAAGTATGCGCTTGAAGAAAAACAGTATCCCTGCTGGGGGATGTCGCCTTGTTCCGTACCGGGAGGGACTTACAGCGAATACGGAGTAAGTTATCTCGGAGCGAAAGGTTATAAAAGCGGTGTGGTGACGCCGCATGTAACGTTCCTTTCCCTTCAGTTCATGCCCGAAGAATCCGTCAGTAACCTCAGGAAGATGCTGAAGGTGTATCCGGGCATATACGGGGAATACGGGTTCTATGATTCCGTAGATGCAGTTACCGGCCAGGTCTCGCATAAATACCTTTTTCTCGATCAGGGGATGTCTTTTCTCGGGCTTGCGAATCACCTGACAGAC
>JBDRKX010000119.1:0-4743 GCA_043813605.1 Elusimicrobiota bacterium | reverse complement strand
TCGTCAAATAATGAAGATACATATGTTTTACTTGCTCTGATTCAATTACTTCATTGGGATCTTGTGCCGGCTTTTCCAGATACAAACCCCCGGCATATACTTTTATTACAATGACTTTTTTGTACGCCACCCCGTTCAATTGCAGGGTCTTCCCCTGAATTGTTTTTTCCCCGGGAAACGTAACGCCCAGTACTTCCATATCTCCCGCAGTACCGGTCACAAATAGTCCTGCAACCAGAACTGACAGTATCATTAATACCTTTCTCATGATCACCTCTCTTTTTTTCCGGATTTTCCCGGCTTATATCCATTGCCTCTTTCTATATTATTATATTAACTGTTACTACTGTTTTTTTAATCTCTGCGCAGCGCTTTAAGCTGTTTTATATTCTTTTTATCCATTCCATCTTCCCATGGCGTCTCCAGGATGAAAGGCAGGTCTTTCCATGCAGGATTGTTCAATATTTTACGGAATCCTGTTTTGCCTATCTTACCTTGCCCTATATGTTCATGCCTGTCTACGCGTGAACCCATAGGTGTCTTGCTGTCATTTGCATGTATGATTTCTGCATATGCCGCCGACCGGTTTTTTATTAAAGCTTCCGGGCTGTAACCTGCCTGAAAAGCATGGGCAGTATCTATGCATAATCCTGTACCGGAAGGATAAGACTTCCGGACAAGCTCTGCCAGGGAATCCAGGTCAGATAACAGTGAGTTGCCCTGCCCGGCGGAATTCTCTATTAAAAGTTTTACCTTTTTATCGGTATCCGATGCCTGTTTTACAGCTTCGATATGTCTCTTTAATCCGGCATCCCTGTCGGGATTGGTCCCGGCGTGCACTACCAGGTAGTCAGCCCTCAATATATCGGACCGCAGGATCTCATCTTCAAGTGCAGCAACCGACCTCTTCCATAAAATTTCGTCCGATGTGCCCATGTTGACCATATATGATGCGTGTATCACAAGCGGTGTTACCTTTTCTTTCCGCCTTTTTTCATAAAAGGCTTCTGCTTCTTCCTGTTCTATCGGCTTTTTTTTCCAGGCGCGCGGGTTTCCTGAGAATATCTGCAGAGTATTGCCGCCCGCTTTCAGTATGTGATCTACGGCTTTCGTAAATCCCTTATTGATCGGACAGTGTGCTCCTGTTTTCATTCGGTCAGTTATGCCGGCCGGACCATACGGTGTGACCATGTATGTCCTACGACGGGAATGAAAAGTATTATGATAATAAGTACCGGTTCTTTCATAATGCATATATTATACAAAAAAACAAATGGAGTTTTTTGCAATTTTTTATTATTAAGAAAACCTGTATCTCAACTGTTAAGAAATAGATTTTATCAAAACAGTGATTTTAACAGCACATTAAGTCTAAGGAGATAGCGCCTGAATTTTACCAGTGGAATGACTATTTTAGGCGCAGTATACCTGACAGGTTTCTTTTCAATACATTTAAGTATATGATCTACAGATTTCCGGGCACTCATCATAAACGGTTTTACATCCCCTTTTGCCATCTTCGTATCGACAAACCCGAACCTGATATTTGTAACAGATACCCCTTGTTTTGCCGCAGCGAGAGCAAGACCTTCCAGATAGTTGGAAAAACCCGCTTTTGAAGCATGGTAGCTTGGGGCCTCTTCCGACAACATCTCATCCGCCTGGCTGGATAACCCGATAAAGTGACCTTTTTTGTTATTCACAAAATACGGGATAATAATTTCTGCTGTTTTGATCATGCCCATTAAATTGACTTCAAAAACCTTTTTTTCATGATCCATATTCGAAAGATCCAGCCGTTTACCTGTCCCTGCACAATAGACAACCATCTCGATATCTCTATTTTCGGCTATTAATTCTTTAAGTGTGCCCGGATACTCACCGGCCTCCACATTAAGGACTGTATGCATATAGTTATTATGTTGTATGGGTGAACTGCTCCGGGAGATGCCTGATATTTCCCATTCTTTTTCTAAAAGATTTTTTGTCAGTTCTAAACCTATCCCGTCTGAATTGCCGATAATAACTGCCTGTTTTTTCAAGTTTTTCATAATATATCCCTTTTTTGATTATTTTGTTGTTTTTTCAGGGATCAACCCGTTGAATGGTACTGAAATTATATTATAAATACAGGTTTCCTGCAAAACACCTGTGCTTTTACTTCTTGTCTGATTTAGAAATTTTTATAGAAGCAATGATCTCCCTGCATACAGTATCCATATTCTCATTACTGGAGTCGTAGAACATTGCCAATGTCCATACCTCTGATCCCCTGATGAATACGGCGCCTTTTGTCATAACATTGATATCATTTCTATTAAAAGAACCCGAATAAGCCGTCCCGGTAAAATCCTCTATTTCAAACTCATTATGCTTAATTTCCATATTAGAAAGGCCTTCTATGGTCGATATCCAGGCTGTAATAGCCTCAAATACGGTTTCCGGGCTTACCTCTCCGGCAAATTCAGCATGTGATATCCTGATCTCCAGCATTTTGATCATCACAGAATAATTCTTTTTGCTTATCACGGGCTCATCCATGTTGTCTATAATACCTGTCTTGTCTTCTACCGGTATACCCGGCAGGCTGATTGACATGTCAATATCTCCGATATTGTGCGTTCTCAGGGTTTCAACAGTGACATCTTTATTGAATTGGACCACATAAATAGCGATAACTCCGCCGATTATCCCTACAAGACCCGCTATGCATATTATCAAAACGATAAACAACTTGCTTTTCTTTTTTCTAACCGACCGGACATTGATACCGGTTTCTTTTTCATAATCTACAACAAGTTCGTTTATAGCTTTTTGAACAATCAGTACCGGTATTATCGCAAGAAGCGAAATAACAGAATAATAGTCCGGCAGCCGCCAGCAGAAGGACAATACGACAAAGATCAATGCCATCAGTTCCGGATTGAATTTGGGGTACAGCTTTTTTGAAAATGAATATTCTTTTACTGTTTTAAACAGGCCCTGACAGAAGAATATACTGAATAGCGCTCTCCAGAACGGTTTAATGCCGGGTCTGATATGATGTTTTACGAACGACCACTGTTTATAGAACCAGTAGACCTCATAGACCCCTAATGTCAGCAGGGTAAAAAGTATCAGTCTTTTAACTGATACATAGAAAAACGGCTGTTCAGTATACTTTTCTTCTGCCGGTTCTTCAGATTCTGAAGGAGTTGCGGCAGCAGGAGCCTGTGGTTTATTTATACCTGCTTCTTGAACCATGCCTCCCGGTATTTTAGAAGCAGTTTCCTGCGGCTCTTCTTTAAGCGGACTGTTGCATAAAACGCAGGCCGTTGATGAACCTGTATTCTGGGCGCCGCATTGGGGGCATTTCAGCGCCTTATTCAATGATTCAAACAAACTGCTGAAAGCTTTTATCTTTATTATCTGATGCCACTGGCCGGGTTTCAGAGGATGAGCGATCAACGCGGCGGATGTTACTTTTTTAGCTTTTATCAGCCGGGCTATGGTTTTTGCCGCATAGGGTCCGTATGATTTATCATTTATTTTTACTTTGAAAAAATCTTTGAATTCGTCTGTTTCAAATATTCGTTTATACTCGCCGGTACCGGCTTCTGCCACTTGTGCGGTCTCCGGGACATTGCCTTTTTCTATAATTGCCCGTATTTTTTCTGTTTCGGCCGGATTGTAAGTCTTTTCGCCTATTTTCAGTTTCCATTTTTTTTCCATTAATTTATTGTTCTTTAAAATACGTTATATCCGTATATTTTTCATTATGCTATATTATTTTCGGCATTAACCAATTTATATAATTTTTATTTCCTCAATGCTGCTCCCGTTGTTAGTATATGTTATATAAATAATAGAATATTTTGAAGCCTTTATTAATATTATGCTTTATATTTTTCGTGTGACCTGTCTCGCTGCGCTCTGCAATTCAGAGTAATTAGCGGAGGAGTGCAGCGAATCTCTACATTTGACAATATCTCGGATTTTTGCTATTTGAATCCTTTTGATTTTTATTTCATCAAATATAGTATGATGAATAAAAAAGCGATATTTTTACCAATAGCGGCTGACAGAACAGCATCAATTCCTGCCGGAGATTACCATACAGCCGAAAGGATTGCGGATTTGATGCGGACTTTGAGTTATATCATGGTTCTCATTCTGTTTCTATGTTTTTTTTCTGTTGTACAAGGTTATTCTAACACGGTGGTCGCGCCGGTTAATGAAAATACTTTTAATATTAGTAGTAATATACCCCATACCCATTTCACGGCGGCTATATCTAAGCACTCTGTCAACCGGATATTTTCAGAAGAAGGCCGGCCTAAGACAAAGAATGAAAATATAATGGATACATATAGTCATATATTCAAAAACGCACTTGATGCACTGAATAAAATACCGGTTCTATTGGCTGATATACTGTCAGCTGATAGCAGATCATTAAAAAACGCATTTAATTCTGCTGCAGCGGTCCTGAAAAACCGGGCCAGCTCAAATAATGCAAAAGAATATGCCCTTAAACATATGATCTCGCTGGATTTTAGTTTGTACAGGCATATACTCAGCGCGGCATAAAAGGATCGATTTGCCTTTATGAAGGGCCTGGTAAGTGTTTTCAGTTGTAAGATAGCGGCCTTTATCATTGAAATACCGGCCATCTTCCGATACGATAGCTAATTCCTTATTTATTTCTATATAATATTATTTTTTAATAAATTTTCTTATAATAAAGGATGTATTGTTATTTTT
>JBDRKX010000118.1:0-11972 GCA_043813605.1 Elusimicrobiota bacterium | reverse complement strand
CGGATTAGAGGTCTGCAGGGAGCTGAGAGAAAAAAGTATTGATACATCAGTATTGATGCTCACTTCAAGAGATGAGCTTAAAGATAAAGTAAAAGGACTTGACGCGGGCGCAGACGATTATCTTACAAAACCCTTTGAATTTGAGGAGTTCCTTGCAAGAGTCCGGGCGCTCTTGAGGAGAAAAAAGTCCGAAAAAGTAACAACTCTTAAAGTGGCTGACCTTGAACTGGACCAGCTGACCCATAAGGTGAAACGGGCTGGAAAAGATATAAAACTAACAAGCAAAGAATACACGCTTCTGCAATATCTTATGGTTAATTCACATCAGGTTGTAACAAGGACAATGCTTTCAGACCATGTATGGAATGAGGACTTTGACACATTTACAAATATTATAGATGTGTATGTAAATTATCTGCGCAACAAGATAGATAAAAAATTTGATAAAAAACTCATCCATACGATCCGTGGTACCGGATACATCCTTACCGATAAACCCTGATGAAACTTAATTCAATAAAGTTTAAAGTTACCATACTCTATTCTGCCGTTCTGGCAGCCATGCTTATCGCTTTCAGCGCATTTCTTTACTGGAGTTTATATAATACTCTATACAATGAATTCGACAAGGAATTGTTATTCAAAGCTGAAGGAATAACAGGTACAATCACGGAATACCTTGATTTGGTGGGCTATGATAATGAGTCTCATAAGTATGCGGCAAAAAGAACTCTTTTACAAAAAGCTGCTCATCCGGAGCAGGACAAAATAGATGAAACAGCGAAAGAGAGTTTTATAAGGGCAGACCGGTATGATTTAATGACAGACTATATATGTTTGTTGAGTTCTGACGGCGACCCGGTAACAGTTTCAGATAATCTCGCAAAAGATATTTTTCCGATTTTTCTCAAGAAAGCAGGAAAACTTAAATCTAATGAGAAATTGTTTAAAACTATTGTATTGAATAACCGCAGGCTCAGGCTGATAATATTTCCGTATTTCTATAAAGATAGTTTTCCTTTCTTTTTGTATATAGGTTCTTCGGTAAAGCCTGTCATAGATATTCTGCATAACAGGTTGAAATTCATAGGTATAAGTATTATTGTACTTTTGTCGATTAGTTTATTCATTGGCAACCTGTTTGTGAAAAGTATTTTAAATCCCGTCCTTGATGTAACAAATGCCGCTAATAAAGTATCTAATGAGGATTTCTCAGCAAGGGTAAAGACAGGTTATCCTGACGAAGAGATGAAACTCCTTGCCGGGACATTTAATGACATGATATCCCGGCTGGAAAAATCTTTCAGATATATATCTGAATTCAGTTCGAATGTCTCGCATGAACTTAAGACGCCTCTTGCGATAATGAGAGGCGAATCCGAGCTTCTATTAAGGAAGGAAAGGTCTATCGAGGATTATAAGGATAATGTAAAAAGCAATCTGGAAGAAATTCGCCGGATGATAAGAATAATTGACGACATACGCCTGTTTTCCAAAATCCAGTTTCAGCCCAATATATACAAATTCGAAAAAATAAACCTGATACAATTTATGAAAGAACTGCATAAACAGAGTTCAGTGCTGGCGCAGGAAAAGAACATTACGGTTAATCTGAGCCTGCCGGATCCGGAGTCAATAGAAGTCGATGCCGACAATACGCATTTAAAACGGCTGTTCTATAATATTATCAATAATAGCGTGAAGTTTACTCCGCCTGACGGCAGGATAGAAATCTGCGTGGAATTAAGCGAGGGCAAAGTCCGTGTATCTATCGCGGATACAGGTGTAGGAATAAGAGAAGAAGAACTTCCTCTTATATTCAACAAGTTTTTCTATAAGAAAAATACAGAATTCGACACCGAACCAGGCAGCGGCCTGGGCTTGACTATAGTAAAGGCAATAGCCGAGGCCCATAAAGGTGAAATAAAAGCCGAAAGCCGGTATGGTAAAGGCACAAAACTTATATTAACACTTCCGTTAGCTTAGTGTTGTGAGCTTTTCAGGAATCAATAAGTCTATAACACTTGGTGTAAATACAGATCGTTAGATTAAAAAACTCTAATATTAGTTTAACATTCCTTTAATCTACCTTAGAGTATACTAACAGTTAAAATACGAAGTAAGTGTATGGATTTTCAATGAGAAGGAGCGAATACAATGAAGATCAATCCATTAGGTGACAGAGTTTTGATTAAAGCAGAAGAAGAAGTTGAAAAGAAGGTAGGCGGAATCATTATTCCTGATACCGCGAAAGAAAAACCGCAGGAAGGAAATGTAGAAGCCATCGGCCCCGGAAAACTTGATGATGATGGAAAGCGTATCCCGATGAACGTCAAGAAAGGCGATAAGGTTTTATTCGGAAAATATTCGGGAACCGAGGTTAAAATAGACGGCATTGAGCATCTTATAATGCGCGAAGACGACATATACGGCATTATTGAAGGTTGAAGATGAGAAGGCAGCTGACTTCCAGGTTTTACAGGATTTTAACAAAGACTATGAATGAAAGGAGAAATCCTTACAAGAGTTACAGGGAGAAAAACAGGAGGAGAAGAATATGTCAAAGCAGTTGAAATTTAAGGATGACGCATCGCAGGCTCTATTGAAAGGCGCGTTAAAACTCGCCGCCGCTGTTCAGATCACACTCGGGCCAAAGGGCAGCCAGGTGATAATTGACAAGAGTTACGGAGCGCCGACTATCTCGTCTGACGGAGTGAGCATAGCGAAAGAGATCAAGCTGGAAGACAAGTTCGAGAACATGGGCGCTCAGCTTTTAAAGGAGATATCGTCAAAGACAAATGACGTCACTGGCGACGGAACAACTACGGCTGTAGTGCTGGGAAGGTCCATGATCCAGCAGGGATTCAGAAATATAACAGCAGGCGCAAACGCGAGGCACATAAAGACAGGAATAGACAAGGCTGTGAAAAAAGTGGTGGGGTATATAAGTTCAAGTTCCAAGAAAATCAAGACACGCGAAGAGATAGCGCAGGTCGCTACTATAGCGGCTGCCGATAAAGAGATAGGCGAGCTTATAGCGGACGCTATGGAGAAGGTCGGGAAAGACGGAGTCATAACTGTTGAGGAAGGCAAAAGCGCTTCTACAGAGCTTGAGGTTGTGGAAGGGATGCAGTTCGACAGGGGATACCTGTCTCCTTATTTTGTAACAGACGCAGAGCGTATGGAGGCCGAACTCGAAGAACCATATATACTGATTACCGATAAAAAAATATCAAATATGAAAGATCTTCTTCCTTTACTGGAAAAGATTGCCAAATCGGGTAAATCGTTTCTTATGATAGCCGAAAACGTGGAAGGTGAAGCCCTGGCTACACTGGTAGTCAACAAGATAAGGGGAACGCTTAAATGCATTGCTGTAAAGGCTCCCGGATTCGGTGACAGGAGAAAGGAAATGCTTAAAGATATCGCTGTGCTGACAAAGGGGCAGGTGATCTCGGAAGAACTCGGTATTAATCTTGAAAAGGCGGAACTGAATGTACTGGGGCAGGCAAAGAAAGTTACTGTTGATAAGGAGCATACCACTATAGTGGGAGGCGCGGGAAAAAAGACCGATATTGAAGCGAGAATAAAACAGATCAAGAAGCAGATAGAAGACACAGATTCAGACTACGACAGGGAAAAGCTTGAAGAACGCCTCGCCAAGATATCCGGCGGAGTAGCTGTTATAAAAGTAGGAGCCGCCACGGAGACAGAGATGAAGTCAAGGAAGTTCAAAGTAGAGGACGCCGTGCACGCTACGCGCGCTGCTGTAGAAGAGGGTATAGTGGCCGGCGGGGGAGTGGCGCTTCTGAACGCTATTGATTCGTTAAAAGATGTTACGGGGGAAGATGAGGATGAGAATGTGGGAATTAATATCGTAAAACGCGTGCTTGAAGCACCTGTCAGACAGATTGCAGTAAATTCAGGAGAGGAAGGCTCAATAGTAGTAAACAGGATAAGAACATCAAAAAAAGGCACAGGGTATGACGCTGAAACAGGCGAGTATGTTGATATGGTCGCAAAGGGCATAGTAGATCCGGCTAAAGTCGTAAGAACAGCCCTTGAGAATGCAGCTTCAGTCGCTTCTGTCATGCTGACAACAGAATGCCTTATAACTGACAAACCGGAAGAGAAAAAGAACTATCAGATGCCGCAAGGCGGTATGGATGAGTATTAATAATCGCAGTGTAAAAAGGAGGACGATGATGAGAAGTATCAATTATTTAGCCGTAGGATTATTGTGCGTTTTAGTAAGCGGCTGCGTTTCAGCCGGAAAGTACCGGATGAAAGTAGTCGAAGTAGAGAATCTTGCCGACACGAAGTACGAACTTGTATCAAAACTGAAGGAAGCTGAAAAAAGCGTAGAAACAATATCTACTGAAAGACAGAGGATTGAAGTCGAAGGATCAGAACTGAAAGAGCAATATGCGAATCTGCAAAAAGACAGCAGTAATCTCATCTCAGCGCTGGAAGCGAAAAAAACCGAAAAAGACCAACTAATCGCTGACCTTACTGTAAGTAAACAGGAGAAGGAAAGTACTGTATTATCGCTTAAAAAGCAGTTGGCTGCCGCAGAGGCCAGGAATATAGAGCTCCAGAAAAGTATAGATGCGGTATCAAAAGAAAAAGAAGACGAGATCGGCAGACTAAAGTCAACATATGAGAATCTTGTCCAGGATATGGAAAAAGAAGTAACGGACGGCCAGATAAAAATAACTCAGTTAAAAGACAAGTTATCGGTAAACATTGTAGATAAACTGATGTTCCCTCTGGGAGAGTCTGAAGTCCAGAAAGAAGGCAAACAGGTTCTGGACCGTGTCGGGAATATTTTAGCAAAAATTAAGGATAAACAGATCCGTATTGAAGGCCATACTGATAATGTGCCGATCGGTGCTACATTGAAGGGCAAATATCCTACAAACTGGGAACTTTCAACAGCCAGGGCAACAAATATAGCCAGATATCTGATAGACAAAGCGGGTATTGACCCAAAATTCATTTCGGTAGCCGGATATGCCGATACCAAACCCATTGATACAAATGATACGGTAGATGGGAGAATGAAAAACAGAAGGATCGAGATAGTATTGATACCCATGGATATAGACAGGGTGACGCCACAATCTGTTCCAGCAAAAAAATGAATGAAAACGGATATATATCAGATTGACAGAAATATTGGGTAAATTGTGTATAACAAAAAAGGGAGGATTATTATGCCAGTAAAAAGTAGAAAGTTAACAGAAGAAATTAAAAGTTCAATAAGCAAGTCTAAAACCGTAACGGGCCGGTCAGTCAATAAGAATCCGGCAAGTAAGAAAAGAACAAAAACTATAACTGCTAATGTAGACGAGATAAGACAAAGGGCCTATTATAAATATCTTGCAAGGGGATGCGTAAATGGGCATCATGAAGAGGACTGGTATAATGCTGAGAAAGATATAAAAGTCGGGTCTTGAAGAATAAAATGTTTCATAGGCAGGTTCGCTAGGTTGTTTATATGGGAAATATAAAAAAGTTATAGAAGGATAAGAAGGAGGAGATAAAACAAATGATTAACAAAAGTATTATTTTCATTGTGGGAGTTTCTTTTCTTCTGGCGGGTTGCGGCGGTACCAGGAAGATGATCACTCAGAAGGACCAGATGATTACTGAGCGGGGACAGGAAATAGCTCAGATGCAGAAGGATAACGAACAATTGATTACGGAAAAGAACAGTGAAATCGTCCGGCTTCAGAAAAGCATAGACCAGCTTAAATCAGAGTCAAGCGGCCAGTTGAAACAGAAAGACAGACTGGCTGATGATCTAAGAAAACAGATTGCCGGACTGAAACAAAAAGAACAGGTGCTGATCCAGGAAAAAGATAATATGACAATCATTACCCTGCCCAACGCTATTTTATTTACTTCAGGGAGCATCAAGCTGACATCCGAAGGGCAGCAGATAATTGACGAGATCTGGACAGTTCTTATGAAATACCCAGACCGTGACATAATGCTTCAGGGGCATACGGATAATGTTCCTATAGCGCAGAAATTCCAGGGTAAATACAAGTCTAACTGGGAGCTGTCTTCCAGCCGCGCGCATTCGGTGCTGCACTATGTAATTTCAAAAGAAGGCGCTCACCCGGAACGGCTCGCTGCGGTGGGATACGGAGAATTCAAGCCTGTTGCGGATAACGCTACAGAAGAAGGCAAAGCGAAAAACCGCAGGGTTGTAATAACGGTGTCAGGCGTTACAAAATAAAAGAAGAATATGATTTTAAAGTATTAAGTAAGGAGATAAAACAAATGATTAACAAAAGTATTATTTTCATTGTGGGAGTTTCTTTTCTTCTGGCGGGCTGCGGCGGCACCAGGAAGATGATCACTCAGAAGGACCAGGTGATTGCTGAACAGGATCAACTGGCAAAAGACCTGTGGAATCAGATATCCGATATGAAACAGAAGGAACAGATACTGATACAGGAAAAGGGAGACATGACAACTATCACCCTGCCCAACGCTATTTTATTTACTTCAGGGAGCATCAGGCTGACATCCGAAGGGCAGCAGATAATTGATGAGATATGGAAGGTTCTGATGAGATACCCAGACCGGGATATAATGATACAGGGGTATACGGACAATGTGCCTATAGCGCAGAAATTCCAGGGTAAATACAAGTCTAACTGGGAGCTGTCTTCCAGCCGCGCGCATTCGGTGCTGCACTATGTAATTTCAAAAGAAGGCGCTCACCCGGAACGGCTCGCTGCGGTGGGATACGGTGAATTCAGGCCTGTTGCTGATAACGCTAACGAAGAAGGCAAAGCGAAAAACCGCAGGGTTGTAATAGCGGTGTCAGGAAAAAAGAGAAACAACTAAACAAAATAAAAGGAAAAATAATTATGAAAACAAAAACAGGCGTATGGATCGATCATAGAAAAGCCGTGTTAGTGACTATCACTGATAAAAAAGAGGAGATAAAGGAGATAAAATCTGATCTTGCAAAACCTTCCCGGGCTACAGGCGGATCGCGGTCAAAAAATTATGCCGGTGATATCATTCCTGAAGATAAGATAGACAGGCATTTCACGTTGAGTTTAAATAGGTATTATGATGAAGTAATTTCAAGTATAAAGAATGCCGGCTCTCTTCATATCTTCGGTCCGGGAGAGGCAAAACAGGAATTAGAAAAGCGTATTAAAAATAAATCGGCAATTAAAGGTGAAATTACAATTGAAACAACTGACAAAATGACGGACCGGCAGATCGCGGCGAAGGTGCGAAAGGAATGTTGATAGTGAGATACAGAAAAAAATAATTAGAAAAAACAGGAAGTGATGACTTTAGATTTTGCTCAAATAGGCAAAGACGGGCTGGTACGGTTGAAGGAAATAGCCGGAATTCTTGTAAAATACGGATTCGGAGAGCTTTTTCAAAATCTGCCGTTTATTACGGGAACAGGAAAAAAGACAGATAAAAGCAAGCTTAAATTTTCAAGAGCAGCGCGTCTCAGGATGGCTTTGGAAGAGCTTGGATCTACATTTATCAAAATAGGCCAGTTCGCTTCCATAAGGCCCGACATAGTCTCCGCAGAATATATAAAAGAACTTTCCAAGCTGCAGGATGAGGTAACCGCCGAAGATTTTAAAGTAATTGAGCCCGTTATAATAAAAAGTCTCGGTAGTGACTGGAGAAGACTGTTCCGGGAGTTTAATGAGACTCCTGTAGCATCAGCTTCTATATCCCAGGTGTACAGCGCTGTCCTTTCCGACGGCATAAAAGTTGCAGTCAAAGTACAGAAACCGAGTGTAAAAAGAGAGATCAGCTCTGATATAAGGTTTATATCATTAGCAGCGGATTTTATTGAAAGGAAATCCGAATGGGCAAAGATGATCCAGCTTAAACGGATAGTAGATGAGTTTTCCGTGAGCCTGAAAAGAGAGCTGGATTTTGAAAGGGAAGCTATGCTCCTGGACCGGTTCAGGCAGAATCATAAAGGTATAAATGAAGTCGTAATCCCTCAGCCGTTTAAAAACCTGAGCTCAGAAACCGTGCTTGTAATGTCATTTATTGAAGGGAAACCTATTGACGAGTGCTGTATGGATGATGATGAAAAAGCCAGGATCGCGAGGCTCTTAATAAGCATACTGGTAAAACAGGTTCTTCAGGACGGTATATTCCATGCTGATCCTCATGCCGGAAATCTGCTATATACGCCTGAAGGAAAAATATCTTATCTTGATTACGGTTTGATAGGCAGGCTAGGCCCCTCAATGCGGTATCATATGATAGATCTTCTGCAAGCTCTGTATTCGAATGAGCCGGAATGGATCATGCAGGAAGTGCTTGCCCTGGGAGAATTAGACGGAGAGGTGGATAAAAATTCCCTTATAAGGGATGTTATGGAAGTCAGTGAAAGGTATGTAGGAGTTCCCATAAAAGAAATATCTACGGGAAAAGCCCTGCTGGACCTTTTTGATATTATAAGAAGATACCGTATCGTAATCCATCCGGCTTATGCGGTTGTAGGAAAAGCCGTGCTGACAGCGGAAACGATTGCCCGGGCACTGGATGATGATATAAATGTAACTGAAGCTACGTCGGCTCAAATAAAAACCTTAGTCGCCGAAAGATACAGCTTAAAAAGATTAGGTCTGAGATTGAGACTGCTGGGCAATGACGTATACAGGCTTACAAGCGAGTTGCCGGGGCAGTTAAGGGAAATACTCGTGAAACTCAAATCAGGAACGCTTGAAATCGAATTTAAACATATAGGTTTGGAGAATCTTATAAAAGCGCTCGATAAGGTGTCCAACAGGCTGACAGCCGGAATGATAACAGCGGCAGTCATAATAGGATCATCTATAATCATTGCCGTACACAAAGAAGGGCCGTTAGTGTTAGGTATTTCCTTGTTCGGGTTTGTGGGGTATTTAATTGCCAGTATTTTGGGAATCGGCCTTGTAATAGCAATAATAAGGTCGGGGAGATTGTAGAACAGGAGGTAAAAAATGAAAGATAACGTTAATAAAATTCTTTTGCTGGGTATAGGCGCTCTCGCATTTACTAAAGATAAAGCTGAAGAGCTTGTAAATGAACTCATATCCAAAGGTGAAGTGGCTAGAGACGAATCGTCAGAAATTATCAGCCGTCTGGTTGAAAAAGGAAAGGAAACCAGGAAAACTCTTGAAAAACTTATCCGCGAGGAAGTCGCAAAACTTTTAAAAGAGGCAGATATCGCAACAGGCAAAGAACTTAAAGATCTTAAAAAAAGAATAAACAAACTTGAAGAAGAAATGAAATAGAACAGGAGAAGATAAAGGCCTGCTGTTTTTCGGCGCTGGATTGGCCTCTTAGATTTATAGAGATTAGAGTTTTATAATATAAATTTAATAATAACTTAATGGTAAACAGAATGTAATAGTATTGTGAGATAACTTTTTGAAAAGGCGGTATACATGAATAAAACAGTAGTGCTTATTACGGATGATGAAAAAAAGATAAGGGACATGTACAGGGAAATCCTTGAACTGGAAGGTTTTGAAGTAATCGAGGCCTATGACGCAAAAGAGGCAGTTATTATGTTAAGAAACAAAAAACCGGAACTTGTTCTTTTAGACATTAATATGCCCGGGGGGCCGTTTCATGTAATTGATACGATAAAGGCTGAAGGAATGCCTTCAAAAGTGATGATAGTAAGCGTAAAACTGGTTGATGAACAGAAGCTTCTAATGCCGCAGGCGGATGGATACCACGATAAATCCGCAGGCACAGACGAACTCATCCGGAAGATAAAAGGATTATTTTCTAAATAGAAATATAAAGAAACGAAAAAAAAGACATATTTATGGAGGATAAAGATTATTACGCTGTACTGGGAGTTAAAGAAACTGCTCCCCAGAATGAAATAAAATCGGCATACAGGAAACTCGCGCTAAAATATCATCCTGACAGGTGTCCGCCCGGGAAAAAAAAAGAATGCGAAGAGAAATTCAAAGAGATCGCAGCCGCCTACTATGTTGTTGGCGATCCCCAGAAGCGGAAAGAATACGATGACTATAGAAAAGGTTCATATGTATTCAGGAGCGGTCCTGAAGCGGGAGACTTTGCTTCGCAGGAAGGATTTGATTTCAATGACCTGATGAAACATTTCCGCAATGCTGCAGGGAAAGGGGGGCATCATCATGAAAAAGGGTTCGACAGGTATGTGTTTTTCGATGATTTAGGCGATATATTCGGAGGTATGAATTCAGCTCATAGAGGTAATGCCGGCGCGCATTCGGTATTTCGATTCAATGAACCCGTAAAGAACAGGAGAATCGATACCGATGTTAACGCCGTGATAAATATCACTAAAGATATCGCGCAACACGGCGGCAAGGTTAAATTCAAGTTAAGCGACGGCAGGTCAATTAATCTTAAGATAAACCGCGGGACAAAAAACGGACAAAAAATGAGATTAAAGGGCCTGGGTGAAACTTGTTCTACATGCGATCATAAGGGAGACCTTATTATTAAAGTAAAACTGGTATAAACATGAAAGAATTAACGGAAAAAATTATTATTCAATCACTTATTATTTGCATATTTCTGATATTTACCGGCTGTGATAACAACCCGGATATAAATAAAGAAGACGATTCTTCTCCATCGTGGACTGAGGTCAAATCAGGCACCTGTCCTGTGTATAAACCGGGAACAGAATGCTATTACGAAGGCAAGGATAATGAAGATATTGCCGGTAGGTACGGAGTAAAAAATGATACTGCCGGTATAGACGGGATACATTTTTCGACTGATACCATTAATGAAGATAATTATGACGGCAATATTTTAAATGATGACTGGAAATAAATTAATAGACCGGGGGTAGGAACAATATAAATATCTTACTACTGGCATTCTTAGTCATGATTTCCGGATGCGCTAAAAAAACTATACTGCATGATGAACCGGAGTATGATTCTTCAGTCATGGAATACGAAACAGAAAAATCAGCCGGGGAAACCGGAGAATACGGGGAAGACATTGAAGAAATGGAATATGAAACCGGTGATTCAACTGATACCTATCATGAAGATAAAAATTATTACAAGGATGAAGAAAACCAGTGGCACTGATTAAAATGGAGATAAATTAATGGATTCACAATTATATTCTCTTGTACTTCTTCCGACATTTATAAACACAGCATTATTTTCTAAGTACCAGACAGGGATTATTCTTGTCTGGGTTTTCTGCGTATTTCTGATTTTTCCGGGCTCTGTTTTTTTATACACCATTTTATACCGGTTAAAGAATAACAGCATCGGGGAAGACCAGGCCAGAGGGATATCCTGCCCCGGAAAGAATTCCCATGCTTTGAACGATATCTAAGGAATAGAATCAGCATAACGGACCATATAGATGTGTCCGCAGAGAAAAGACTTGCGGAAGTATCGGGTTTCACATAATATATAAAGAAGAAGATAGCAGGCAAAGGATAAATTATGAATAAAGATGCAATAAAAATTGTTTTAGCTGAAGATGATGTCAATATAAGGCTGCTGATCAGCGACAGGCTTAAATATGCCGGCTATGAAGTTTATGAAGCGGAAAGAGGAGAAGATGCCCTGCGCCTGATAAACGAAAATAACCCGGATCTGGCAATACTCGATATTCTGATGCCTCCTCCCAACGGGCTCCAGGTATGCAGGCAGGTAAAGGCCGATCCTACGCTGGAACACATCCCCGTAATACTTTTAACCGCAAAATCGGATGAGAGCGACAGGTTCTGGGGAATGGAAACCGGAGCGGACGCTTATATCACAAAACCGTTTGACCCGGATGAACTTCTGAAAAAAATTAGGCTCTTCACCAGAATCTATGGGTAACTTCAGGCTCCGGCAGTGCGCCTAACGTGTGATACAGCGCCAGCTCTATCACATTAAAAGTCCTGAATCCGCACGCTTTCCTGATAGTTAACTTTATCCTCGTATTAAACCCCT
>JBDRKX010000117.1:0-10928 GCA_043813605.1 Elusimicrobiota bacterium | reverse complement strand
CAGAAGCGTTTGCCTGGGCGTTGAGGGAGGTCTATTTCCTCAGGATGAATACGCCCGAAGACGCTGCCAGGATAAAGACGATGATATATAAGATGAAAATACATAATGTCGCACTTGAAGAGATATTCAATGAAATAGAGAGCGATATAGGCGATTACCTGACACAATACGGCGCTGCCGGCGGTCTTATCATGTATCTTTCCCGCAATACTTTAGATGAAAAACTGGAAGAAAGAATACATCTGGAAATAGAAAAAATTGCAATAGATCTCAGTTCACCGGATAATACGGTAAATAGTAAGGGTCTGATAAAACTGGCTGTCGAATTTCCGGCACTTTTTACAGAGCTTGAAAAACAGGTAGATATTTGGGACGGATTGGGCATTGAAGGAACAGTGAGGCTGGTAGATACGCTCGGTTATATCGGATATAAGCATCCGAAGATAAAAGAACTGCTCAAACATAAGGAAGATGATATCAGGAGATCAGCGATAAGAGCTTCCGGAACAATATTAGCCGAACATATACGGCGCGGTAATTATGACAGCGCGTGGATGTATTCTATGGAGGCGATGATCAAAAAGGAGACACAGCCGGAAATCGTAGAAATGGTTATCCGCGCTCTGGGCCGTGTCTATTACGAACTTATCGGAACAGGAGAATTCAATGTGGCAAGACTCCGTGCCGTGGAGAGAAAACTGGATTTCTGGAACGAGGATATCCGGCCGGCTGTAACCGATGTTTTTACTGAGCTTTACGCGGAGTTAATCAGACAGGGAAAACTCCCGATAGAAGAAATTGAAGAAAAGCTGACACACCATGATGCTGCCGTGCGGGAGATAGCTGTAAGGGTAGCCGGTATTCTTTACCTGGATAGGCCGATGACAGAAGCCGGTAATGATAAACTTTCTGAAAGGCTTGATGATGAAGACAATACAGTTAAAAAGGAAGCTGTCAGGTCTCAAGGAAAAGTATATACACAAATGGTGATCAATGGGAGTGCCGATGTGAAAACTCTCGAGGGTATACTGGCAAAAGGTAAAAACAGTGAGCGCCAGGCGGCGGCTTTAGCTCTCGGTAATATTTATGCCGGATTTATAGAGAAAAATGTTCAAGCAGGATTTGAGGGAACAGAAAAACTGAAAAACTTGATCGGTGAAGATGACGATCTGGATGCAATGCTGATGATCGCATTGTCTCATGTATATGCTGCATTTATAGAAACCGGCCGGTACGATGAGGTTGACCTTTCTTTAATTGAAAGCAGGCTGAAGGATACCGGTCTGAATGTCCGTAAAGCAGCGCTGGAAGCTCTTGGAAGGGTCTATTTAAAACAGATCGATACCGGAACTTTTGACAGGAAAAAACTCAAGAACATAGAAGACCTGGAGTTCGGTGTACTTGATACCGCGTTCGGTGTACACGATACGGCTTTTACCGTGCTCGGAGATATATATGTAAGACTTATAGAACAACAGGTGTTCGAAGAATACTGGATAGGTCTTATGCTGAAAAATATTATTACAAGGGGAGCCGGCAGGTCCCTGGCAGTTATAGATGCGCTGGGAAGGATCTATTCCAAACTCTTTGATCAGCAGAAGGATTCTTTTGACCAGGACCGGCTGCAGTATCATGAAAACCTGCTGACAAATACGGTCCCGGATGTCCGGCTGAAAGCGCTGTCCCTGCTGAAACCGATCTATGAAGAGCTGTACAGTACAAAGAAACTTTCGGAAATAGTCTCGTCAAATTCGATGAATTTTGACAAAGAGCTTGAAACTGCAACAGATACCGGTAAGACCAATCTAGAGATGATATACGGGGAAACAGACAGCGATATATCTGCGTACATAAATGATTTCGGGCCTATAGGCGGCCTTCTCATGTATCTTTCAAAAGACAGTCCCGAATACCAGCTCGATGATGAATCTAAAGCGGAAATAAAAAAAATAGCGGTCGGTCTTAATTTTAAGGCAGAATCAGTTCGGGAAGCCAATATACTGAAACTTGCGTACCTTTTTCCTGAATTTTTTATAGAAATAGACCGCCAGCATGATATATGGGGACAGGAACGGAGTGCCGATAAAAAGTTGAGGCTCATAGATTACCTGACAGAGGGATATATACTGCAGATCGCAAACGGCAAAGAACCTGATCTCGGAAAGCTGGAAGAACAGCTCAAAGCTATGGATACGATAGCAAAAGCTGCAGTAAGAGCGCTGGGAAGGATATATGAAAAACAGATAGAAGTAAAAGGAGATAAATTCGACAGGAGTGTATTGAATAAACTGCTCTCAATGCTCACAGGCGATATGAACGGTCTGGCGCGCGCGGATGTCGTCATGGCGCTGTCAGATATATACCTTAAGATGATCGATCAGGGTATATTTAAAGCGGAAGATCTGGAGAATATCGAAATGATGCTCGATAGTGAACCGGTCATGGTCACTGCTGCTGCTGCAAGAAGTCTCGGTAAATTATATTCAAGTCTTATTGAGAAAGGAAAGCTGGAAAATATAAATGAAAAGCTACTGCTCCTGGAGCAGATAATTGCCGGCAAGGAAAATAATTTCAGGGTCAAAGTGCAGGTGATTAAAGCACTTGACAGTATATATTCCATTCTTTTTGAAAAGGGAGCACTGGATGCTGACAAACTCGATATACTGATCGAATTGCTCGGAAACAGTGATACGGATGTCCGGCAGGCGGCTGTTAATGCAATTACCGGAATATACAGGAAATATATTGAAAACAGGTCATTTGAGCGTGACTGGCTCACTGCGCTGGAGAATAAACTTTCTGACGGGAAATGGCAGGTACGCGAAGCTGCGGTCAATATACTCGGTGTTGTATACCTGGAACTTCTGCAAAACGGTATGCAGGATATGGTGAGCATAGATAAGATCGAATCAATGCTCAATGAAGAAAACGAGCTCTTATCTTCATATATAAGAGAAGCCGCATTCAGGGCGCTGCATATAATATATATGAGACTCATTGCTGACGGCAGATTCGATATGAATAAGTTGGAAAAACTTGAATTAAGGATAAAGAACGCCAACTGGCATACCAGTAGACTGGCAGAAAGTGTTCTGCAGGACCTGTATTTCGAACTGGTCAGTAACGGCCGGATCAGCGAGGATGAACTTGAAGAAAAACTCGATCATCCCGAATGGGTAATACGCGAAGCATCGACGGCGGCGCTCGGCAGAGAATATCTCAGGCTGATCGGGGAAAGGGAAATAGAGCATGTGCTTTCAAAACTCGCTCTCCTGGAAGATAAGCTTACTAATGATATAGATACTGTGAGAAAAGCGGCTGTTATCGCTGTCTCGGAAATATATATGGAACTTCTTAGTAACGCTATGCTGGATCATGCAAAGATCACCTTGCTGGAAGACCTTTTTAAATCCTCAGAAGGGGAAGTGCGTTCAGAGCTCGTTAAAGCTATAGGCAGCCTTTATCTGAAACTCCTTGAACACGAGGACCTGGAACTCGGCAAATTGGCGCTTCTGGAAGATAATATTGAAGATTCTGCCGTGATGGTAAGGATCTATGTAGTCCGGGCCCTTGAGAAAATATATCTTGAACTCATTGACAGGGGGGTCTTTGACCAGAGAAAGCTATCTATACTGGAGAACAAGTTGAGGCGCGGCCCGTTTGATATGCATGAAGAGGTAGTAAGCGCATTGGGTAAGATATACATAAGACTTGCAGAAAACGAAAAACTCGATCCTGCCAAAATAGATATACTTGAAGGATACCTTACAAATACTTCCGTAAAGATCCGTAATGCGGCATTTGAGATGCTCGTACCGTTCTATAGAAACATACTCAAGCTGGGTTATAATGAAACGATATCAGCTGTTATTGCGTATAACCGCGGCCGGTTTGAGAGCGAACTCGACAGCGCGCTTGCTGACAGAAAAGTAACCAGTATGTCTCCTTATAAGATAAGGATTAGTAAAAAAAGAAAAGTTGTTGAAGGTGTTGTAAACGGCGATGTCGTCGTGAAACAGCCTATTCTTGGGGAGATATCCGAAGAAGAGTTCAGCCAGGCCGCTATAGTCGAATCACCTGAAACGGCAAGGCGGTTAATAGACCTGTTCTTCGCATCATCCCGGGAAAAACTGAACACGCTTCTATGGCTCGGTCAGACATCTACCGGGAAAACATCTCTTGTAAGATATGCGGCCGCGCTTGTAGGTAAAAAGTTTACGCGCGTACAGGTCAACTCTTCTATGGATGAACTTGACCTCATAGGGCATCATCAGCCTAAAGGGCTTGATATAGATTACGAGACAGCGCTTCAGATCATAATAGAGAAGATGGAAGCGGGAGAGTGGTTTGATATACAGAAAGCCGTAACGGACCTTTTGCCTCAGAAGGCGGACAAGATGATATCCGTAGCGGAAACCAAAGAGATAGTTGAGGATATACTCTACAGAAAAGGCGCACAGAAAGAATATACCCGCGAACTTGTCAGGAGCCTGGGATACCTTCTGGAAGGCGGCGGAATAGTGCTGGAATTCAAGAAAGCGCCGTTCCTTGAAGCTTTGGAAGCCGGGCACTGGATACTTCTTGACGAGATAAATCTTGCAAGGGAGGAGGCGCTCGGGATACTGTACGGTCTGCTTTCAAAAGGCTACCTTGAAATGGACGGCCGGCGTATCAAGCCTAAAGACAATGGAGGTATGATATTCGCTGCAGGTAACCTTTCAAGCGATGTCGGCAGGAACGTTTTCAGCGAAGCATTTGAGAGCCGGATGGAAGTGCATTTTACGTTCCCGTATACTGCAAGAGAAACGGCGCAGATACTGCAAAAAGGACATGATGTAGACAGCCTGAGATTCGAGGACTTTGAGAACCTTGCAGAATTGAGAGAAGCGGTTGATACCCTGATGCAGGCGAACAATTTTAACGGTTTTGAAGGAGAACAGCCTTACAGATTCACATTGAGAAACCTGGAGAACATATTAAGGGCGGTTAACGAGAGAGTAGAAAGAGGCGGCATAAGGGCTCCGGGAGCGATAAAAGATATATTCATGAAAGAGACATGGGATGAATTCGCCGGAATACTCAGGCGCGATAACGAGAACCTCGAAACGCTGAAATCGCAGTTCCTTATATATTTCGACCGCGCGCCTCCGGAAAGGCCGTCTCTCGTATTAGATATAGATGAAGGCAGTTATGTTGAACTGGACGGGCTTAAGACTACGGGGCCTTTCCGGGAAGTACTGGATCCCGGAAAGGTTCCGCTTGCCGAAGATATTGACCTTGCGCATGTTAAATCAACGCTTGACGATATGCGTGTCATGCTCAAAGGGTTCCGTTATGCGCGCCGGCCTGTATCTCTGATAGGCCAGGCGGCGAGCGGTAAGAGTGACGGGATAGAGTATCTCTGCCGTCTTCTGGGCTGGGCTTATCATTCTGAGAACATGCGCGATAACACGCTGCGCGGTCTTGTGGGCGGCTGGCGGATGAACCCGTCGACACACCGTCTGGAATACGAGGAGGGAGTGCTGATAAAGGCGATGACCCGCGGCTGGTGCCTTGTGCTTGAGGAAGTGAACTTCATGGATCCCGGACTTGTTGAAGTGATAAGCGAATGGATAGACGAGGGTCATTTTACTAATCCTGTGACGGGTGCCGCGGTGAAGATACATGATGATTTCAGACTGTTCACTACCATGAACCCGATAATGGGCCGGGGCCGCATGTCAGTGGGCCGTAACGAACTTCCCGTACCTTTCCGCAACAGGTTCATAGAGCGGTGGGTTGAAGAGAAGAGCCCCGAAGAAGAAATGGATATAGTTATGTACCTCTGGAAAGGTTTGCGGATGTTTACCGATGAAGATTATAAAGGTATATATAAACCCGGTGACAGGGTATGGGGTATAGGCGAACCTCCTGCAAGTATCGAGGATTATTATAACGGCAGCATAAGTAAAGTTCCTGCGTACAGGGTAACAGGTTATAAACAGGGGATAGGATATACGGTAGAAGAGTTTGATGAAGATAATGATGTATGGACGGAAATAAAAGGTATTATGAGCGAAGAAGACCTGTTTGATGACATGACTGTATTGCAGACTGCAAGAGAAAAGATCTACAGGGCCAGCACTAAAAAATTCAAGAAGAGCATATACCCCGAAGGAGCTGTACTTTTCGGTGTCCCTGAAGGTGTGAATATACCGGCGTACCGGATAGACAAGTATGTTGAAGGCAGGGGTTATAAAGTACAGGAGATGGTCGACAGGGGCGAAAGGATGGTAAATGTCGACGGGTATAAACAGCAGGATGAATTGTTTATATCCATGCAGGATGCCATTGAGTTCGCAAAAGAAACGGGCCTGGTGGAACTTGCTCGTAAACCGCAGGATGGGGTGAAAGAAATAACTGCGGGACCGGAAGAAAAAACAGCTCTGAGCGCCGAAGAAGGAGAGAAACTTAAGGAACAGGCTGAAGATGTGATGAAAAAAATGGGTATCCCGAAAGAATTTCGGGAAAATATACGCCGTCAGCTGGGCGGTCTTACCAAGGTGCCTGATAAAGCGCCGAAGATGGCATACGGCCTGACTCCTGAAGAAGAAAAAGCTATCAAGGCTAAAACAGAAGAGATCATAGAGAAGATGAGCATCGATCCTGAACTCAGGGAAGAAGTGCATTACAAGGTCAAACAGTTCACTATGATGGCTCAGTCATTAGGAGGCAAACCGATAAAAGTGCGGCCGGGTCTTGTATGGAGCCATAATCCTGCAACTGATGTGTTTACGTATCCGCTTCCGATGCTTGTAAATAACAGCCTGGAATCGATACTCGGTACAGCTATCCATGAGAGCATGCACCGGTTCGGTACTTTTTATCAGGCATGGCTTCCTTTTGCCGATTCACTGACCTATTACCTTTTTAATGCCGTAGAAGATCCCAGGGTCGAGTTCTGGGCAAGACTACTGAGATCCGGATACGGAAAATATATTGATGCGCAGTACAAGTGGGATGATATGGAATGGCTGGATTCCCTTATGGGTGAAGGTAAACCCGCGCATATAAGGTTCGCCAGGGCCCTGGTCTACATGGGTAACAATCACAAGATACCGCCTATAATCGGAGAAGATGACCCGCTTTATGAAAAACTGGAAAGTGTCACGGAAGGTTTACTGGAAGCTGTCGAGACTACAATACCGATGCAGCAGAACGAAGACGGCAGTGTCACCGCAGATAAGAATCCGTCAAGGTTTGTAAAAATGGCGCATTCCAGGAAAGCGGCAAAGATAATAAACGAGAAGATATTACCGGTCTATAAGAAACTGCTGGAAGAACGCGCTGAAGAGATGATGGATGAAGAGTCAAAATCCGAGGAAACCGGTGAACAGCCGGAAGGCAAGCCGGAACAGATGAAACAGGGGAAGAAGGGCCATGCCGGCGACGGAAAGGTCGACTTAGATGATCTTCCGGAAGATATTAAACAGAAACTGCAGGAAGAGCTGAAGAAAAACCTGGGAGATATGGATGATAAGACCAAACAGGATTCTCCAGAATGGAATAAGTTCGAGGAAGACAAGAAGGGCGAAGAAACGCCTGCTGATCCGGGTGAAGAGGCCGGCGAGGGCAAACAGGATAAGAAAGACGGAAAGGAAGCCGATTCGGAAAGGCCGCTCACAGCAAAAGAAAAGCTCGAAAGGTACATGGAAAAACAGCAGCGTATCAAGGAACAGCAGAACCTTTACCAGGAACTGGCATACGAGGATAATAGGTGGGTGAATTCACTCAGCGGAGAGATGGCTAACCTGATAAGGGAAGACAGTAATCCTAAATGGCTCACTGGCCAGTCACGCGGTAAAGAAATAGACTGGAACCGGTTCATGGAATCGGCCGCTGCCGGTTTCTATAATCTCAGGTTCTGGATGAGCAAGGTTATTCCTACAAAACGTTCGATGAAGATCACGCTTCTTATGGATTCGAGCGGCAGTATGGACGGCGAACGCGCGAAGTATGCGCTTCGCGCTGCAAGAGGGTTCATAGATATTCTTACGAACCTGCAGATCGATTACAATATAAGAGCTTTCGGTGAAGAGACGTTCCTACATAAGGGATTCAAGAACCAGATAGAGAAGGGTCTCAGGACAATGACCTATACGATACAGCAGAAGAACGAACTGCTCATGGAGATGCAGGAAACCATAGGTAAAATAGGATCTACTCACGATGTGGCAGCGCTTAACGCCGCTCTGGATGATATTCAGCGCTACGGCGGTGACAATAACATGATAATCGTATTGACCGACGGTGAAGGAAACGGTCCGGGAAGTATGCCCGAAGCTCTTGAGCGTGCGCGGAAGATGGGAGTTAAAGTCATAGGTGTCGGTATAGGCGCCGGGATAACGCATGTCGAAAAGACTTACGATAGCAATGTGCAGGTCAACAACCTCGAAGAACTCCCGAACGCTTTCAGAAAGATACTCAAGCGGGAACTGGAGAGGTTCTATCATGCGCCGCGCGCTCTTATCCCGCTCTGGCCGAAAAAGATGATACAAAAGGTTCCTGAAATAGCCGCCGCTTTGGAAAACCTTATCTTCCAGGGACTCTTTATCGGTGTCGGTTCGTATTTTCTGAATACAGCATTCGGCCTGGATATCCGGGGGCTTATAGCCGGAACCGTTCTTCTGTCTACACTGGTCTTTACCATGCTGCACTATAAACTCTATTTCGACCTGAAACAGAAACCCGAGTACATCGGATTCAATCCGCTGAAGTTTGCGCGCGAGCGGCTGGCTGTTCTTAAAATAGGTCTGGGAATGAGCGCGGTATTCGGGTTCTCGATACTTGCGTCTCCCATACTCGGAGGCATACTCGGGCTTGCCGGTGCCGTATCGATGCATCTCGCATACAACCGCAAATTTTATAAAGACGGCCGTATACAGATGCCATTTGCCGGATTGATTACTACGGCAATAGGTTTATCAATATTTGTTTCTCCTTTTGCCGCGGCCGTTCTGGTATTAATGAGTTATCTTCTTCTCAGGGGAAAACGGATACCGGAGGATAGAGAAGATATGCTCGGATTACTTGAAGAACATAAAGTAGAGAAGAAATATCACAGTACGATACTGTCAAAATACAGCAACAAAGAGGAGCTAGTTAACAGGATATATGATTACCTATATGCAGCGGATGCGCTCAGGATGACATACGGACTGGAAGTCTTTACTGAAAAAGACCAGCAGAGATTAATGGCATTTGCCCTGATAAGAAGAAACAGTGAGATAAAAACTGAATACATAGTAAAAGAATTCCGGTCGAATAAAGAGGCCGGATGGTACAGAGTGTTAAGAAGATTCCGGGTGCCGTTAGGAATCATGCTGGCTTCCGGCATCGTCCTGTTGAGTTTTTCGCCTGCTCTCACTACTATCGGTATGCTCTGGGATCTGTATAGTCTCTTATTGGATGACCATGCTCTCATTACAAAGGTCGTTACCGCATTCGGACTCGGTGTTCTGGGAGATTACCTGGCGCAGAAAGTACAGCAGAGAAAGATCGCCCGCGATTACAGAAGAACAGACAGAAAGCGTCTCATAACAAGCGGCCTGCGTATAGCGGCGTTCGGCGGTGTTATGCTCCATTACTGGTATGCCGGGCTGGAATACCTGTTCCCGGGAACAGGAGTGAAAGCCGTGATATCGAAGATAATCATGATGGCGGTTACATACATGCCGGTGTTGCATCTTTTGAATTACCCGGCAACAGTGATTGCGGCGCAGGACGATATCAGCAAGGTCTTCTCTGTGAAGACTTTCAGTGACGGCTGGCGCAAATTCAGGAAACTCATATGGAGCACTACAAAAATGGATCTCGTCTACTGGGCGCTTATCATGAACCCGATCACATTCTTTGTCCTCCCGGTGGAATTAAGAGTAGTGTTCCAGAATATTGTGAATATACCGTACCTGGTATGGCTTTCATGGAAAAGTTTCAGCCGGGATTTGTCCGCAGAAAAAGAACATTCTTACATACCTGTAGATGAAGACAGGCTGTATCCTGAAGTATGTGACGAAACAGGCAGGATATTCCTTGCCAAACATCTTGAAAAAGACAAGGGTTATCTGGGACATAAAGACAAGAACGATTACAGGCGTGAACTGCTTGCATACATGATAGGTGCGGGAAGGGTCAATACGGTCGAAATAAGAAAACTCTCTGCCGGAGAGATTATGAGACTGAAGACTGTCCGGACGAGTGAAGAAGGATACTATTTAACAAGGCGCGCCCAGGACTATTCACTGGATGAACTTGTTCAAAGGGACGCTGATCCTGCCAGGAGCGCGATACTTGTATTCAATACGCTGATAGGCAAGTATGACGCTTATGTAAAGAACCGTTATCTGTACGATAATGAAATACCGGTTGTTTTTGATCATGACGCGGCTTTTGATACAAAAACCTCGTTTGCCAAGTTTGTGCACTGGTATAGAAAACATGTGCTGATGCTGGTGGATAAAGCGCCGGAACACGAATCCAGCAACTTTGATATAAGAGAAATATATAACTCTATAAACCGGTTCAAGGCATTGAAAGGTGATTTCCCGGAAATGGTCAGAGCTGCAGGTTATACTGATAAAGCTGAAATCGAGGAGGTAACAGCCTGGCTTGAAGAACGGGCTGACAGTCTGGAAGAAAATACAGAAATATTGTTCGAGGTCCTCACGGGTGTAGATTTCGCCGGTAAAAAAGCGATCACCGGAGGGATCTTTGAAAAGTATGACAGGAGAACCGGATTGTATAAAGGCTTTATTAATGATGACCGGGCTATGTTTATGATAAGAAACCTTTATAAAGACGGTTTTATTAAGACAGATGATATAGAAGCAGTTATGGGTATGGCTGAAAATAATGTTGAAACAGCAAAAACATTTTCAGCTCTGGACAGG